>NZ_JBYIRL010000037.1:0-85104 GCF_057708125.1 Actinacidiphila sp. bgisy145
TCCTTCTCCCCCCCCCCCCCCCCCCCGCGTCCCGTGCGGTGGCGCTTGCGACCGGTGGCCTTACGGGGCCTTGTTGTAGACCGCCACGTAGTCGACGTTCATCTGGCCGCCGGAGACGGTCGAGGCGTTGGGGCCGCCGCCGAACGCGTCGGGGAAGCCGCCGCCCATCGCCAGGTCGTAGATGATGAAGAACGGGTGGTCCACCGCGTTCGCCCACGTGGTGGCGTCGACCTGGGTGGAGTTGACGGTGAAGTAGTTCTGCCCGTCGAGGTACCAGCGGATCTGCTCGGGCGAGGTCGAGCGGTCGATCTGCACCGCGTACGTGTGGTAGCCGGTCTGGCAGCCGGAGCAGGCGTGCTCGCCGGAGCCGATGCCGGTCGACTCGTTGCACGGGCCGCCCGGGTTGGTGCCGCAGTGCAGGGTGCCGAAGACCGAACTGCGGGCGTTGATGTCCTCCAGGATGTCCACCTCGCCGGAGGTCGGCCAGGTCACGCCGTCGCGCAGCGTCGAGCCGAGCATCCAGAACGCCGGCCAGTAGCCGGCCCCGTTGGCCGTGGTCAGATCCGGCTGCTGGATCGAGGACTGCATCATCACCACGCCGCCGGCGGGCGCGCCGAAGCTGTCGCTCTGCGTCTCGATCCGGCCCGACGTCCAGCCGGAGGCCGGGTCCGAACCGTCGTGCAGCGCCTTCAGCACGAGGTGGCCGTTGCCGTCCTCGTACACGTTCGACGTGCTGTCGGTCATCGTCTCGATCTCACCGGTGCCGAAGTTGCTGCCCGGGCCGGTGTCGTACTTCCAGTCCGAGGAGGGCACGCCGGTGCCGGAGGCGCCGTTGAAGTCGTCGCTCCAGGTGGTGGTGAAGCCGGCCGGGGGCGCGGGCACGTCGCTGGGCGCGACGGCGACGGCGGCGTGCGAGGCCGGGGCTGCCGCGCTGCCGGTGCCCGTCGCCGCGGTCATCCCGGCGAGGCTCAGCGCGGCGACGGCCACCGCGGTCAGCGCCAGCCGCGCCCGCGACCTGCGGCGCCGCCGCGCGGCCCGGCCGGTCAGCGGCGGGGCGCCCTGCGTCATCTCCTGCTCTGGCAGTGGTCCGCTGGACATGTGGTCTCCTGTCCCGATCGGAAAATGTGGGGGGTAGCGCCCGTCGGCGCCGAAGTGACCGGAAGGCGTGCGCGGTTCACGGGGCGCGCCGCGGCCCGGTGCGCGCGGCCGGCCACGCGGGCGGTTCGCGGCGGGCCGGGGGCGGCCGGAACCGTTTGCGACCCGGCTCCCGCGCCTGCCGCGGGCATACTGCTGCCATGAGTTGCTCCTGTCCGGGTGGGGGACCGTGTACAGGCCGCACCGCTCTGTGAGAGCGCTCTCTTCTGGTCAGACAGAAGGTCTAGTGCCCCGGTTTCGCCCCGTCAACCCGTGTCCCCGACGCCAGGCGCGTCCCACACAAACCCTGCGCAACTCCCGCCCCGCGCATCCGGGGTGCCGGGCTCCTGCGGGGCCGGGGTGCCGGGGATGCCCGGGTGCCCGGGGGGAGGCACGCCCGCCGAGTGCGGCGGCCGGCGGCGCGTTTCGCGCGGCCTGCGACGGCGGAGGGCGGGCCGCCCTAGGATCGGGCGTATGGCGAACGACGGTGCGGGGTCACGGAATATCGGGGTGTACATCGACCGCGCGGTCGGCGAGGTCTACGCGTACGCGTCCGACCCGGCGAACCTGCCCGCCTGGGCCCGCGGGCTGGGCGGGTCGATCGAGCAGGTCGGGGGCGAGTGGGTCGCGGCGGACTCGCCGATGGGCCGGGTCGTGGTGGCCTTCGCCCCGCACAACGAGCTGGGGGTGCTCGACCACGACGTGACACTGCCGTCGGGGGAGACCGTCCACAACCCGGTCCGGGTGATCGCCGACGGCGTGGGCAGCGTGGTGGTCTTCACGCTGCGCCGCCAACCGGGCACGAGCGACGCCGACTTCGCGCGCGACGCCGCGATGGTCACCGCCGACCTGGAGCGGCTGCGCGACCTGGTGGAGTCCGCGTAGGGCCCGACCCCGGTCATGAACTCGCGTGGGGCGGGCGCGGCGTAGGGGCTGGCGCGCCCGGCGCCGGGCCTCAGGGGGATCGGTGCGGCGGCGCACCCGAGGCCGCACCAGGTGCCGTGCTTCGTCTGCGCGCGGCCGCGGCGCTGAACAGGGGCCAGCCGTCGACTTGTTGGGGCGCCGGGGCGGCGGGGTCCCAGCCGCGTGCGGTGGCCTCGTCGAGGAACGCCCTTACGGTGCCCGGTTCGTGGAGGTTGAGCCAGGGGCCGTCCGCGGTGCCGACGGCGCCGGAGGGGGCGTAGCCGTCGGGGACGAGCCGGCCGGGGCCGCCGCGGAAGACGATCCGCAGCCCGCCGCGCGTGTCGAGCCGGCGCACGCAGAGCACTTCGCGGCAGTCGGTCCAGCGCCCGGGCTCGCCGTCGTGCCGGTGCCGGACGGACCACAGGAACGTCGTGTCACCGACGGTGAGCCGGCGGGGCCGGGAGCTGCTGCGCGCCACCTTTCGATCGTAACTCCCTTTATTCGGGCGCGCCTTGGGACGCGTCGAGTTGGTGGTCGGCCCACACGTAGCTCTCGGGCAGCAACTCGGCGACCGGGACGGACCGCAGCCGGTCCGCGGGGCCGACGACGACGTGGAGCGCGGGGAAGTAGTCGAGCAGCACCTGGCGGCAGCGGCCGCACGGCGGGATCACCCCGCGGTCGCGGTCGCCCACGGCGACCATCGCCACGAGGTCGTCGATGCCCTGGGTCGCGGCGGCGCCGATCGCCACCAGCTCGGCGCAGGGGCCGCCGGTGAAGTGGTAGACGTTCACGGCGGTGACGATGCGGCCGTCCCGGGCGCGGCCCGCCGCCGCGACGGTGTGGTTGTCGCCCCGGCAGGCGGTGGCGGCGAGGGCCGTGGCCGCGCGGACCAGTTCGTGGTCGACCGGGTGCGGTGCGGCCGTGGACGCAGCCGGGTTGGGGTCGGGGCTGGAGTTGGGGCTCGGGCTCGGTGGGGTCATCGTTCGCGCCTTCGGGTGGGGTCTGGTCGGTCGGTCCCCAGCTTGCCCTGCCCGGCGGTTCACACGGGGGAGCCGGCCCGGTCGGACCCCAGCGGCCAGCCGACGCCGGTCAGTTGCTCCGACAGGGTCCACAGCCGGCCGGCGAGTTCGGCGTCCTGCGCCGCCTCGGAGCGGCGGATCAGCTCGGCGGACCCGCGCATGTGGGCCAGGTGGCGGGGGCCGGTGAAGCTGTTCCCGGGCAGGTCGGCGACGGCCGCGTACAGGACGGGGAGGGCGCCCTGTTCGGGGCTCTGCGCGAGCAGGCGCAGCATGACCTTGGACACGCGCCCGTTCTCGCGGTAGATGGCGGTGTCGACGTAGCCGGGGTGCGCCGCGTGCGCGAGTACGCCGGACCCGGCGGCTGTCAGGCGCCGCTGCAACTCGGCGGTGAACAGGAGGTTGGCCAGTTTCACCTGGCCGTAGACGCGCGAGGGCTTGTACGGGGCGGATGCCGGACTCCCTTGCGCCGGGCCGCGGTTCATCGCGGCCAGGGCGTCGAGTCCGGCGAGGTCGAGGTGCGCGAACCGTTCCGCCTGGGAGGCGAGCGTGATCACGCGGCCGGTGACGTGGGGGAGCAGCAGGTTGGTCAGGGCGAAGTGGCCGAGGTGGCCGGTGCCGAACTGCAGCTCGAACCCGTCGGCGGTGTGCCGGAGTCCGGACGGCGGCGGTGCGGCGGCGTTGTTGACCAGGAGGTCGACCGGGTCCTCCCAGCGCGCGGCGAAGTCCCGTACGGAGGCGAGGTCGGCGAGGTCCAGTTCGCGGACCTCGGTCGTCCCCGGGATGCGGGCGGCCGCGTCGCGGCCCTTCGCGACGTCGCGCACGGCGAGGACGACGCGGGCGCCGGCTCCGGCGAGCGCGTGGGCGGTGGCGCGGCCCACGCCGCTGTTCGCGCCGGTCACGATCGCCGTACGGCCGGCGAGGTCCGGCAGGTCCGAGGAGGTGAATGTCGTCATGCCCTCCAAAGTAGGCGCTGCCTACAATGATGTCAATGACAACATCGTCGTATGCTGGCAGCATGCCGGACCGCCCGTACCACCATGGACACCTGCGCGCCGCCCTGCTCGCGGCCGCCGAGCGCACCCTTCGTGAGAGCGGGGCCGAGCAGATCGCGCTCCGCGACCTCGCGCGCCAGGTGGGGGTCAGCCACGGCGCCCCCAGCCGCCACTTCCGCGACCGCCAGGCGCTGCTCGACGCGCTCGCGGAGGTCGGCTTCGCCCGGCTCGGCGCGGACATCGCCGCGGCGGTCGACGAGGTACGCGGAAAGGCGCGCGGGAAGGTGCGCGGGGCGGAGGCCGGGGACGCGGGGGACGGGGCGGACGGCGCGGGAGAGGATTTCGGGGCGCAGCTCCGCGCGGTGGCGACGAGCTACGTCCGCTTCGCCACCGAGCACGCCGCGCTGCTCGGCCTGATGATGTCGGTCAAGCAGGACGAGGGGCCGGACACGAAGACGTACGAGCGCCCGTATGTGCTGATCGACGAGCTGGTCCGCCGCGGCCACGCGTCCGGCGGGCTGCGGCCCGGTGACCCCGAGCGCCTGCTGCTGATCGTCCTGGCCACCTTCCAGGGCATCGCCGCGCTGGTGACCTCGCGCCGCATGCCCGCCGACCAGGTCGACGCGATCATCGCCGACGCGGTCGCGCTCTTCGTCCGCGGCGGCTGATCCGCGGCGGGTGGTCGCAGGATCGCAGGATCGCAGGATCGCCGCACGGCGAACGGCGAACGGCCGGCGGGGCAACTTGCGTTGCCGCCGCCGGCCGTCCGGGAACCGCTGTGCGGTGGGGAGTTACGGCTTCAGCCGGACGATCTGCGGGTCGTGGTCACTCGTCTGGTTCGCGAACTCGGAGTTGATGTGGACTACGTCGTAGTCCGCGTGCTTGCCGAGGCCGGGGCTGACCAGGATGTGGTCGAGCACCTGGGAGTTGCCCTCGTAGACGTAGGAGTAGCGCTCCGCGGCCGGAAGGGTGTTGACCAGGTCGGTGAGCGCCTTGCCGTTGTCGGTGAGGGAGGTCACCGCGGGCGAGAACTGGTAGTCGTTGAGGTCGCCGAGGACGACGACGTCGGCCTTCGGGTCGGCGGCCTCCAACTGCGCCACAAAGTCGTGCTCCAGGATGGCCTGGCGCACCCGCTGCACCTCGGAGCTGCGCACCGGCGGCTGGAAGCGGCTGTCGATGCCCTGGTCGCCGCCCTTGCTGTCGAAGTGGTTGGCGATCACGAACAGCTTCTTGCCGCGGAAGGTGAACTCGCCCGCCAGCGGCTTGCGGCTGCTGTCCCACGCGGAGTCGTTCGGCGCGATCCGGCCGGGGGAGGCGGTCAGTTCGGTCTTGTCGCCGGTGCCGGTGATGCCGACCGCGGTGGTCGCGTCGCCGCCGGCGCGGTCGACGAAGCTCACCCGGTCCGGGTTGAAGAGGAACACCGAGCGGATGTTGCCGCCGGGCTCGCCGCCGTCCTTGTCGTTGACCGGGTCGATCTCACGCCACTGGTAGCTCGGGCCGCCGGCCGCCTTGATCGCAGCGGTGAGCTTCGTCAGCGTCTGGTCGGCGGCGACCACGCCGTCGTCCTTGGCGCCGTCGTTGTCCTGGATCTCCTCCAGCGCCACCACGTCGGGCGAACGCAGGTTGGTGACCAGGCCCTTGGCCAGGGCGTCGAACTTCGACTGGTCGTTGTCCGGCGCGAGGTTCTCCACGTTGTACGTCGCGATGGTCGCCTGGTCCGACGACGCCTTCGCGGTGACCTCGGGGGTGATCCCGCCGCTCTTGACGGTGCCGAGGGTGCGGGCCTGGAGCGCGTACGTGCCGCCGAACTGGTTGTAGTCCAGCGGGCCGGTGGTGGTGCCCTTCAGCGTGTCGCCGACGTTGGCGGTCGGGAACGCGGAGGTGGAGGTCGGGATGAGCGACTGCACCATCAGGAGGCCGGAGTTGGGGGCGTCGTAGCCGGTGTAGAGGGTGCCGCCGCGCTTGGTCGGGTTCTGCTTCGGCTTCACCGTGACCCACAGCTCGGAGTACGGGTCGGTGGCGCCGACCACCCGGCTGCTGCCGATCTGGACGTTCATCCCTTCGAGGGAAGCATACAAATCGAGCGCGTATTCGGACGGGCGCAGGGGGAGGCTCTCGATGGAACCGCCGCCCGCGCTGGGTGCGAAGGAGTCGGGCACCTCCTTGTCGTCCAGCACGACCGGGGCGGGCACCGGGTTGTTGCTGGAGACCGTGGCCACCGTGGGCTTGGTGATCTCCGTGACGGCCTGGCCGCCGGCGGTGGAGCCGCCGGGGTAGTAGTCGGAGACCGTTCCGGCGACGGTGACGCTGTCGCCGACCGAGACCGTGGGAGTGGAGCTGGTGTAGACGAAGATGCCCTCGCTGGTGCGCGGGTCGCTGTCCGGGTTCGGGTCCTGGAACCAGAAGCCCTGCGACGAGCCGTAGGCGCGGACACCGGTGACGATGCCGGTCACGCCGCTGACCGCCTTGCCCTCGTACGGCGACACCCGGGTGTCGCCCTGGATGTCGTGGATCTTCACCGTGGCCGGCGGGGAGGTCGGCGGCGTGGTGGGCGGCGTGGTGGGCGGCGACGTCGGGTCGCTGCCGCCGGTGCCCGCGGAGTTCTGCGGGGTCGGGTCGCCCGCGGTGAAGTCGGCGGCGTTGTCGTCGGTGTCGGCCAGGCCGGCGCCGCGCGCGACCGACGCGGTGTTGCTCGCGTCGGCGGCCGGGCCGCTGCCCTCGTGGACCACGGCCGTGCCGTAGCCGACGAGGTCCTTCACCCGGGAGTCCGCGGCGCAGTCGGCGGCCGTCACGCAGGTCAGCGCGTCGGTGCCCTGCACCAGGGCGATGGTGCCGGAGGTGCCGGACATCGCGATGGTGCCGGTGGCGTCCGGCGTCGGCAGCGCGGTGGTGCCGCCGGTGCCCGCGGCCTCGCCGACCAGGTAGCGGCCGCCTGCGGCCAGCGAGCCGGTCAGCGCGGTGGTCTGCCACTTGGAGGTCGCGGTCGGCGAGCCGGACAGGTACTGGATGCTGTAGTCGCTCAGGTCCAGCGCGGAGGCACCGGAGTTGGCCAGCTCGACGAAGTCGTTGGTGTACGTGGCGCCGGAGTTGCCGCCGCCGCCGTACACCTCGGCGACGACCGCGTCGGCGGACGGCGTGGCGAAGGCGGAGTGGACTCCGATCCCCGCCAGGACCACCGCGCCGGCTATGCCGAACGGCAGGACCCGCTTGCGCAGCAGGGCCGGGCGCGGCGTGGGCGTGGCGGACGCGGCCGGTTCGGCCGGGCCGGTCGTACCGGGTCTCGCGGGGCGCGAGGCGCCCTCAGGGGAGTGCGACACCGGAGTGGATCTCCTTTGTGCGGTGGGCGATTTACGGTGCCGCGGGCGCACCGCCCCCGGGGAGGGAGGAGGAGACACGCGCGAACGCGCTCAAGATACGCGCGTAGATCTGACCGCAGAAGGTATTCGGAGTTAATTCTCGGTACCCGCCGCTGCCGGCGGGGTCGCGCCGCATGTCCCTGGTGCGGAGCGGGCGTTCGGGACGGGCGGTGCGGGCGGGGCGCGTCAGCAGGCGCGAGCACCGCCTTCCGCCGGGGTGCGGACCGGGCCGGAAGGGGTGGAGCAGGCGGAACGGGCGGAACGGGCGGGCCGGGGTGGGGAGTCGGGGCCGGGGCGTGCCGTGGTCACCCTGCCGACGGCCGTGTGGCGCCGGTCAGGCCGCGCAGGCCAGTGACGATCAGTTCGACGCCGCGCCGGTAGTACGACTCGGCGCTCACGCACGCCGACAGCGGCTCGGCGGCGGCGACGATGTGCGGATAGCGGCGCGGCGACAGGGAGCTGAGCCGGGCCCGGTCGGCGCGCACCGCGGCCTCCTGGTCCTCCGCGTCGCCGGAGGTCTTCCCGGGCTCGCCGACCACCAGCGTGATCAGTGCCGTGAGCACGTGGCAGGCGCTGTCGGCGGACTGCTGGACGTTCATTCCCCCGGCGTCGAGCTGCGCGAGCACGTGCTCGGTGAGGTCGAGGCCCGGCTCACTCCCGGTGATCCGGGTGAGCAGCAGCACGGCGGCGTTCGGATGCGGCACCAGTGCCGTGAGCACGGCGGCCAGCGTGTCCTCCAACTGCTCGTACCACGGCCGGTCGTCCGGCTCGGGCAGCTCGACCGAGGCGAGCAGGCTCTCGGCGACCGCGTCGAGCAGGCCGTCCTTGTCGGGGAAGTGCCGGTAGAGCGCCATCGGCGTCACGTCGTGCTGCTGCGCGACCCGCCGGATCGTGACGGCGTCCAGTCCGTCGGCATCGGTCACGGCCAGCGCCGTCGCGATCAGCTCGTCGCGGTTGAGTCGCTTGTGCGCGGCCATCTCTCGCCTTCCGATCAACTCGTAGGTGTACATCGTACGCAGCGCCGGCATCCGCCTTCCCCCGTCGTTTCCGGTGCTTCGGGGCCGTTGCGTCGGGCCCATGGTTTACGGCGTACACATTCCATGTATGGTGACTCCGTAAGCATACGTCGTACACATCGACGGGTGCCCGCCCGGTCCGGGCTGTCCGGATCTGCTCACACCAGTTACCTGCGGAGACGCCATGCGACGCAGTCCCTGGGCCACGCTCACCGTGCTGGCCCTCGCCCAGTTCATCGTGGTGCTCGACGTGACGATCGTGAACGTCGCGCTCCCCGACATCCGTTCCGACCTCGGCTTCAGCACCGACGGCCTGCAATGGGTGATCAGCGCCTACACCCTGCTCTTCGGCGGTTTCCTGCTCCTCGGCGGGCGCGCGGCCGACCTGCTCGGGGCGCGCCGGATCTTCGTCGCCGGGCTCGTGCTGTTCGGTCTGACCTCGCTCGCCGGGGGCCTGGCCGGCTCGCCCGGACTGCTGATCGCCGCCCGCGCGGTGCAGGGGCTCGGCGGCGCGCTGCTCTCCCCGGCCGCGCTGTCCATCCTCACCGTCACCTTCGAGCACGGCCGGCGCCGCAACATCGCGATGGGCATCTGGGGCGGGCTCGCCGGCCTCGGCGGCACCCTCGGTGTGGTCGCGGGCGGCGTGCTGGTCGACTCGTTCAGCTGGCGCTGGGTGTTCATCGTCAACGTGCCGATCGTCATCGGCCTGGTGGTCGCCGCGCCGATGTTCGTCCGGCACTTCCCGCCGCGCACCGGCACCCGGTCGTTCGACCTGCCGGGCGCGCTGCTCGGCACCGGCGGCCTGCTCGCGGTCGTCTACGGCGTGGTGCGCGCCGAGCCGGTCGGCTGGTCCTCGCCCGAGGTGATCGGCTGCCTGGTCGCCGGGGCCGCCATGCTGGCGGGCTTCGTCGTGGTCGAGTCGCGCGCCGTGGCGCCGCTGGTCCCGCTGCGGCTGCTGCGCTCGCGTGCGCTGAGCACGGCCGGGGGCGCGCTGGCGCTCAACGGCGCCGGCTTCCTGTCGATGTTCTTCCTCACCGCGATCTTCCTCCAGCAGGTCCGGCACGGCAGCGCGCTGCACGCCGGGGTGGAGTTCCTGCCGATGGGCGGCACCGCGATCTTCGGCGCGGTCGCGGCCACCCCGCTGGTCACCCGGTTCGGCACCCGACCGGTGCAGATCGGCGGCGCGCTGCTGAGCACCGCGGGGCTGCTGCTGCTCACCACGGCTGGCGCCGACGGGCCGTACGCGGGCCAGCTCCTGCCCGGACTGCTGCTGTTCGGCGCGGGGATCACGTCGGTGGCGGTGCCGGCGCAGATCGCCGCGGTCGCCGACGTCTCCGCCCACGAGGCCGGTGCCGCCTCCGGTGTGGTCACCGCCTTCAACCAGGTCGGCGGTGCGCTCGGGCTCGCCGTCGTCACCACGCTGTCCACCTCCAAGACCACCTCCGACCTGGCGCACGGCAGTGCGCAGAGCGACGCGCTGGTGGCCGGGTTCCACCGGGGCCTGCTGGTGGCGGCGGCGTTCATGGTGGTGGCGATCGCGGTCACCGCGCTGTCGCCGCGGTTGGCGCCGAGCGCGGAGCAGATCGCGGAGGCGGCCGCGGCGGCGTGAGGGGGTGCGGCGGCGTGAGGGGCGCCGCCGCGTGAGGGGTGCCGCGGCACGGCGCACCGCCCGCTCGTGTCGTCCGGCTTCGGCCGGGCGGTGCGGGCGGGCGGTTGCCGTAGTGGGCGGGGTGCCGAGCCCTTACGCGCTCAGGGGCTCGTGTTCGGGCGCCGCGCACTCCGCGGCGAGGCGGTCGGCGGACAGGCCGAGGGCGCCGGCGAGCGCGGTGATCGTGAAGAACGCCGGGGTCGGGGCGCGGCCGGTCTCGATCTTGCGCAGCGTCTCCGCGGAGATGCCGGCGGCCGCCGCGACGGCGGTCATGCTGCGGTCGCCGCGGGCTGCGCGCAGCAGGGCGCCGAGGCGCTCGCCGCGGGCCCGCTCTTCGGGGGTGAGGGGAGTTCGCACCATGGACGTGATACTAATACCGGGATACTTATCCGGTATGAGAATGGGGAGAACGGCCCATGGTCGAGATCAAGACGGACGAGGCGCTGGACGCGATGCGCGAGGCGGGGCGGGTGGTCGCCAACGCGCTGGGCGCCACGCGGTCGGCCGCCGCGGTCGGCGTGTCACTCACCGAACTGGACGAGGCCGCCCGCGCGGTACTGGCCGAGGCGGGCGCGACGTCGCCCTTCCTCGGCTACCGGCCGTCCTTCGCGCCCACCCCGTTCCCCGCGGTGATCTGCGCCTCGGTCAACGACGCCATCGTGCACGGCATCCCGGACGGCTACCGGCTGCGCGACGGCGACCTGGTGAGCATCGACTGCGGCGCCCGACTCGACGGCTGGACCGGTGACGCCGCCATCAGCTTCATCGTCGGCACCCCCCGCCCCGAGGACGTCGAGCTGATCGACGCCACCCGGCGCGCGCTCGACGCGGGCATCGCCGCCGCCGTCGTCGGCAACCGCATCGGCGACATCGGCCACGCGACCGGCGAGGTGGCGCGCGCGGTCGGCTGCGGCATGCCCGCGGACTTCGGCGGCCACGGCATCGGGCGGCAGATGCACGAGGACCCGTCCGTGCCGGGCCGCGGGCGCCCGGGCCGCGGCTACCGGCTGCGGCACGGCCTCGCGCTGGCGATCGAGCCGATGCTGATGTCCGGTGGGAGGGACGCGTACGTCACCGACCCCGACGGGTGGACCCTGCGGACCGTCGACGGCAGCCGCGCCGCGCACATCGAGCACACCGTCGCCGTGACGGAGGAGGGGCCGCGGGTGCTGACCCTGCCGTGAAGAGGGCTCGCCGCCGGCTCCGTCGCCGGCGGCCACCGTCGCCGTAGGTCCACCGGTCTCCGCCGCCGTACCTCCGTCCGGGCTGTCCTTAGTCAAACTAATGACCTAAGGTAATTGCCGACGGTAAGAAAATCCGCGCAGTCGCGTTTCCGCGGGCGGGGAGACCGAGGAGAGGCAGCGAGACGCGTGAGTGACGCGAGCGCGGAGCCGGCCACCGCCGTCGCGGTGGCCGGGCGGGGGCAGGAACCGATCTTCACTCTGCCGTTCGTGAGCCTGATGACGGCCAACGGGCTGCTGCGGATCTGCACGTACATGCTGATCACGGTCGTCCCGCTGTATGCCCTGCACAACGGGGTGTCGCTGACCGAGGCGGGGCTCACCACCACGTTCTACATGGCCGCCGCGGTCGTGGTCCGGCCGCTGTCCGGGCAACTGGTGGACGTGCGCGGCCGGTTCGCCGTCATGCTCGTCGGCTCGGTGCTCTACTTCGTCGCGACCGGCCTCTACGTACTGGCGCTGCCGGTGTGGCTGCTGCTGGCCGTACGCGCGTTGCAGGGGCTGGGGTTCAGCTTCAACGGCACCGCCGTGATGACGCTCGCCACCGACCTGATCCCCGAGAGCCGGATGTCGGAGGGGATCGGGTACCTCGGCATCGAGCAGACCGTGGCGCAGATCTTCGCGCCGTGGCTGGCGCTGACGCTGGTGGACGCGTACGGCTACCGGGCCGCGTTCGTGGTGGTGTTCGTGCTGGCGGGGGTGAACCTGCTGGTGCGGTTGCCGCTGGGGAGGGTGGCCGCGCAGCACCGGCGGGAGCGGGAGGCGGGGGGCTCGGGTGCGGCGGCGGACGCGGATACCGGCTCGGGTACGGGCGGGGGCGCGCGTTCGGGTGCCGGTGCCGGTGCCAGTGCGGGCGGGGCTGCCGGCAAGGCGCCCGCTACCGGTGGGGAATCCGGTGCCGGTGCCGACGCCGCCCGGCCACCGTGGTGGAGCCGGCTGGTGGACCGGGACGCGGCCCGCCCGGCGGCCATCATGTTCTTCATCATGTCGGGCGTGGCCGCGATCAACACGTTCATGGCCGCCTATACGACCGGGCGCGGCATCGCCAACTCCGGCCTGTTCTTCACCGCCAGCGGTGTGATGCTCGCGGTGGCCCGGATCGGCGGGGGCCGGCTGCAACGGCGGTTCGGTGTGACGCGGACCATCGCCGCGGGCATCCTGGCGGTGGTGGCCGGACTGCTGCTCGTCTACTGGTCGCCGGACCTGGCCGTGCTGATGGCCGGCGGCGCCTTCTACGGCTGGGGCATGGGCACCGCGCAGCCCGGGATGAGCGCGCTGGCGGTGCTGGCCGCCGACAAGTCGCGGCGCGGGCTGGCGAACTCGACGTTCTTCATGGCGATGGACCTGTCCCAGGCGGTGGATGCCGCGGCGCTGGGCGCGCTGGCCGGGTTCGCGGGCACCGGTTCGGTCTTCCTCGCGTCCGCCGCGGTGGTGGCCGCCTCGGCGGTGGCCTTCGTGGTGGTGCGCTCACGCGGCGCCGTCCCGTAGCCGCCGGGTCCGGGGGCACCGTTCGGCCCTGGGGTCAGCCCAGTTCGAGGGTCGTGGTGCCGTAGACCGCTTCGACCCGGCTGGCCGGGGCCGGACCGGTGTACATCCGCAGGCACTCCGAAGTGGCGGTCAGGCCGCGGTCGGTGGCGAGCTCGGCGGCGGCCGGATAGCGGTCGGGCACGTCGATGGCCACCTCGGCGCCGGGCGGCAGGGTGGCGACGAGCGCGTCGAAGAGGACCGCGGCGTCTTCCGGGCGGTCGGCGAACAGCGGGCCGATGCGGTGGCCTTGGTGCGCCGGGCGGATCACGCCGTACCCGCGGACGCGGCCGTCGGCGCCGAGCAGCACCCGGGCGGTGTGCCCGGGGCCGTCCAGCCAGCGTGAGACGAAGCCGGCCCGGGCGGCGGGGAAGCAGCCGCGGTCGTACGCCGCGATCGCCGGGTGGTGGTGCGGCGCCACCGCGAGGGCGGCGGGGTCCGGCGCCGCACCGGACGTACGGGGGCGGCCGGTGTGGCGGACGTTGCGGTAGGCGGGGACGAACCCGGCACGCGCGTACGTGGCCTGCTGGGCCGGGACCCCGTCGAGTCCGATCACCCGGCCGGCGGCATGGGGGAGGGCGGCGTTCCAGGTGGCGAGGCCCAGGCCGGTGCCGCGGAGTTCGGGGTGGACCAGGTAGTAGCCGAGGAAGGCGTACTGCGGGGAGTACACGACGACAGAGACGGCCGACACGACGCGTCCGTCCAGCCGCCCGACGAAGAAGCCGGCCGGATCGCTGGGCAGGAAGTGGGCCGCGTCGCCGTGGCCGGGGTTCCAGCCCTCGGCGGCGGTCCACGCCACGATCTCGTCCCACTCGGCGGGGGTCGCCTGGGTGACGATGAGGTCGGTCGGCATGCGTGCTGCTCCTTCCGCCGGCGGGTGCCGGTCCTGCGTCGGGCTGCTGGGTGCCGGGTGGGCTCGTTCAGACCAGGTCCATCGCGGCGACTTCGTCGGGGCCGCCGTAACTGACCGGCCCGTGGAAGGACTTGCGGGCGGTGGCGAACCACCACAGCGTCGCGATGACCAGGACCACCGCGAGGGCGATCGGCGCGTAGTTGAACGTGGTCGCCGTGATCGGCGTGGCCTGCGGCAGCATGAACAGCACGTTGCTGGTGATGATCCACACCACGGCGACGATGCCGACCGGTGTGCTCCAGCGCCCCAGGTGCCACGGCCCGGCCTCGAACTGGTCCTTCAGCCGCAGCCGCAGGAAGATCGGGATGCCGTAGGAGAGGAACAGGCCCACCACGTTGACGCTGACCACGGCGCTGAACGCGGTGTGCGACCACCAGCCCGGCAGGACCAGCACCAGCGACGAGGCCGCGGCGAGCCAGACCGCCTTGACGGGGGTGCGGGTGCGCGGGGAGACCGAGTGCCACAGCTGCGAGCCGGGCATGGCACCGTCCCGTGAGAAGGCGAAGATCATCCGGGTGTTGGAGGTCATGTTGGCCAGACCGCAGAAGAGCATCGCGCCGATGATGACGACCAGGATCGCCTTGGACAGGCCCTGGCCGAGGGCATCGAGCAGGATCTGCACCGGCGGGGCGGAGGATGAGACCTCGCCGGCGTAGTCGTGGATCGAGTAGACCAGGGCGAGCATGAGCACCAGGCCGGTGAGGGCCGAGTAGCCGATGGCGCGCACGATGCCCTTGGGCGCGTTGACGGTGGCCTGGACGGTTTCCTCGGACATGTGGAAGCTGCCGTCGAACCCGGTGAACGTCCAGCTGGTGACCAGCAGGCCGAGCAGCCCGGCGTAGAGCGCGCTGTGGAAGCCGGTGGTGTTGGCGTAGTGGAACGCGTAGCCCGGGTGCTGGTGGTGGGAGGGCACCGTGACCAGCGAGATCACGATCATCAGCAGGCCGGCGATCAGCCACCACACGGAGATCCGGTTGATGAGGGCGACCAACCGCACCGTGTAGGTGTTGAGCAGGGCGTGCACCAGCAGGATGACCGCGGTGATCAGGACGGTCCTGTGCAGGGTGGGGGTGTAGTCCCACTGCATGGCCAGGTAGGACTGGATGAACGTCGCGGCGGCGTAGTCGGTGGCGGCGGTGCCGGCGACCTGGCCGATGAAGTTGAGCCAGCCGGTGTACCAGGACCAGGCGCCGCTGTGCCGCTTGGCCAGCTTGCCGGCGGAGAAGTAGAGGGCGCCGCTGGTCGGGTAGGCCGAGGCGATCTCGCCCATGGCGGCGCCGACGAAGAGCACCATGACCGACACGCCGATCCAGCCGAAGACGAGGATGCGTGGCCCGCCGCCGGCCATACCCATGCCGAACGCGGAGAAGATGCCGGATATGATGTTGATGATGGTGAATGAGATGGCGAAATTGTCGAATGCCCGGAATCGGCGGGTCAGTTTCCGCGGATAGCCCATCGCGTGGAGCGTGGCGTCGTCGTCGAGGGCGGCCGGCGGCGCCTGGTCTGTCCTGCCGGAGCGGGTGTGCAGTGCGGGGTCGGACATGCGAACTATCCGTTCTGGTGGGGGGCTCGGTCGATCGGTCGGTACAGGTCGGGCTCACGGACTGCCGGGCACGGTGAGGCCGCACGCCTCGCGGGCCTTCGTGAGCTGTTCCTCCGGGGCGCCGAACGCGCTCCAGGGCATGCGTGAGGCGTACGGGCCCATCAGCATGAAGGCCGCCCGCGCCTCGAACTCCTTGCGCGCCATCACCAGCGCGTGTGCGAGGTAGGACAGGTCCACCACCGGAGTGAAGCGGTACTCGGGCACGTGGGGGAGCCACTTGTGGTAGATGCCCAAAGCCGCTGTGCTCCAGGGCGGTTGCTCCCACAACTTGTAGGCGAGCGGCGCCGAGGGGTTGTAGTTCTCGACCAGGGCCACCAGCGGGAGCAGGGACAGCGCCGAGCCGCTGGGGGCGCGCTGGCTGAGGAAGGCCGCCACGTCCCAGACCTCGGACGCCTTGCCGCCGTTGCGGGGGAAGTAGATGGACAGGAAGCGGTGGTGGGCTTCGCGGTTCCAGGGGTCGAGCCGCAGGATGTGGTGCAGCAGCCGCCAGGGGCCGGGCGGTGCGGTCAACAGTCCCTGCGGGGCCGGGTCGAACGACCGGTGGAAGCGGGCCAGTGACAACTGGGCCACCCACGGTGTCGGGTCGTCCGGCGCGTGCTCCGCCGCCTGCTGGCAGGCGGTGTGGGCGATCCGGTACAGCGCGGTGGCGCGGTCATCCTTGGTGTCCGCGGCGCGCACCGCACGCAGGACCGCGACCCGGGCCCATAACAGCGCGGACTCGGCGTTCGGCTCCTCGGCGACCCAACGCTCCGTCAGGTCCGAGTCCCATGCCTCGGCGGCGAGCACCAGCGAGCGGTGCGCACGCAACCCGAAGTCGTCCTTAGCCGCCCGCAGGACCTCCGACGTGCTCAGATAACGGCCGGCCTGCACATCCACGCACGCGTCGGCCAACTGGCGGTCGTCGGCCGCGGAGTGCCAGATGTACCGCCCCTCGAAGGACGGGGTCCGTAATCTCTTCCGTGGCTCGCGCTGGCGCCGGCCCATCACCGTGCATCCCCGTCCTCGATCTCCATCGTCGGTGCGTATCCCCGTGGCCGAGGGGCAAGCCGTCTCCCCGCACGGAGCGGGGGTGGTCACGGCTCTTGGGACGCGCCACAACGGAAATTCCGCTCTGCGCCGCCCATGGCATGGGGAATTACTCCGAGTTGACGGGGGATGACTCTACGAGTGGATTTAACGGTGTGTCAAATACCTGCCAAGGTGCTCCCGCGTGCGGCTCGCCTTTGCGGCATTGATGGGGCATTGGTGCGGCATGACCGCCAAAGGCCACCAAAGGTCCCGCCCGAAAACGGTGGGAGTGCGGCCAACTGTCCCTCTGGCCGACCGCCCTCCCGCCCGACCGGCGTCAGCACATTTTGTAGGCCACCCGCGTCGAGTTGTACGAGCAACTGTCGACCTTGGCGCCCTTCGCCGACCTCAGCGTCGCCGTGTCCTTGTCGTTGTTCCAGACATACGCCGAGCGCCCCTGATACCGGTTCGCCGCCGTGTTCCGCCCCTTACCGGTGTGAATGGTCACGGTCTTGTGTGCGCCAAGTGTGTAATTCGTGAAGCTGTACTTGTGCTTCGACGCATCCGTCAGCGTCCACCCCTTCAGATTCGCGGCCTTGCTCGTGGTGTTCGCTATCTGCACATACTCCGCGTTCAAGCTGGCGTTCGTCCGCTGATCCACCCCCGGGCTGTTGTAGTAGATCTTGTACAGGTGCACGGACCCGGCCGACGCACTCGCCGGCGTCGGCACCAGCACCGCCCCGGCCACAGCAGCCCCGGCCACGGCCCCTGCGGCGAGCATACGAAATCGCTTCATGATGTCCCTGACGTCCCCAGATCGAACCCGGGAGCCCCCTGGCGAACCCGGTAGGACAGTCAGAGTAAGGACGAACCCCGCGCACCGTCCGCCCGTTACCCAACCGGGACACATCGCCGACCCACCCCCCTCCTCAACCACCCGCCCACCCCCACCAGCCACCCCCGTACACCGGCCCTCACGCCATTCCGTCGATCCCGTTCAACGGACTCCCGCCGCGCGGCACACTGTTCACATGTCAAAGGGGGATGCAGTACACGTACGGGGGCTCCGCAAGCGCTACGGCGACGTACTCGCCGTCGACGGGCTCGACCTGGACATCGGCACCGGCGAGGTGTTCGGCGTCCTCGGGCCCAACGGTGCCGGCAAAAGCACCACCGTGGAGATCCTCCAGGGCCACCGCTCCCGCGACGCCGGCGAGGTCAACGTCCTCGGCGCCGACCCCGCCACCGCCGACCGCACATGGAAAGCGCAGGTCGGCATCGTCTGGCAGGACGAGTCCGCAGTCAGCGAACTGACCGTCGGCGAGACCGTACGGCACTTCGCCCGCTACTACCCGCACCCCCGCGACCCGGCCGAGGTGATCGCGCTGGTCGGCCTCGAATCCAAAACCGCCAGCCGCGTCAAGGCCCTCTCCGGTGGCCAACGCCGCCGCCTCGACGTCGCCCTCGGCGTCATCGGCAACCCCCGACTCCTCCTCCTCGACGAACCCACCACCGGCTTCGACCCCGCCGCCCGGCGCCAGTTCTGGGAACTCATCCGCTCCCTCGCCGACGAGGGCACCACCATCATCCTCACCACCCACTACCTGGAAGAAGCCGAAGCCCTCGCCGACCGGCTCGCCGTGGTCACCGCGGGCCGCGTCGTCGCCGTGGGCACCCCCAGCACCCTCGCCGGCCGAGCCGACGCACGCGCCACCGTGCACTGGACCGGACCCGACGGCACCCCGCGCGCCGAAGAGGCCGACACCCCGACCCGGACCATCACCGAACTCGCCCGGCGCTTCGACGGCGAGATCCCCGGGCTACGGGTCACCCAACCGACCCTCGAGGATGTCTACCTGCGCCTCATCGGACAGGAGCCCCCGCGATGACTGCTCCCGTTCCTTCTCCCGAGCGTGATCCCGAGGGTCGCCCCGACGGTGATCCCGAACGTCGTCCCGAGGGTGGTCCCGGGCGTGATCCCGAGGGTGGTCCCGAGCACTGTCCTGAACCGGGGGCCGAGGCCGGGGCCGAGCCAGGGGGCGCAGCTGAACCAGGGGCGTCGGGTGGCCCTGCTTCCGTGGGCGGTTCCGAGGGCGGTGCCGTGGTCGGCGCGGGCCCTACGTTCGAGGGTCCCCCTGGGGCTGGCGCGGGCCCCGCGTCCGAGGGTGGCCCTGAGCCGGTGGCCGCAGCCGCGCCCGCTGCCGGGTCCGGGTTCCGCGTCGGGCTCGCTCCCACGTTCGAGTCCGACTCTGTGTCCGTCGCTGATCCTGTGTCCGTGGCCGACCCCGGGGCGGTGCCCATGCCCGGCGTTGGTCCTGCGCCGGCTCCCGGGTCCGAGACCGTGCCCACTTCCGTTGCCGGGCCGGCGGATGTCGGCGGCCCTGGGCCGCAGGCCGGTGCTGGCGCGGGGCCCGGCCGCGCCGCTGGCGGTGTGCGATTGCCCGGGGCCTGGCAACTCGGCCTGCTGCGAGGCGCGATGGAGATCAAACTCTTCTTCCGCCAGCGCGAGCAGGTTGTTTTCACTTTCGCCTTCCCCATCATCTTCCTCTTCCTCTTCGCTTCGATCTTCAGCGACAACATGAAGAACACCGGCACCAGCGCTTCCCAGTACTACGTCACATCCATGATCGCCTCCGGCATCATGTCGACCAGCTTTCAGTCGTTGGGCATCTCTATCGCCATCGAGCGGGACGAGAAAGTCCTGCGGCGACTGCGCGGCACCCCCATGCCGCCGGCTGCGTACTTCCTCGGAAAGATCTGGCTGGTCTTGACCACGGGTATCCTCGAAACGGCCATCCTTCTTGTCTTCGGCACCACTGTGTACGGTGTGGATCTGCCCTCCACGCCCGTCAAGTGGCTGACCTTCGGCTGGGTGTTCGTACTCGGCATCACCGGCTGTGCGCTTCTCGGCATCGCGATCAGCAGTGTGCCGAGGTCCGGTCGCAGTGCCACCTCAGTGGTCGTTCTCCCCTTCCTGGTGCTCCAGTTCATCTCCGGCGTCTACATCTTGATTGACACGATTCCGCACTGGATGCTCACGGTCGGTTCGTTCTTTCCACTCAAATGGCTCTGCCAAGGTCTGCGCGGCGTCTTCCTCCCGCAGGCCGCGGCCGCCCTCGAACCCTCCGGCGCCTGGGAGTTCGGCCGGACCGCCCTCGTTCTCGGCGCGTGGTGCGTCGGTGGTCTGCTGCTGTGTCTGTTCACTTTCCGGTGGAAGAGCCGCAACGACGCTTGAGGCAGCGCTGCGAGGCAGCGCCGTGCGGCGGTGGAAGCTCGGTGGGGCGCGACGCTGACCGCGGTGACCGCGGTGACCGCGCTGACCGCGCTGACCGCGCTGACCGCGCTGACCGCGCTGACCGCGCTGACCGCGGTGCGTGGTGGGCTCCCGTGGTTGTCCGCTATATCGCGCGTGCGCGCGGCTCGTTGAATCGTCCGGGCGGGAGCGGGAGCGGGAGCGGGAGCGGGAGCGGGGGCGGGAGCGGGGGCTGGGGCCGGGAAGGCCGGTCCGTGGGCGGTTCCGGCGTGATCGTGGGGAGTTCGCGCCGGCCTCGGAGCCGACGGCGAATTTGGTTGATATTCATGGACATGGCGGCCTCGCATTCTCGTGTTCGAGCCGTGGGAAGGAAACGAGGGAACGGCCGTGCCGAACAAGCGCGATTCGCCTTCGTTTTGGTCAACGCTACGACGCGCTGCGCGATATGTCGTCAACCCACGGGTGGAGCCAGGGTGGACAAATTTCTCCACCTGCGAATCAACCCTGGGGTGGACGACACGGCGCGGTCTCGCCCGTACATTTTCGAGCAGCGGGAAATCCCGCGAGACCGTGAATTCGCATATTAACGGAAAGGACGGCTGTCGTGAGCCAGTTGCGGGGCTTCTTCCCCTGGATCGTGTTCTCCGCTGTATCGGGGCTCGTCTGGTCGTGGGCGGCGCTCCTCTCACTCGCGCTGGGTGCGCTGTTCCTGGCGAAGGACCGCCGAGCCGGCGTGCCCGCGGACGCGCAGATATTGGAGTTCGGCGCGGTGGGTTACTTCGGCGTGCTGACCGCGGTGGCCTTCGTCGACCCGCACGCGCCCGTGCGCGACTATGCGAGTGGGCTGTCGCCGGCGTGGCTGGCGGCGCTGATAGCGGCGGTGACGCTGCTCGTTCGGCGGCCGTTCGTCCTGGGCATTGCCAAGCGCCGTACTCCGCAGGCGGTTTGGGGGTCTCCGGTGTTTCGCCGCATCTGCGGGGTGCTGACCGGCGTGTGGGCGGTCGGCTTCGCGCTCAGCGCGGTCGCCACCCTCGCCTGCGAGGCTGTGGACTCCGGGATGCTGTCGTGCGTCGGCGCCCAGATAGTGGGGTTGGGGCTGCCGGTGGTGTTCACGCGCTTCTTCGTGAAGGGAGTTCGTGAGCGGGTGAGCGGCGCCGGCTCGCAGGAGATAGCGGCAGGTGGCGCGGGCGCGACGTTTGGTGCTGCTCCTGCGGTGGCCCTGGCGGCGAGTGCGGTCGGCGGCCGGTGATGCTCCGGCGGCGGTGTGTTCTGGAGGATCGTCGTTGCCACGCGCTGACGCGCCCCGCTTGGGGCGGGACGCGTCTGTGCGCGGGGCGCGGGTGGAGCTGGGCTCAGGTCAGCAGGAGAGGTTGCTTCCGGCGGGGACGCCGAGGATGGAAGTGAAGTTCTCGTAGGCGTTGACGCGGTCCTGGACCTCGGCCGGGTTGCCGCCGTTGCACTCGACGCTGCCGTTGATGCTGCGGATGGTCTCGCCGAAGCCGGCGCCGTTGACCATGGCGTTGTGCGCGGTCATGGTGCCGGGCCCGGTCTGGGTGTCCCAGTACCAGAGGCCGGTCTTCCAGGCGACGGCCGCGTCGGTCTGCACCAGGTTGGGGTTGTCGAGGAGGTCGATGCCGAGCGCGTCGCCGGCAGCCTTGTAGTTGAAGTTCCAGCTCAGCTGGATGGGGCCGCGTCCGTAGTAGGCGGACTGGCCGGCCGGGCACCCGTACGACTGGCTGGTGTCGCAGTAGTGCGAGTAGTTGGAGGTGTTCTGTTCCACGATGTAGACGAGGCCGCCGGTCTCATGGCTGACGTTGGCGAGGAAGGCCGCGGCCTCCTGCTTCTGCACGGTGGCGCTGCCGGTGGTGGCGAAGCCCGGGTAGGCGCTGAGGGCGGCGGTGAGCCCAGCGTAGGTGTAGAAGGGGTTCCGGTTCGGGAACATCGTGTTGAACTGGGCCTCACTGACCACGAATCCGCCGCTGCTGGGGGGCGTGGTGCCGCCGCCGGAGCAGGTGTAGGGGCTCCAGTACCAGGTGCTGATGGTGGGGTCGTAGCCCGGGTTGTCGTGGGTGGCGATGTAGTCGCTGCCGTTGCTGTACTGAACGATGTCGCCGGTGACGTAGTTCTGGCCGGCGACCCAGGCGGGGTAGCTGCAGCTGCCGTTGCCGCCGGTCGAGCCGCCGGAGGAACTGCCACAGCCGCCTTGGTCGGCCCAGACGTCGGCGGCACCGGGCGTCTCGCCCTGGGTCCACCACTTCGCCGACCAGTTGTGCCCGTTGTAGGAGGCGGTCTGGCCGCCGGTGTAGACGGAGGAGGAGCTCCAAGCGGCCGCGCAGTCGGCGGCCGAGGCGGTGGATGCGAAGGGGACCAGGACAGCCAGGCCGACCGCTACCGCGAGTGCGGTGAGGAAGGCGATGAACCGTTGTCTGGACACGTGACCACTCCTAGTGGGGGGTGCGAAGTGGGACCGGGAGCAGCACTCAAACGGAAATGGTCTGAACCTGTCAATAGTCCAGACCAATCCTCGGTGGTGGTCGGGAGGTGTGAGAGGTGGGACTGGGCCCGTTGTGCGCGCGGTGGTGTCCGATGCTGTCCGTGGTGCAGGGGTTACGGAGAGGGTGTGAAACGGCAGAAGGGAGGGGCGAGATGGGGAGAGAACGGGAGATGAGCGGGGTGGCCGGATGCCGTGAGCGGCACGGCGCTGCCCCCCGGCGTCCCGGAGGGCGTACGGGTCGGCGCTGGTCAGCTGTCGCGGGTGATCCAGTCGCTGCTGCCGAGCGGGTAGTCGTAGCCGGGGCGGTCGACATCGGCGCTGGTGCGGAACGCGGAGCCGTTGTTGTCGATGTGGACGGTGCCGTGGTGGCTGCCACTGGACCAGTCCAGGGTGAGGTCCCAGCGGACATCGTGTGCCTTGGTATGGGCGGTGACGTAGAAGACCTCGGGATCAGACTCGCTGACTTTGTAGGGGAAGTCGCGCTGGCCGTTTTTGACGGTGACGGTGGGGCTGCCGTTGTCGAGGTCGATGTCGAAGGACTTGGAGTCGACGCCGCCGCCGCAGCCGACGCCCATGGAGTAGTCGTTCCAGGCGAGCGGTGCGCTCTTGGTGAGGGCGCGGACGTGCAGGGCCTCCAGGACGACGGTTTCCGAGCCTGTGCCCTGGACGGTGAGGGCGACGCGCTGCTCGTCGGAGGAGACGGCGCCGTAGGCCGCGGCCCAGCGAGTGGCGTCCTGTTCGCCCGCCGGCGGACCGACCTGGGCGGGTTCGCTGTCGACGAGGAAGTGCTGGCTGCACGGGCTGTCGTAGACGTAGGGACGGACGCCGACCGTGACAGGAGTGGCGTTGCCGAGGGTGTCGGGAGGAGCGGTTGTCGTGGGGGTGGAGCTGGGATGCGGAGTGCCGGTTGCGCCGGAGCCGTTGGTCGACGGGGAGGAGGTGGGGGTGCGGTGAGGGCTGGTTGGGGAGGAGGTGGGGGAGGGTGGCGCGGCGTCGTTCGCGGTGCTGTTCGCCGTGGCGCCGACCGCCTGTTGGTCCCGGGAGTCGTGGTCGTTGCCGCTCCAGGGGTGGGTGACGAGCGTGGCAGTAGCGAGGATGACGGCGGCTGCGGCGGACGCGATCAGAGCGGTGCGGCGTCGGCGCGGGGAGGTGGGGCTGCTCGGGAGGCTGGAGACGACGGGCTCGTCCGGAGCGGTCGGTGCCGCGAGGTGGGCCGGTTGGCCCGGCTGGTCCGGTGGGGCGGTGGTCGTGCCGGTGGTAGGGCGGTCCGAGTCGTCCGGCGTGTCCGAGCCTTCCGGGCTGTCGGGGCCGGGGTGCTCCGGTGCCGGGATCGGGGCGCTTGGGGCCGGGGGTGGGGGTGGGGGCGGGGCGGGTTGCGCGGCTTTGGCCCGCCGGATGGCGTCGGCCAGCACCCAGCGGCGGTGGAGTTCGACGAGTTCCTGCGGGGTGGCGCGGCAGGCGCGGGCGAGGCGTTCCACCGGGGCGTACTCGGTGGGGATCGCGGTCCCGTTGCAGTAGCGGTGCAGGGTGGAGGTGCTCATGTGCAGCCGCTTGGCGAGGGCTCCGTAGCTCAGGCCGGAGCGGTTCTTGAGTTCGAGCAACAGTGTTGCGAACTCGTTGGTCTCCCCGGGCTCTGCTGCATCCGACAACGCTTCCTCCCCTTAACGCCGTTGCCTTCATCCAAGCACCTCGGGTACCCGAACGGCGAAAGCAGGTGCGGGGGAGGGCGGGTGCGTCGGGGGCGGGCCGTACAACTGTTGGCGCGGGTGGCGAGTCGTACGGTGCGGTGTTCGCCGGGAGTTCGCCTGGAGTACGGGCGGCGGTCGGTCCGGTGGCGGTGGAACGGAGCTCATATGTCTCGACGCATTTCCGGTGGCAGACGCAAGGTCGCGTCGGCGGTCGCCGTTGTCATGGCTGTTGCCGCGGGAGCGGCAGGCGCGGCGGCCGCTCCCGCCGGGGCGGTGGGAGTGGAGGCGGGGACGGCGCGGAAGGTGCCGGTGGTCGACTTCAACGGGGACGGCCACGCCGACATGGCGGTCGGTTCGCCGAACGGTACGGCGAGCGGGAAGGCAGCGGCGGGCTATGTGTCGGTCGTGTATGGAGCGGCCGGGGGCGTGGATCAGGCGAAGCACTATCTGTTCGGCCAGGACAGCCCGGGGATACCGGGTGCGTCGGAGACGGGCGACCGTTTCGGGTCCACGGTGGTCCCGGTGGACCTCGACGGGGACGGCTACACGGATCTGGTCGTCGGTGCGTCGGGCGAGGACGTCGGCAGTGGTGCGTCGGGTGTCGACGCGGGCATGGTGACGGTGTTGTGGGGCGGTCCGTCCGGTCTGGGGGACGCCACCGCTGTTGACACCGGTGCCACGGCCCGCGCGGGAGTCGGTGGGTTCCTCCAGGCCGGGGACTTCGACGGCGACGGCCGGCCGGAGCTGGTCACGTCCCACGGTGACCAGTCGTTGTGGACGCTGTCCGGGATCGGCAGGGACGGCAAGGTCGCCTCGGTGTCGGACCTCGACCTGTGGAAAGTGGCGAGCGGGATCACGGTGATCCTGCACAGCATCGCGGCCGGGGACGTCAACGGGGACGGCATCAGCGACCTGGTGGCGCTGGTGACGGACACGGACGAGTCCGACGCGTATCGTGGGTACATCCTGCTGGGCGGCGCGAACGGCTTCACGTCAGCCGGCTATGCCAGGCAGGCGGGCGGGGAGCGGCTGCCCGGCCAGAGCGTGGCGATCGGTGATGTGAACGGGGACGGCTACGGCGACATCGTCTTCGGCCACAGCACCGACTTCTACGACAGCGACGAGGACCTGCCGGTGAAGGGCGGCGCGGTGGCGGTCGCGTACGGCGGGCCCGGTGGGCAGAGCAGCACGCTGGCGCCGCAGTGGATCAACCAGGACACCGCGGGGGTGCCCGGTGTGAGTGAGACCGGGGACCGGATGGGGGCGTCCGTTGCGGTCGGGGATGTGAACGGGGACGGGTATGCCGACATCGTGGCGGGCATACCGGGGGAGGACTACGACGGGTTGACGGATGCCGGCTCGTTCGTCCTGCTGCGCGGGACGGCGAAGGGGGTGACGGGGGCCGGTTCGCAGGTGTTCAGCCAGAACTCCGCCGGGGTGCCCGGGGTGTCCGAGAGCGGGGACCGGTTCGGGGCGGTGACGGGGGTGATACCCGCGGAGTCGTCCGACCCGGCCCAGGTGGTGATCGGCGACCCGGACGAGAACGGCGGGAACGGCGCGGTGTGGGTGCTGCACGGCACCGGTACCGGGCTGACCGGCACCGGGACCGTCAACTTCGGGTCCGTCACCATGGGCACAAGCGGTGTCGGCGCCTACTTCGGTGACGAACTGAGCACCACGCCGCGCGATCTGGACCTGGACCAGAGCGCCTGACGGGAGGTCGGTCGGGCCGCGGGGAGGGCTACTGGTTGAGGCTCGTGGCGGCGATGCCGATGCGGTTCCAGGCGTTGGTGGCCGCGATCGTCCAGGTCAGGCGGACGGTCGCGGTGTCACCGAGGTGGCGGGCGGCCTCGGCGTGGACGTCGGCGGGGACGGTGCCCCCGACCGGCCGGGTGAGGTGTTCGGCGAGGGCGAGCCCGGCGCGCTCGGCGGGAGTGAACTCGGCCGAGTCGGCCCACCCGTCCAGCGCCGCGAGCTTGGCCGAGGACTGTCCGGCGGCGAGGGCGCCCTTGCGGTGGAGGCCGGTGCAGTAGGTGCAGCCGTTGAGTTGGGAGACGTGCAGGCTGACGAGTTCGGCGAGGTCGGGGGCGAGGCCGTCGCCGGCGATCCGGCTGAGGTCGGTCAGCGCCTGGAGGGCGTCGGGGGCGGCGGCGGTGGGGTTGAGGTTCGACATGGGGGTGGGCCTTCCACGGTGGGGGTCAGTGGTCAGAGGCGGCTTGTTCGAAGCTCACCCGCTGCTCCGGGGAGAGCCCCAGGTCGGGGCCGGTCACGGGGGTGCCGGTGCGGATGAGGATGTTGTAGTGGTTGGGGAAGTGGCAGGCGTCGAAGCCGAGGACGGTGCCGACGGTGTGGTCCCCGATGCGTACGGTGTCGCCGCGGTCGATGACGCCGCCGCGCTCCAGCTCGACGAAGCCGAGGAAGCCGACGCGGTCGATCCGGGCACCGGGCGCGGGGTCCGTGTGGTCGGTGGTGACCAGTTCGTGTACCTCGCCCGCGCGGACGCAGCGGCTGGCGTGGGGTTCCAGGGTCATGCCGCGGTCGTCGCGGCGGTGGAGGAGGATCTTGACGAGGCTGCCGTGGACGGTCCGCTTGGCGCCGTTCTCGCGAAGGGCCGTCGGTGCGGTGGCCGGCCTCGGTGGTGGGGTGGGGGCTGGGGTCAGCATGCGGGTGCCTCTGCCGGTCGGGGGTGGGAGGGTACGGGCCCGGGGGGCCAGGGTTCGGCGCGGTCGTAGGCGGCTTCGACGAGGTGCAGGGCGGCGGCGCCGCCGCGGTCGGGGCGGGGCGGGGCGTCGAGCCGGCGGGCGAAGTCGGCGACGATCGCCTCGTACTCGTGGTGGAGCGAGGCTTTGAAACCGTGGTGGCCGGCGAGCATGTCGGCGTGGTGGACGGAGCCGTCGGCCAACGTGACCTGGATGTCCTTGAGTTCGCCGGGATAGGACCAGTCGAGCTCGACGGTTGCGCGGGCGGTGCCGTCTGGGGAGCGCAGCGCGATCGTGGCCTGGCGGTCCAGTCCGGAGGCGTCGCGGCGGATGCGGGAGCGTTCGACGGTCACCTCGCCCAGCAGGAGGCGGACGAGGTCGAAGGCGTTGGGACCGTTGTCGGCGACGCATCCGCCGCCGCACCGGACCGGGTCCAGATACCAGCGGTCGGGCCCGACATGCTCCTCGATGCGTTCGAGGTAGCGGACCGTGACCTGCTCGACGGGCACGTTCCGCGGCAGCCGGGCGACGAGCGCGCCGACGGCGGAGTTGTAGCGCCGGTGGAAGGCGGTGAGGAGTGTGGCGCCGTACTCCCCGGCGAGGGCGGTGAGTTCGGCGCCCGCGGTGCTGGTCAGGGCGAGGGGCTTCTCCACGCAGACGGACACGCCCGCGCGGAGGAAGTCGGCGCAGACCGGGGCGTGGGCGTCGTTGGGGACGGTGACGATGACGCCGTCGAGGGAAGGGTGTGCGGCGAGGAGTTCGTGGTGGTCCCGGTAGCCGAGGACCGGGCCGGACGGGTCCTCGGCCGTACGCGTTCCCGGACCCGTTGCCGTCCAGGGCGCCAATGCGGCCGGGTCGCGGTCGCAGACGGCCGTGAGCTGCACGGCGGGGGAGGCGTCGAGCGCGGCGAGGTAGAAGCGGGAGATGACGCCGAGGCCGACCACGGCGACGGAGGGGCGGGCCATCAGCGCACACCGTCCAGGTGCGCGGCGCCGTCCGCACCGGCACACTCGTCCGCGCCCGCACGCTCGTCCGCACCCGCACCCGCACCCGCACCCGCACCCGTACGGTTCAGCGGCACCGGCGTGGTCAGCCCGAACTTCTCGGCCACGTCCGCGAGTTCCCGGTACTGGCGGCAGCTGATCGGCACCCCGGTGGCGCGGCGGGTGCGGGCCCGCTCGCCCTCGGGCCACCCCGGGTAGCGCACGGGGGAAGCCACATCGAGGGGCGGGCAGTCCAGCAGGCTGCCGAACAGCGCGCCCGCGTCCGCCGCGAACTCCTCCTTCGGGCGCAGCAGCGCGGGGGCGATCGCGGCGACCAGGTAGCCGATGTCGTCGTCGCGGCCGGACGGGCGGCCGTCGCCGTTCAGCGCCGCCGGCGCCGGACCGAGGCCGGAACCACTCACCAGCCCGGCCAGCACCTCCACCGCGAGCCCGAGCCCGTACCCCTTGTACACGCCGGTCTCGGCAGTCCCGCCGAGCCAGCCGAGGTGCGCGCGGCCGAGGTCGAAGGCCGCGGGGTCGGTGACGGGCAGGCCGTCGTCGCCGGTCAGCCAGCCTTCCGGCACCTGCCGTCCGGCGCGAGCGGCGGCGCGGACGCGGCCGGTGGGCACGACGGTGGTGCTCATGTCGAGGACGAACGGGTGGTGCGGCCCGGCGGGCGCGGCGATGGCCAGCGGGTTGGTGCCGAGCATCGTGACCTGGCCGCCCGGCGGGCGGGTGATGCGCTGGCCGCCGCAGTTGGAGGCCACCAGGCCGACCAGACCGCGGTGGGCCGCGCGCGCCGCGTGATAGCCGGCGCAGCCGAAGTGGGTGGCGCCGTACACGCTGACCAGGCCGATGCCGAACTGCTCGGCGCGCTCGACGGCGAGGTCCATCGCCTCCGCCGCCGCCCACAGGCCGAGCGCCCGGTGCGCGTCCACCCGCAGCGCGGCGCCGAGGTCGGTGACGGGCTCCGGTTCGGCCGCCGGATCGGTCCGGCGCTGCTCGAACAGCGGCAGGTACTGGCGGGTGAGGTTGGCCAGCCCATGGGAGTCCATGCCCGACAGGTCGCCGTAGCACAGCGCCTCGGCGGCGGTGGCGGCGCGCGACGCGGGCACGCCGCAGCGTACGAACACGTCGGTGACGAACGCCAGCAGGTCGTCGTACGCGAGGCGCACCGTGCCGTCGGACGTCTGCGCCGGCGCCTGTGCCTGCGCTTGTGCCTGCGCGGGGAAGCCGGACAACGGTGGGTTGGGCAACGGCATCGGGAAGTCTTCTCCTGACAGGCTGGACGGGGCGGAAGGGCTGGACGGGCTGGACGAGAAGGGGGCATACGGGGCGGACGGCGGTGGGCACGCAGCGGGCGGCGCGGGAGGCGCGGACGTACGGAAGGCGCCGAGCAGCCGCGGCACCGTCGCCGCGAACCCCTCCAGCCCCGCGAGGTCCGCGAACTCCCCTTCCGCGTGCGCCCGGTTGGCGTCGAGACTCCCGGGGCCGAGTACGACGCAGTGCGCGCCCGCCACACCGGACGTCCAGATCGCGTCGCAGGTGAACCCGGGCTCCTCGGCCGGCCACGGCGGGATCGCGGCGCGCTCCAGGAGCGCCCCGAGCCAGGGGGACGCGTCGCCGCCGAGGACGGGCAGGCCGCGCTTGAGCCACTCCAGCCGTACGATGCCCGGCGCGTCGCGGGCGGTCCGGGCGAACCGGCGGGTCCGGCCGAAGACGGCGGCGAAGGCGCGCAGGCCGTCGTCGACGGCCTCGCGCACCAAACGCTCCAGCCGCCGCGCGGTGGCGGGCGCACCGTAGGAGAGGTTGAGGAGCAGCTGCCCGCGCCCGTGGACACGGTTGTGGAGAGTGCCGGTGTGCAGGCCGGCGACACACAACTGGCCGTCGGCCGGGGCCAGTTCCGGGTCGAGTACGGCGGCGAGGTGCTGGGCGAGGAAGCCGAGCAGGACGGTGGCGTTGTGGCCGGCCGCGGGGCGGTCGTCGATCGCGTCGTCGCCGTGGACGCTGAGGAGCGCGGTCATCGCGGCGGTGCAGCGCGTCAGGGCGCGGCCGCCGGTGGGTTCGCAGAAGACGTTCAGCCGCCCGTGGTGCCCGGCTTCGACCAGCGGGCGGGTGCCGAAGGTGCCGAGCGCGCCGCCCTCCTCGCCGGCGACGGCCTGGATCAGCACCCGGGTGTCCCGGGCGAGACCGGGCAACTCCCCGAGCGCGCGCCGCAGTCCGGCCAGCAGCGCGACGGCCGGTCCCTTCGCGTCGATGGCGCCGCGGCCGTGGAAGCGCGCGCCGTCGAAGGAGACCGGTTCGACGCCGGCGACGGTGTCGAGGTGGACGTTGAACATCACGGTGCGCTCGTGCGGCGCGTCCGCCGGGCCGAGCGCCAGCACCAGGCTGGGCTGGCAGGCGAGGAACTCCGGCTGCGCGGCGGCGGTTCGGCGGACGAGGACCGGCACGTCGTCGCGGGCAAGGCAGTCGGGCGGCGCCGCGGCGTGGTGGAGCACGTGGAAGCCGAGCGCGGCGGCGGCCTCGGCGTAGCGCCGTCCCGCGGCCCACAGCTCGGGGGCGGGCGCGCCGGGGCCGCACTCGAGCGGGCCTGCCGTGGGCAGGGCGAGCAGCTCGAGCAGCAAGGTGTGGTCGGCGAAGCTGAGCAGGTTCACCGGGCGGACTCCTGCCGCTCAAGATCCTTCGCCACGGCGGCGGTCGGGGGCGCGTGGGCCTCGTCGAGCAGGCGCCGCAGCGCAAGGCCGCACCGGACGAACGCGGCGCGGCACTCCTCGGCCGGGTCGCGGTGGTCCTCGTGCGGCCGCACCGCGACGTGCGGTTCGAGCGACAGCGCGCCCCGGTAGCCGTGGGCCAGCAGCAGCCGCACGCTGTCGGCGACCCGCAGGTCACCGGTGCCGGGCACGCAGTAGCGGACGGCGCCGCCGGGGGACAGGACGGCGTCCTTGATGTGCACGTGGTGAATCCGGTCGGCGTACGGCAGCAGGTCGGTCAGCAGCCGGTGGCCGTCGTAGCCGTAGGCGGGGCCGTTGCCGGTGTCGAAGAGCAGGGCGAGGCCCGGGCCGGCCGCCTCCAGCAGGCGGACCATGCGGTGCGGGTCGCTGCCCGCCCAGCCGGCGCAGTTCTCGTGCAGCAGCGTCAGCCCGGAGGCGGCCGCGCGGGTGGACAACTCCCGTACGCGACCGAGCACTTCGCGTTCCCACGCGGCGGCGTCGAGGCCGCCGTCGGACGGGTCGGCGGGGTTCGGGTACGACATCACCCGCACGTAGCGGGTGCCGAGGCGGGCGCAACGCCGGGCCAGGACGTCGAGTTCGGCCAGGTCCGCGGCGAAGTCGCCGGTCACCGGCCGGGCCCAGCCGCCGATCCGGGCGTCCACCGCGACGACGGACAGCCCGGCGTCCACGAGCGCCCCGGCGACCCGGTCGAACGCGGCCGCGGACAGCTCGGCGAGCGGTGTCCCGTCCACGGTCCGCAGCTCGACCGAGCGCCAGCCGAGCGCGGTGACGGCCTCGATCTGGCCCTCGATGCCGAGCGCGGCCTCGTCGCCGATCCCGGTCAGCGCGACGCCGCCGGACGTGGCAGCGGACGCGGCAGTGGACGTGGCGGTGGACATGTCGACGGGCGGCCCGGGGCGCGGCACGGACCCAGGGCGCACGGCTTCAGCGGACACCGGTCAACTCCCTTCCCTGGAGCGGAATCTCCGCAGCGGCAGCGGCAGCGGCGACGGAGGGGGCAGCGGAAGGGGAAGCGGCAGCGCCAGCGGCCAACTCCTTCGCCCGGCCGAGCAGCTCGACCACCCGTGCCTGCTGCTCGACGGTGGCGGGGCAGGGACCGTCGCCGCCGAAGTACGCGTAGGCGCGCAGCATGAACTCCGTCAGGGCCTCGTCGCGGAACACCTCCCGCCGCTCGGTGGCCGAGTCCGCGGCGGTGAGCCGGAGTTGGGCGTACCGGTCGTAGGAGTCGGCCGGGTAGTGGCCGACGGCGGTGCCGTGCTCGAACAGCAGCGTGATCCGCCGCTCCCGCACCGGCGAGGTGAGGTCGGAGCGTACGACGCTGCGTACGCCGCCGCGGTGGGCGAGGGCGAGGGTGGCGCCACCGAGCCGGGGCAGGCACCGCCCGTCCACCCGGAGGTCGGTACAGCCGGCGGAGACCACCTCGGCGTCGCCGGCCAGCCTGAGCAGGACGCCCAGCGCGTGCGGGACCTCCACGTCGAACGCCGTCGGGTGCCCCGAGGTGGCCAGCGAGCGCTGGAAACGCGGCTTGTCCTGGACGACGGAGATCTGCCGCAGCGCGCCCAGCGTATCCAGCGCACCCGCGGCGGCACCCACCGCAGACCGGGGGCCTTGCGTTTCCTCGGCACCTCGGCCCGCCACGAGCGCGGCCAGCCGGTCGGTCAGGGTGCTCGCCAACCACGGCGCCACCACGGCCGTTCGCAGGTCCGGCCGAAGGCCCTCCTGCCGCAGCGACGCCAGCAGCCGTGCCAGGTCGTCCGGTCCCGCGGCGAGCGGCTTCTCCAGCAGCAGCTTGCGGAAGCCGAGTCGGAGCAGTTCCGATACGACCTCGACCCGCGCGACCGGAGGCGTGCAGACGTGGACGACGGTCCGCTCCGGGTCCAGCTCCCGCCGGGCCGCCGCGAGCGAGGCCACCAGGTGCCGCCCCGCCCCGGCCTGCCGGGCCCGCGCGGCGGGGTCCTGGTCGTAGCCGACCACCGGCTCAGGGGCGAAGCAACGATCCTGCCGCGCCCGGGCCTTGGCGAGGACCGGCAGGTGCAGACCCGCCCCCGCCCGGCCGAGGCCGACGACCAACGTGCGCAGCATCTCCAGCATCAGCCTTCTGTCGACAGCGGGGGAACGTTTCGTGCGGGAAACGGATCAAGCGGGGGCGGGGCAACGCCGGTCAGCCTGCGCGTACGAACCGGATGAAGTCAACGAAACGCGCCGATCACTCCCTTTTCGCGTGAATACCCCGAACGAACGCGCAGTCCACCGCGATTCGTTGGAGCGGCTGCCCTACCGTCGGGAGCGGTTCGTCCGGGGCGCGAGGTCCGGGGCGCCGAACACGCGCCAGCGCAAGCGCCTGACCCATGCGCCGGTGCGCCCGGTGCGCCCGGCCCAAGTGCCGGGGCAGCGCCGACAAGGCAGAAAGGCGGAGATGGACCTCCAGCAGACCGCGGCCCCGCGACAGGCGCCGGACCGGGCCCCGCAACCGGCACCGCACCAGCCCGCGGGCCTGCCCCGCTCCGCAGCCGGACACCGACCAGCCGACCGCCGACCAGCCGACCCCCAACACGCCGAACCCGTACCCTTCTTCACCCAGGCCGCCTCTTTCACCTCCCTCTGGCCGCGCATCGAGCAGCACCTCGGCGAAGTGCTCGCCGACGGCAAGTTCTCCCACGGCGCCAAGGTCGGAGAGCTGGAGCGCGCCCTCGCCGAGTACACCGGCGCCCGGCACGTCATCGGCGTCAACAGCGGTACGGACGCGCTGGTCCTGCTGCTGCGCGCGGCCGGACTGCGGCCCGGGGACGAGGTCGTCGTCCCCGCGTTCAGCTTCGTCGCCACCGCCTCGTCGGTGGTATTGGCCGGCGGGCGGCCGGTGTTCGCGGACATCGACCCGGTGACGTACGCCCTGTGCCCGGAGTCGGTGGAGCGCGTGCTCACCCCGCGCTGCCGCTTCCTGATGCCGGTGCACCTGTTCTGCCAGCTGGCGGACATGACCCGGCTCGGCGAACTGGCCGGGCGGCACGGGCTCACCGTCGTCGAGGACAGCGCGGAGGCGATCGGGATGCGCCTGGGGGGAGTCCACGCCGGGCTGCTCGGCGCCGGCGGGGTGCTGTCGTTCTTCCCGACGAAGACGCTCGGCGCGATCGGCGACGCCGGGGCGGTGCTCACGGACGACGACGGGATCGCGGAGACGGCGGGCGCCCTGCGCCACCACGGCCGGTTCGGGCGCACCCTCGGGGACTTCACCACGATCAACACCGGCAGCACGCTGCCGGGGTGCAACAGCAAGATGGACGACATCCAGGCGGCCGTGCTGCTGGCGAAGCTCACCCGCCTGGACGCGGACATCGCCCGCCGCGCCGAACTGGCCGCGGCGTACGACCGGCGGCTGGCGGGGATGCCGGGAGTGCTGCGGCTGCCGACGGCGGTGGACCGCGGGGCGCGGGCCGAGCCGGTCTTCTACGTCTATGTCGCCGAGTTCGAGCGGCGCGACGAACTCGCCCGCCACCTCGCCGACTTCGGCGTGCAGACCGAGACGTACTACCCGAGCCCCCTGCACCTCCAGCCCTGCTTCGCCGAACTCGGCCACCGCCCGGGCGACTTCCCGGCGGCCGAGGCCGCCTGCACGCGCACCCTGGCGCTGCCCCTCTACCCCGACCTGCCGCCCGACGCCGTGGACCGGGTCTGCGACGTGATCCAGGACTTCTACGCCGGAGCCCGCCCGTGACGACGACCGCCACCACCCAGCCCCAGCCCCAGCCCCAGCCCCAGCCCGCGCACGGCACGCGCCTCCCCTTCTTCCCGCCGGACCAGTTCGGCGCCGACAGCGCCCACCTGCTGCGCCTGGTGCGGGAGACCGGCACCGGAGCGGCCCAGAAGTTCATCCTCGGCGAGCAGACGGCCCGCTTCGAGCACGTGCTGCGCGAGCGGCTCGGCGCCGCGGACGTGGTCGCCTGCGGCAGCGGCACCAGCGCGCTGACCCTGGTGCTGGCGGCCATGGGGATCGGCGCGGGGGACGAGGTGGTCGTCCCCGCGTTCGGCTGCGCGCCGCTGGCCGGTTCGGTCGTGGCGCTCGGCGCGGCGCCGGTCTTCGCGGACATCGACCCCTGGACGATGGTGGTGGACCCCGACGACGTGGAGCGCCGGATCACCCCGCGCACCAAAGCCCTGATGCCCGCGCACATGTTCTCGGTGATGGCCGACATGCCGCGGTTCGCCGCGCTCGCCCGGGACCGCGGGCTGCGGCTGGTGGAGGACTCGGCCGTCGCCCAGGGCGGTGTGCTGCGCGGGGTGCCGGCCGGGCTGTCGGGCGAGGCGGGCGTCTACTCCTTCGTGCAGGTGAAGACCTTCGGCACGGCCGGCGAGGGCGGGGCGGTGGTCACCCGTGACCCTGAACTCGGCCGCACGGTGAGGATGTTGCGCAACCACGGGCAGGACGGCGTGCACCGCTTTGTGCACCACCGGATCGGCTGGAACAGCCGCTTCGACGAGGTCCTGGCGGCCTTCCAGTTGCACCGGCTGCCGGGGCTGGCCGACCGCCTCGAACGCCGCGCGCGCATCGCCGCCCGCTACACCGAGCGCTTCGCCGACCTCGCCGTGCGCGGTGTGCTCGCCCCGCCGCCCGGCCGCGACGGACGCTGCTTCTACGTCTACACGCTCCAGGCCGACCGGCGCGACGCGCTGCGGGCGCACCTGGCCGAGCGCGGCATCCGCAGCCACGTCTACTACCCGCTGCCGCTGCCCCACCAGCCGGCCTTCTCCCGGTACGCGGCGCCCGGCGACTCCTGGCCGGCCGCCGTACGGGCCGGGGAGCGCATTCTGTCCCTGCCGATCTACCCCCAACTCACCGACGACCAGGTGGAGTACATCGCCGACGCGGTACGGGAGTTCGCCGTCGGCACCTGAGCGTCCGCCCCCGCACCGGCCCCCACCGCCCGCATCAGAACCGCGCCGCCCGACCGACCCGACCGTACCGCCCGACCCGTCCCCCCGCTCAGAGCCGCACCACCGCCGCTCAGAGCCGTACGACGCCCTCTCCGCTCGCCCGGCCGGTCGTGTCGAACAGCAGCCGCGCCCCCTTCGCCAACGCCCCGACGTCGTAAGCGGAGTGCGCCTGGAGCAGCACGACCAGGTGGGCGTCGGCCGCGGCGGCGTACGGGTCGGCCTGGCGCCGCAGCCGTACGCCGTGCAGCGGCAGGTCCGCCACGTGCGGGTCGTGCCAGCCGACCTCGGCGCCCAAGTCCGCCAGCCCGCGCGCCACGTGGAGGGCGGGCGACTCGCGTACGTCCTCGGTGTCGGGCTTGTACGACACGCCCAGCAGCGTGATCCTGGCGCCGGGCAGCGCCACCCCCTGCTCCGCCAGCAGGCGCGCCGCGCGCCCCACCACGTGGTCCGGCATGACGCGGTTGGTGTGCAGCGCGGCGCGGACGAGCGGGAAGGCGTCGTCGGGCGCGCCGTGCAGGAGGTAGACCGGGTCGACCGGGATGCAGTGCCCGCCCACGCCCGGACCGGGCCGGAAGGACTGGAAGCCGAACGGTTTCGTCCCGGCGCAGGCGACGACGTCCCAGATGTCCGCGCCGACCTGGTGGCAGTACCGGGCGAACTCGTTGACCAGGGCGATGTTGACGCTGCGGTAGGTGTTCTCCAGCAGCTTGGCCAACTCCGCCTCGCGGGTGCCGCGCGCGACCACCACGTGGTCCACGAACTGCTCGTACAGCGCCGCGCATTGCTTCGCGCACACCCGCGTGAGCCCTGAGACCACCTTGGGCGTGTTGGCGATGCCGTAGAGCGTGTTGCCCGGGTCGACCCGCTCGGGGGAGTAGGCGAGGTGGAAGTCCACCCCGGCGGCCAGCCCCGAGGTCTCCAGCAGCGGCGCGGCCAACTCCTCGGTGGTGCCCGGGAAGGAGGTCGACTCGACGACGACCAGCATGCCGGCGCGCAGGTGCCCGGCGACGGTGCGGCACGCGGCGCGCAGCGGGCCGAGGTCGGGCCGGCCGTCCGCGGCGAGCCCGGTGGGCACGCAGATCGCCACGGCCTTTGCCCGCGCGACCAGTTCGGGGTCGGTGCCGGCGGTGAATCCGGCGTCGAGCATCCCGGCCACGTCCGCGTCGCTGACGTCCCGCACGGTGGAGCGGCCGGCGCGCAGTGCGGCGACGGTGGAGGGCTCGATGTCGAGGCCGGCCACGGCGAGCCCGGCGCCGGTCGCGGCGCGGGCCAGCGGCAGCCCCACGTAGCCCAGGCCGACCACCAGCAGATCGAAAGACATCAGACCGAAACTCCCCTGGGGCGGCACGTGTTGCGAAAGGCGGCCCGGAACGCCCGGGGCCGCAGAAGCGATCCTGCCCATTGGCCCGGACCGCCCGCGGACGGCGCGGCACCGCGGCGCTCAAGCGAGTGATTTCTTCACTCCAATGGCGCGTGCCCCGTGTCCGGCACCGCGTGCCGGGGTTGGGTTCGCGGCACCGCCGGCAGCCCCAAGAACCCTGGTCCGAGCGGTGGTTCGGCAGCCCGGGCCGCCCTGCGACACCGTCGGGTGATGACCGGAATGGGGTTGATGCGAAGTATGTGGGGACATGGTGTACTTCGGTCCGAACCCGGGCAGTGGGCCCGGGCCGTCCGAGGAGAATCCATGACCCGTTTTGTCACGGCGAAGCGTGCGGCCGTCGCCGCCACCGCGACCGGCGCCGCGGCGATCGCTCTCGTGGCCGGCACCACCGGTTCCGCCACCGCCGCGCACCAGGAGGCCACCGCCCCGCCGTCGCTGACGCTCAACTTCAGCGCGAACAACGACGAGGCCAACGCCGCCAACGCCCTGGGCGCCGGCTTCGGCGGCAGCGCCACGGTCACGGACTCCGCCGGGAAGGCGGTCGGCACCGCCTACGACATGTGCGACAAGGACGGCATCAGCGCCAAGCAGGTCACGGCCTTCTGCCACGCCGACGTCGTCTTCGACAACGGCGACCAGGTCGCGCTGTCGGTGGTCTTCCCGATCCAGGACCCGGTCACCGCGACCTACCCGCAGTCCTTCGACGGCGTCGTCACCGGCGGCACCGGCGCCTACAAGGGCCTGACCGGCGCGGCCCACTTCACCAACACCGCGCTCGCGGTCTACACGGTGAGCTGGGACGTCTGACGGACCCGCACCACCATCCGGTGGGCCACCGCCCCGGCGGCGGCCCACCGCCCCCACCGCGCCGTACCGGAGAACCCATGCCTGCCGCGACCCGCAGCACCACCGCCACCGTCGAGGAGACGGCGGCGGCCACCGCCCCCGAAGGCGGCTACGCCTTCGACAACGACAGCCCCCACGCGACCGAGCAGCACCGCTGCCTGGCCGCCGCACACGACCGGATCACCACCGACGCGCTCGCGCGGACCGGGGTCGGCCCGGGCTGGGACTGCCTGGAAGCCGGCGCGGGCGGCGGCAGCGTGGCCCGGTGGCTGGCGCGGCGCACCGCACCGGGCGGCAGCGTGCTCGCCACGGACGTCAAGCCGGCGCACATCCCCGCCCAGGCGGGCCTCGAGGTGCGGCGCCACGACATCGTGCGCGACCCGCTGCCCGACGGCGGGTTCGACCTCGTGCACTCCCGGCTGGTCCTCACCCACCTGCCGGAACGCCGGGCCGTACTGCGCCGCCTGCTGCGCGCGCTGCGCCCCGGCGGCCACCTCCAACTGGAGGAGTTCGACATCGACTACGCGCCGGTGCTGCTCGCCCCCGACGAGCGCACCCGCGCCGGCTACGAGGCGTTCCGCGCCGCCAAGGGCCGCGCGCTGCGGGCAGCCGGCGCCGACCCGTCATGGGGGCGGACCTGCGCAGAGGACCTGCGCGCGGCCGGGTTCACCGCCATCGACCCGGTACCCCACCTCGTGCCCTGGCGCGCGGACTCGCCCGGGCTCCAACTCCAGCTCCACCACACCTACCACCTCCGCGCGCAGCTGCTGGAGCACGGGCTGACGGAGGAGGAGCTGCTCGCGGCGCGCGACGCGATGCGGCATCCCGGCTTCCGGGCCGCGTCCTGCGTGCTGTACTGCGTGCAGGCGAGGCGGCCGGAGTGACCACGGGAGTGACGGCCGGGGCGCCGCCCGGACCCGCGGAGACGGCCGCGGCCGCCACGCGCGGCACTGTTGCGCCCGCTCCCGGCACGCCAACACCGCCCGCCCGTACGGCTGGTGGACGGCAGGAGCCGCCGGTCACGGCGATGCGGCTCGCGGCGTCCCATCTGCGGGCGGCCGGCTGCCATGTCGAACCGGGGCCGCCCGGCAGCGGTACGGCGTTCACCGCCCGGGCCGGCGGGGCACGGGCGAGCTGCGTGCTGAGCTGGGCGGGACTGGTGGACCTGCCGCTGGCCGGCGAGGCCGACGTACAGGCCGCCTGCGGCCTGGCGCACGTCCACGGCCGCCGCTACGGCCGCCCCACCGCCCTCGGCGTCGCCTACGCGAGCTGCGTCGCCGGCCTGCTCGCCGCCACCGGAACACTGGCCGCCCTGGCCGCCGCAGCAGGCCGCGGCGGCAGCACACACCTGATCCGCAAGGGCACGGGTGCGCGCGCGGCGGTCACGGTCCGTACGTCGGTCGCCGAGGCGGCGCTGCTGTCCGTCAGCCAGTACCTCGCCGCCGCGACCGCCGGGGACGACGGCTGGACCGAGCCCGCCGGGCCGGGCGGACCGCCGTTCCAGGCCGCCGACGGCAGCCGCTTCGAGCTGGAGACCCTGGACCCGGGGGCGTGGCTGCGCTTCTGGACCGCGCTCGGCGTGGACCGCGCCGCCGCCGGGCACGGCTGGCACGCGTTCGGGCAGCGCTACGCCACCGCCGTGTGCCCGCTCCCTCCCGCGCTGCTCGCGGCGACCGCCCGCCACGCGATGCCGTACCTGCGGCGCGTGGCCCGCGGGACGGGCGTGGACGTCACCGCCGTGGCCGTCGCGCCACGGCCCGCGCAGGCCGCCGACGAGCAGCCGTGGCAGCTGCGCACCCTCGGGGAAGTCGGCCCGGCGCCCGCGGAGTTGGGGCGCGGCGGGGCCGGACCGCTGGACGGGGTGAGCGTGGTCGAGGTGTGCCGCCGGGTCCAGGGCCCGCTGGCCGGCCACCTGCTGCGGCTGCTGGGCGCGCGCGTCGTCCGGGTCGAACCGCCGGGCGGGGACCCGATGCGCGGCATGCCGCCGCTCGCGGGCGACTGCTCGGCCCGCTTCGCCGCACTCAACCACGGCAAGGACGTCCTGGAGGCCGACCTCGGTACGGCGGCCGGGCGCGCCGCGGTACGCGAACGCGTGGCGGCGGCCGACGTGTTCCTGCACAGCCTCGCCCCCGGGAAGGACCTGCGGGCGGGCCTCGACGCCCAGAAGCTGATCGCGCTGCGGCCCGGCCTGGTGCACGCCGCCGCGTCCGGCTGGGGCGGCGAACGCGGCCGACGCCCGCCGACCGGCACCGACTTCCCGGTCCAGGCGTGGTCCGGGCTCGCCGCCCTCGTCACCCCGCCCGGTCTGCCCCCGGCGCCCTCCCTGCTCACCCTCACCGACGTCCTGGGCGGCGTCGCCTGCGCGGAAGGCGCCGTCGCCGGGCTGCTCGCGGCCCGCCTGACCGGACGCGGGCGGGCCGTCACCACCTCACTGCTCTCGGCCGCCCGCCTGCTGTGCCGCCCGGAGTTCCGCACCGCCCCCGAGGAGGCAACCGTGCCCGCCTGCACCGACCTGGCCGCCCTCGCCGCCGACCCGCGCTTCGCGCCCGTCCTCGACCACGGCCCGGGCGTACGGCCGCGCGGCCCCTGGGAGTTCGCCCGATGACGGCCCGCACGGCGACACCGCCGCAGACCGGCCACCGCAGCTGGACGTCCCGCGCCGGGCTGGTCCTGCGCGACGCGGTGCCCGCGCGGACACGGCGGGAGTGGGTGGCGCGCGGCGACTGCCCGGACCGCGGTGTGTACGAGGCGTTCGCCGCGCAGGTACGGGCGCACGGCGGCCGGACGGCCGTACGGACCCCGGACACGGTGCTCGACTACCGCGAACTCGACGCGCGGGCACGGCAGATGGCGTCCGGGCTGCGGGCGCTGGGCACGGGGCCCGGCGACGTGGTGGGCATCCGGCTGGCGAGCGGCTGGCCCGCGCTGGCCGCCGACCTCGCCGTGGCGGCCGTCGGCGCGGTGGCGCTGCCCTGGCCGGCCGGGCAGGGCAGCCGGGAGAGCCACGCCCTGCTGGCCGGGTCGCGGGCCCGGCTGCTGATCGCCGACACGCCGGCGGACCTGCGGCACGGCCCGCTGCCGTACCTCGAACACCAGGTCGGCGTCGAGGAGTTGCTGCGCGAAGGGGGAGACGCCGACGGGTTCGTGCCGGCCGCGGTCGAGCCGGAGGACCCGGCGCGCATCCTGGTCTCCTCGGGCTCCGAAGCGGCCCCGAAGATGGCCGCCTACAGCCACAACGCACTGCTCGGCGGCCGCGGCACCTATGTGGACGCGGTCCTGCGCGACCCCGACCCCGGACCCGGCCCCGAATCCGGTCCAGACCCCGACCCCGGTCCAGACCCCGAATCCGGCCCCGGCCCCCGCCCCGCGCCCGAAGACGACGGCACTCCTGCCCGCGGCGTCCCGGCCGCCCTCGTCCTCGCCCCGCTCGCCTCCTCCTACGGCTCCCTCGCCCTGGTCGCCCTCGCGCGCTGCGGCGCGACCCTCCACCTCCTGGACCGCTTCGACCCCGGCGCCGCCCTCCGCGCCGTCACCGAATGGCGCCCGACGCACCTGCTCGCGGTGCCCACGATGCTGGGCCGGATCGCGAGCCACCCGCCCGTGCCGGGGGAGGACCTGAGCTCGCTGCGGGCCGTCGTCTCCAGCGGCGCCCAGCTCACCTCCGCGGTGCTCGCCGCCGCGCTGGCCCGGCTCGGCCGCCCGGTCACCAATGTCTACGGCTCCAGCGACGGCGTGAACTGCCGCGCCACATGGACCGGCGCGGACCACGACGTGCGCCGCGTGGGCCGCCCCGATCCGCGCGTCACCGAACTGCGCGTCTGCGGCAGCGACGACACGCCGCTGCCGTACGGGCACCGCGGCGAGATCCAGGCCCGCGGCCCGATGAGCCCGCTGTGCTACGTCGGCGCGCCCGACCTGGTCCGCCGCTACCGCACCGCGGACGGCTGGGTGCGCAGCGGCGACCTCGGCGTGATCGACCCGGACGGCACGCTGCGGGTCCTGGACCGGCTCCGGCAGACGGTGATCCGCGGCGGGTGGACCGTCAGCCCCGCCGAGGTCGAGGAGCAGCTGCACGCGCACCCGTACGTCGCCGAGGCCGCGTGCGTGGCCGTGCCCGACCCGGACCTGGGCGAACGCCTGTGCGCGTGCCTGGTGCAGCGCCCGGGCACGGTGCCGCTCGACACGGCCGCGCTGGCCGCCTACCTGACCGTTGAGCGCGGCCTCGCCCGGCGCAAGGCGCCCGAACTCGTGCTGCACCTGGAGCAGTTGCCACTCGGCGCCACCGGAAAGGTCTGCCGCCGCACCCTGACGGCCGCGGCGCAGGCGGCGGTTGCCGCGCGCGCCGCCCTCGCCGAGCCGCCCGCCCGCGGCGGACCGGCCGCCGTACGCCCGTATCCGGCAGGCGCGTAGCGGCGCCCGAAAGCACTCGGCACCACCCGGCAGTACCCAGCAGCACTCAGCAGCACCGAAGTCGTACCGCACCGCAGGAGGACCACCCCGCTCATGGAACGCGCGCCCGTACTCGACACCGCGGCCCAGCCGACGGACCGAGCCGTCCCCCAACAGGCCGTCCCCCAACAGGCCGTCCCGGAAAGAGCCGTGCCGGCCGCCGCCGAAGCGTCGCCGATCACCCCCGGCAGCTGGCGCGCCTACGCCAAGCTGGCCAAGCTCGACATCCTCGACTACTACCTGAGCATCCCGCTGGCCACCGCGATGTTCGTCCCGTACGGGGCCGCGGCCTCCGCCGGGTCCGCCGGCCGGCTCGCGCTGGTGCTGCTCCTGTTCTTCCTGGGCGAACTCACCATGGTGGCCGGGATGGTGGCCTTCGACGACGTGACCGGCTACCGCGACGGCAGCGACGCGGCCAACTACGGTCCCGACGCCGCCGCCCGCCGCCTCGCGCGCAAGCCGCTGGTGGCCGGGACCCTCACCGAACGGCAGGCCCTGCGCTTCGGCACGGCGGCGGTCGCGCTGTGCGCGCTCTTCTGGGGCGGCGCGGTCCTCGCCGCCCCCGCGGCGCCGATGTGGGCGGTGCTCGGCACGGCCGCCTGCGTGGCCTTCGGGTTCCAGTACTCCTGGTGGCTGAAGTTCAGCTACCGCGGCTTCCAGGAGCTGTTCCTCGCTGCGCTCGGCTGGGGCTACGTGCTGCCGCTGTTCGGGCTGCTGTCCGGGCGGGCCCCCGGGTTCGTGGTGGTGCAGGCGCTGGTCTTCGGGCTCGGCCCGGTGCTGTTCGGCGTCTACTCCAACATCAACGACCGGGCCGGGGACCGCGCGGTCGGCCGGCTCACCGTGGCCGCCGTCGCCTCCGCACGCGGCAACTCCGCCTTCATCGCGGCGGTTTCGCTGCTGGAGGCGCTGCTGATCGTGGTGCCCTCGTGCACCGGGACCGCACCGTGGTGGTTCGCGGTGCTCATGGCACCCGTGGTGGTGCTGCGGGCCCGGCAGTGGGTCCAGGGCAACCTGCGCGGCGACGTGCTGGCCGCCCGCACCGGCGGCATCCGGCTGCACCGCCTGGCCACCGCGCTGATGGCCGCGGCCGACCTGCTCCTGGCGGTGACCCGGCGGTGAAACCCCTCGACCCCGGCGTCGTCTTCGACGCCCTCGCCCGGCGCGGCTCACCGACCGTGGTCCACCTCAGCCGCCCGCTCGACCTGGCACCCGAGGCGGGCACCCGGCTGGACATCCCCGGCCTGGCCGACCTCGTCCGCGACACCGCGGCCCGGCTCGCGGCCGCCGGCGCCGGCCGCGGCGACCACGTCGCCGTCGTCAAGCGCAACCACTGGGACTGCGTGCTGCTCGCCTGCGCGGCGGCCCGGATCGGCGCGGTCCCCGCGCTGCTGTCCGACCACCTGGCACCCCTGGTCCTCGACACCCTCCTGGAGCGGCTGCGGCCCGCGGTCCTCGTCACGCAGGACCATGTGCTGCGCGGCGCGGCGGAGGCGGGCGTGGACCTCACCCGACACACGTCGGCCACCGTGACGCTGGACCAGCACGGCGCCGACTCCCGGCGCCCCGCCCCCGATCCCGCCGCCACCCGCCAGGTCCGCGCCTTCCACGACCTGCCCGTACGACCCGACGCCGCCGTGCCGCAACAGCGCGCCGACGACGGCCCGTTGGCGGTCCTGCACACCTCGGGCACCACCGGCGTGCCCAAGCTGGTGGTCCACTCGACCACCACGCTCATCCGCCGCCTCGCCGGATTCGAGGCGCGCCGCTGGCCGGTGGTCACCGCGCGCCGCGCCGACACCGTCGCGAGCGCCATCTCGTTCGTGCACGGCCGCGCGCTGGCGTGGACGGTCAGCACCCTGTGGCACCGGCCCCGCGCGGTCGTGATCGTCGCCGACTCCGACCCGGACACCGCGAGCCGCACCCTGGGCGCCCACCCGCCGACGATCCTGGAGGCGCTGCCGTCGACCTACGTGCGCTGGCAGCGCCTGGCGACCGGCCCGGACAACCCGTTCCGCGCCGTGCGCATGTACATCTCCACCTTCGACGCCATCCACCCGCCCACCGTGCGGGCCTTCCTCACCGCCACCGGTAGGGCCCGGCCGGTGTGGATGCAGGGCTGGGGGCAGACCGAGACCGGGCCGCTCACCTTCCGCTTCCTCACCCGCCGCGCGCTCGCCCGCCGCGCGGAGCGCCACCCCACCACCCGCAACCTCGGCCGCCCGGTGCCCGGTTGGGTCGGCCTGCGGGTGGTGGACCCGCAGACCCTCCGGCCCCTGCCGCGCGGGCAGGCCGGCCTGGTGCTGACCCGCACCAGGGCCCGCTGCCTCGGCTACCTCGGCGAGGGCGACCGCTGGCGGGAGAAGGCGCATGGCGACTGGTTCAACACCGGCGACCTCGCGGTACGCACCCGGGGCGGCGCGCTGCTGCTGCTCGACCGCGAGGTGGACATGATCCCCGGACTCAGCTGCGTGGAACTGGAGGACGTGCTGCACGACCGGCTGCCCGAGGTCGAGGAGGCCGTCGTGCTCGGCGCCGTGGACCGCGCGCCCCAGATCGTGCTGGTCGTCAACGCCCCCCTGGACGAGGAGCGTTGGCGGCAGGCGGTACGCGACCTGCCCGCGCTCGGCACGCCGCTGGTGATCGAGTGGGACGACGTGCCGCGCACCGCCACCGGCAAGGTCCGCCGCCACGAACTGCGCGACCGCTACCTGGCCGGCGCCGCCGCCCACGGGTCGGGGAGGTGGACATGACCGACCTCGACGTCGCCGTCGTCGGCGCCGGCATCGGCGGCCTCACCACCGCCTACCGCTTCCAGCAGGCGGGCCGCTCCGCGACGGTCTTCGAGGCCGGCCCGCGCGTCGCCGGCCGCATGGCCAGCTCACGCGTGGACGGCTACCTCGTCGACGAGGGCGCGGAGACCATCGCCGCGAACGGCTACCAGGCCACTTGGCGGCTGATCCGCGAACTCGACGTCCCGGCCGAACACGTGGTGCCGGTCCGGGCCGGGTTCGCGCTGTGGCGCGGCGGCCGCGCCCACGCGCACCTCGGCCACCCGGCCGGGCTGCTCACCGGCGCGGGCATGTCGTGGGCCGGCCGGCTGGCCTGGCTGCGCTTCACCGCGCAACTCGTCCGCAAGCGCGCCGAGTTCGACCCCGACCGGCCCGAACTCGCCCCGTCGGCGGGCGCGACCGTCGCCGAGTACGCCGCCCGCCACCACCCCGACCTGCACGACTGCCTGCTCCAGCCGCTGTCCGGCCACTGCTTCGGCTGGCGCTCGGAGCGCTCCGCGGCCGCGCCCATGCTCGCCACCCTGCTCTCCGTCGGCGGCGCCGGCGCGAGCTGGACCACCTACACCACCGGCATGGACACCCTCCCGCGCGCGCTGGCCCGGCACGTCCCGGTCCGGCTGAACAGCCCGGCGGCCGCGGTCGAACCCGCCGGTCCGGACGGGGCCCGCCTCCACCTGGCCGACGGGCAGACCCTCACCGCCCGGCAGATCGTGCTGGCGGTGCCCGCACCCGTCGCCCGGACCCTGTACGCGGACGCGCCGCCGGAGGAACGGGCCTTCCTGGAAGCGTGCACCTTCGCGCCGATGCTCAAAGCCGTCTGCCTGCTGGACCGGCCGCTGCCCAGCCCCACCCGCACCCCCAGCTACGCGCTGTCCGTGCCGGTCGGGGAGAGCCGGATCTGCTCCGGGCTGCTGCTGGACCACCTCAAAGCCGAAGGGCGGGTGCCGCCCGGCCGCGGCATGGTCAGCCTCTTCGGCTCGCCCTGGACCAGCCCCGGCCTGCTGGACGCCGACGACCACGAGATCACCCGCACCCTGCTCACCGAGGCCGAGCGCTTCCTGCCCGGCCTCGGCGCCGCCACCGTCCGCACCCTGGTGCACCGCTTCCGCCACGGCCTGCCCGAGGCGACGCCCGCCGCGCTGCGGCTGCGCGCCGGCTTCGCCGCCCGGCCGCCCGGCCCGATCGACTACGCCGGGGACTGGACGCTGCTGCGCCCCAACAGCGAGGGCGCGGTCCGCTCGGCGGAACAGGCCGTGCACCGCGCCGCCGCGCGCACGGCCGCCCCCCTCGTCCGGACTCCGCGGTGACCGGGCACCACCCGGCCCACCCGGCCGGTCCGGATCGGCAAGCCCCACCCGTCAGTGACATCCCACCCACCGGAGGAACCCCCATGCGTCTGATCACCACCGCGGCCGCACTCGCCGCCGCCGCCGTCGTCGGCCTCGCGTCCGCGCCCGCCCAGGCGGCGAGCGGCCAGGTCGTCGTCTTCTCCACCGAGGTCCAGCCGCTCGACACCTACCAGGACCCGAGCGGCTGCCAGCAACTGCCGCCGCTGGCCCACGTGCTGGACAACCTCACCGACGCGCCCATCAAGGTCTACGCCGACCCCTTCTGCACCATCCCCGCCACCCTCCCCAGCTCCGGCATCGGCGTCCTCGCCCCCGGCTACGGCACCCACGTCTCCGGTGTCGGCAGCTTCTCCGCCTGACGAGCCCGCCCCTCCCGCCGGGCGCCCCTCGGCCGCGTACGACGGCGCGCCCGGCGGCCCGGCACGGTCAGCGGTCAGCGGTCAACGGTCAGAAGGGGTGGACCCTGACGGAGAGGCTGCCGCGGGCGACCTCGAGGACATGGCCTTCGGGCAGGACCGACCACCGCGGCGGGTCCTGCGGCCAGCCCTCGGACGCGACGAGGACCTTGTCGTCGTCGACGCGGTAGCTGAGCGCGAAGTAGCCCGGTCCGCGGCGGCCGACCACCTCGGAGTGCGGGTCGTGCGCGGTGTAGGCGTACACCGCCTCGGGGGTGAGCAGCATGCAGTTCAGGCTGGCGAAGCGGGCGGCCCGGCCGCGGATGAGGGCCGCGGTCTCCGCGATCGCCTCGGGCGGCCGCACCCCGTCGTCGATGCGGCGGCGGACCGCCAGGTAGAAGCGCTCGCTGTCGGTGTCGCCCTCCGCCGCGCCCAGCGCGGGCGCGCCGATCACGTCGTCCAGGCAGCCGGGCGAGTGGAAGTCGCCGTTGTGGACGAACGCCATCCGCTCGTCGCCGAACGGGTGGGTGTTCCCGGCCGTGACCGGGAACTGGGGGCTGGCCATCCGCAGGTGCAGCAGGGCGGCGTCGCAGTCGCGGCCGGCCAGCACCGAACGGAACCGGGCGCTCTCGTCGGCGCGGACCGGCTCCTTGACCGATCCGACGGTGCCGTGCCCGGTGGGGAAGGCCGCGCCCCAGCCGTGGCTGTGCTCGCAGGCGAGTGCGAGGAAGGGGGCGAGGTCCGCGGCGAACAGGTCGCCGAGCGGCTGGGGCCGGCGGGCGACGACGCCCATCAGTCGACACATCTGCGGGTCCAACTCTCTTCGGGGAGGGCGTCGCCGGCCGGCCGTCCGGGCACGGCGAAGCCCGGCCGCGGGCAGCGCGGAACGAGGACGGGGTGCGGATCGGAAAGCGGCGCGGGTCGGATCGGATCGGCGGGGCCGATCGGAAGGCGGTGCGGGCCAAACCGGCGGGGCGGCGCCGCAGGAGCGGGCCGGGCGGTGCACGAGGGGAGGGCCGTGTCCGCCCGGCCGCTGCCCGGCCGGGCTCCGGTGCAAAGACGGGGAACCGCACCACCCGGCCGGGGACTTGGGGTCAGCCCGCCGTACCGGCAGGTGCTGAACCGGCAGGGGCTGAACCGCGCCCGGCGGCGGGCCGTCGCCGCCGCCCGCGCCGCCGGGCGGGGCCCAGCCGCCGTTCCCACTGCCCGGCCGCGGTGGCGAGCAGCGAGTTCACGACGACGTACATCGCCGCGACCACCAGGTAGCTCTGGACGATGGTGTGGTCGTACTCGCCCAGGACCTTCGCGGAGTTGAGCAGTTCGAGGAAGCTGACGACGTAGCCCAGCGTGCTGTCCTTCAGCAGGCGGACCAGCTGGCCGATCAGCGAGGGCGCGGTGGCGCGGACGGCCTGGGGCAGCACCACCAGCCGCATCGCCGGCCAGTAGCCGAGCCCGAGCGCGTGGGCGGCCTCGGCCTGGCCGCGCGGCAGCGCCCGGACCCCGGCCCGGAAGATCTCGGCGAACACCGCGGCGTTGGTGATCACGATCGGCCACACCAGCTGCCAGAACAGCGGCAGGCGCACCCCGGCGCTGGGCAGGCCGAACAGGAAGGCGTAGATCAGCAGGAGCAGCGGCACCGCCCGCATCGTCTCGACGTAGAGCCCGGCCAGCCACTTCACGGGCCGGTTGCGGGCCAGCCGGCCCAGCGCGAGCAGGGCGCCGCAGGGCACCGCGATCGCCGCGCTGACCAGGGTGACCCTGACGGTCGCCCACAGCCCCTTGAGCAGGTAGCGGATCACGGCCTGCTGGGTGAAGAGGTTCCACTTCGCCGCGTCGAGCTGGCCGTGCCGGGCGAACTGCCGTACCGCCAGCCAGACCAGCGCGGCACACACCAGCAGCGACAGGGCGGTGGCGACGGCGATCCGGACCCGGCCGCGCGGGCCGGGCGGGTCGAAGAGGACGCCGTCGTCCGCGTCGCTCCATGCCGCCAGCCGCTCGCGCAGCGACAGCCGGGGCCCGGCAGCCGGGTCCGGCCCGGGAGAGGCGGGCCCGGGGGAGGCGGGCCCGGGGGAGGCGGATGCGCTCTGCTTCATCGCACCACCATCAGCTTCCGCTCGGTGAGGGCCGCCAGCCGTCCGATCAGCAGGGTGATCGCCACGTAGCACAGCGCGGCGGCGCCGAAGGTCACCAGCGGCTGCGCGTACTGCTGGTCGAGGAGTTCGGTCTGCCCGGTCAGCTCCTGGGTGACCCCGACGGCCGAGGCCAGCGAGGAGTTGAGGGTCACCGCGATGAGCAGCGACGCGAGCGGCTGGACCATCGACCGGAAGGACTGCGGCAGCACGACCAGCCGCAGCACCTGGAAGAAGGACAGGCCCAGCGCCCGTCCCGCCTCGATCTGGCCGGCCGGCACCGACCGCACACCCGACCTGACCGCCTCGCAGAAGAACGCGGCCCAGTACAGGCTCATCGCCGTGACCGCGGTCCAGAACAGCGAGTAGACCATGCCGATCTCGGGCAGCCCGAACACGAACAGCGTCAGCAGCACCAGTAGCGGCACGCTGCGCAGGACCGCGACATAGGCCCGGCCCAGCAGGCGCAGCGGGAGCACCGGGCTGATCCGGCAGCAGGCCAGCAGCAGCCCGAGCACCCCCGCGAACAGGAAGGTGCTGCCGCTCAGTTCGAGGGAGACCAGCAGACCGCGGCCGAAGACGCCCAGGTGGGATGTGATGACGTCCATGGCGTCAGCTGACCGTCGGCGGGGTCGGGGCGTCGCCGGGGACCTGGGTGCCGACGGTGGCCTTCCAGACCTTCGCCCAGGTGCCGTCGGCCTCGACCTTCTTCAGCCAGTTGTTGACGAAGACCTTGAAGTCCGGCTGGTCGAGGGGGAGTCCGATGCCGTAGGGCTCCTGGCTGAAGGTGCTGGAGGACACCTTGACGTCGGAGTTGGTCGACGCGTTGCCGGCCAGGATGCCCTGGTCCAGGACGTAGGCGTCGGCCCGGCCCTGCTGGAGGGCCTGGAGGCACTCGGTGTTGGTGTCGAAGAGCTGCACCTTGGCGGTGGGCGCGGCCTTCTTGACCGCTGCGGCGGCGGTGGAGCCGGACTCGGTGACCACCGTTTTGCCCGCGAGGTCGGCGGCCGACTCGATGCCGGAGGTGGACTTCTTCACCTCGATGGCCAGGCCGTCCTGGTAGTAGGGCCCGGCGAAGGCGACGGACTTCTCCCGCTCGGGCGTGATGGTGTAGGTGGCGAAGACCGTGTCCACCTGGTGGCTCTTGAGCAGTGCCTCGCGGGTGGCGGAGGTGACGTTCACCAGTTTCGTGGACGGCTTGCCGATGATGTACTTCGCCAGCAGTTCGGACATGGCCGCGTCGAAGCCGTCCACCTTGCCGGTGGTGGGGTCGAGCAGGGAGAAGAGCGCCGCGGTCTGGGTGCCGCCGACGACCAGGGTGCCCTTGGCCTTGATCTTCGCCGCGGTGGAGCCGCTGGGCAGCAGTGACGCGTCGGCGGGCTGCTCGGCGGCGATCAGGGCGTCGACCGTCTTGCTCGCCGAGGCGGCGGCCGAGCCGCTCTTCGCGCCGGGCGCGCCGGGCACCGCCGAGGAGCTGCCGGAGCTGCTGGAGCAGCCGCTCACGACGAGCGCGGTCGCGGCGATCAGGCCGGTGGCGAGGCCGCTGCCCGTGCGGGCGCGGCGGAACGCCGTTCGGTGGACATTCATGGCTCTCCTGAAGGACGGAAACCGGAAAAGGACGCCGGTAAAGCCCCGAAAAGGGGCGCGCGGAAAGTCCGTTTCGACGGTTCGGGGGCGGAAGTGTTCGGTGGTCGGAATATTCTGCGGGCGGAGTATTCGGCTGGTGCGGAATGCGGAGCCGGGGCGGCCGGGGGTGACTTGGGGGTGGCTTGTGGACGGCTGGGGGCGGCGGCTATACGTGGTGCAGCACCTTCGCGAGGAAGTCGGCGGCGCGTTCGTGGCGGGGGGAGGTGAAGAACTCGGCGGGCGGCGAGACCTCCAGAATCCGGCCGCCGTCCATGAACACCACGCGGTCGGCGGCCTTGCGGGCGAAGCCCATCTCGTGGGTGACCACGATCATCGTCATGCCCTCGGCGGCCAGCTCGACCAGGACCTCCAGCACCTCCTGGATCATCTCCGGGTCGAGCGCGGACGTCGGCTCGTCGAAGAGCAGCACCTTCGGGTCCATCGCCAGCGCCCGGGCGATCGCGACGCGCTGCTGCTGGCCGCCGGAGAGTTCGGCGGGGTAGGCGTCCGCCTTGTCGGCCAGCCCGACCCGCGCCAGCAGCTGCCGGCCCGCGCGCTCCGCGTCGGCCCGCGCCCGCCTGCGCACCTTGACCGGCGCCAGCACCACGTTCTGCAGCGCCGTCAGGTGGGCGAAGAGGTTGAAGGACTGGAAGACCATCCCCGCGTCCGCGCGCAGCTCCGCCAGCCGCCGCCCCTCGGCCGGCAGCGGCACGCCGTCGATGGCGATGGTGCCCGACGTGATCGTCTCCAGCCGGTTGACGCAGCGGCAGAGCGTCGATTTCCCGGACCCGGAAGGGCCGATCACCACGACGACTTCACCGGCCGCGACATCCAGGTCGATATCGTGCAGTACCTGGGTGCGGCCGAAGTGCTTGTTGACTCCGGTGATCCTCACCAGCGGTTCGGCGGACGCGCTCACGGGGAACTCCTGGGGGCCGGGAAGCGGGCCCGAAACGACGGTTCCGGGGCTCCGCGGGTTCGCGGCCTCTATTGCAGCGGACGCCGGCCGCCGGGTCCAACGAGAGTTTTTTCACCTCTCCATCAATGACGCTTATCCTTTGCGGATGTTGGACGTACGCCAGTTGGAGGTGCTGGCCGAGATCGCGCGCACGGGCTCCTACACCGCCGCCGCCTCCTCCCTCGGCTTCACCCAGCCCGCGGTCAGCTACCAGATGCGGCGGCTGCAACAGTCCGTCGGCACACCGCTGTTCACCCGCGTCGGGCGCGGGCTGCAACTGACGCCGACCGGGGAGAGCCTGGTCCGGCACGCCGACACGATCTTCTCGGTGCTGCGCGCCGCCGACCAGGACATCGCCTCCCTGGTGGCCAGGGGCGGCGGGCTGGTGCGCATGGTCGCCTTCCAGAGCAGCTGTCTGACGCTGCTGCCGCAGGTGATCACCTCGCTGGCGGCCGGCCACCCCGATGTGCGGGTCACCGTCACCCAGGCCGAACCCGTCGAGGCCCGCCGCCTCATCCGTACCGGCGAGGCCGACCTCGGCCTGCTGTGCAACTGGGAGAACGAGGACACCCCCGAGGGCGAATCGGCCATGCTGCGCGTCCCGTTGATGACCGACCGGCGCTGCGTGGTGATGCGCGAGGACCACCCGCTCGCCGACCGCCCGGCGATCGGCCTGGACGAACTGGCCGACCAGCGCTGGGTGATGGAGAGCCACCGGGACCGGTTCGCCGCGGCCTGCACCAGTGCGGGGTTCCAGCCGCAGATCAGCGCGACCGTCGACGACGCGCACGCCATCCAGGCGCTGGTGGCCGCCGGGCTGGGCATCACCCTGATGGGCGAGATGGCGCTGCGCGGCCCGGTCGTCCCGTCGCTCGTCCACCGCCCGCTGCGGGACTGGCCGTTGCGCCGCACGTACGCGCTGCTGTGGCCGGACATGGCGGACGTGGCGGCGGTCGCGACCGTCCTGCGGGCGATCCGCGCGGCCGCCCGGGCGTACTGACACCGCCCGCACGCGACATCCCGGGGGAGCCCGGGGGCGTTCCGGGCGGCGCGGTCAGACGGCGGCGCGGGGCGCGGTGAGCGCCAGCAGCCGCAGCTTGTCGTGGCTCTCGCTGCCGGGCTCGGCGGTGTAGACGAGCAGCCGGTGCGACTGGTCCGGGTCCAGCAGCGTCTGGCAGTTCAGCTCCAGCGTGCCGACCTCGGGGTGGACGAAGCGCTTCACGCGGTGCAGGCGGACCCCGACCTCGTGCCGCTCCCACAGCTCGCGGAACTCCGCGCTGCGCGCCCGGAGCAGCTCGGCGTACCGGTCCGCGCGGGACCCCGGGCCGCGCAGTGCGGCGATCTCGCGCAGCCCGGACGCGAACGCCCGGGAGAGCAGCGCGTGGTCCTCGGGTACGTACATCGCGCGGGTGCCCGGGTCGGTGAACCACCGGAAGCCGAAGCTGCGCTCCGGGCCGGAGTAGCGGGTCGAGTCGCCGGTGAGGGCGACGCCCAGCGGGCTCTGCCGCAGGGTCTCCCCGAGCTCGGTGACGATCTCCGCGGGGGTGTCGTCCAGGCGGTCCAGGACCCGCAGCAGGCCGGGGCCGACGTGCCCGCCCGCCGCGCCGCGGACCGGCGGGGCGTGGCCGGCGAGGCGGAAGAGGTGGTCGCGTTCGGCCGGCGACAGGTGCAGGCCCTGGGCGATCGAGGCGGCCATCTGCTCCGACGGCTGGGGGCCGCACTCCCGCTCCAGCCGGGAGTAGTAGTCGGCCGACATGTGGCAGAGCGCGGCGACCTCCTCGCGGCGCAGCCCGCGGGTCCGGCGGCGCTGCCCGCGCGGCAGGCCCACGTCCTCGGGTTGCAGCAGCTCCCGGCGGCGGCGCAGGAAGGCGGCCAGCCCGCTCCGGTCGATCTCCACGGCTCTCCTCCCACCCGCCGGACCCGCCGGCCGGGCCCACCCGGCGGCCCGCGTCCCGCGCGGTTCCCTCCTTTCTAACGCCCCCGGCCGCCCCCATCCACTGATCGCCGATCCCCCCTTCGCGGACCCACCCGGCGGCCCCCGCCCCGCGGAACATCGGATCGGCAGTCCCTGAAAGGCACCGCCGATCGTTGCCACAGTGGCAGCAGAGGACGCCACCAGGGAGAGACGACATGCCGCGCAGGACCATCGACATCACCGTTCCCGACCAGACCGGAAAGCTCGCCGTCGTCACCGGCGCCAGCGACGGCATCGGACTGGGCATCGCCACCCGCCTCGCCGCCGCCGGCGCGGAGGTCGTCCTGCCGGTCCGCAACCCGCGCAAGGGCGAGGCGGCGCTCGCCGAGATCCGCCGGCAGGTCCCCGCCGCGCAGGTCTCGCTGCGCACCCTCGACCTGTCCTCGCTCGCCTCCGTCGCCGCGCTCGGCGCGGCCCTGCGCGAGGAGGGCCGGCCCGTCCACCTCCTGGTCAACAACGCCGGCGTCATGACCCCGCCGGAGCGGCAGACCACCGCCGACGGCCACGAGCTGCAGTTCGGCACCAACCACCTGGGCCACTTCGCCCTGACCGCCCACCTGCTGCCCCTGCTGCGCGCCGGGCACGCCCGGGTGACCTCGCAGGTCAGCGTGGCCGCGAACCGGCATGCCGTGCACTGGGACGACCCGGACTGGGAGCGGTCCTACGACGGCATGCGCGCCTACAGCCACTCGAAGATCGCCCTCGGCCTCTTCGGACTCGAACTCCAGCGGCGCAGCGACGCCGGCGGCTGGGGCGTCAGCAGCAACCTCTCCCACCCCGGCGTCGCCCCCACCAGCCTCCTCGCGGCCCGCCCCGAGGTCGGCCGCGCCAAGGACACCCTGGGCGTACGCGTCATCCGCGCCCTGTCCGCGCGCGGCATCGTCGTCGGCACCGTCGAGACCGCCCAGCTCCCCGCGCTGTACGCGGCGACCTCACCCGACGCGAAGCCCGGCGGCTTCTACGGCCCGGCCGGCCCCGGCCAGCTCGGCGGCCGCCCCGCCGAGCACCCGCCCTACTCCCGGCTGCGCGGCACCGCCGACGCGCAGCGCCTGTGGCAGCTGTCCGAGGACCTCACCGGGGTCCGCTTCGAGGACTGACCGGCCGGGCCGGGCCGCCCGCGCTACACCGCGGGGTCCAGCCGCCGCCCGGCGGAGTCCCACACGCGGCGCAGCGGGTCCGCGATGTCGACGGTCAGCTCGCCGATCCGCTCGATGGCCAGCGTCACGCGGTCGCCGTGCTGCACCGGGCCCATGCCGATGTGGTGCGTGCCGGTGGCGATGACGTCGCCGGGGGCGAGGCCGGAGACCGAGGACGCCACCTCGATGAGCCGGTCGATCCGGTTGGCCATCTGCCCGGTCGAGTAGCGCTGCCGCACCTCGCCGTTCACCGACAGCTCGACCACCAGGTCGTGCGGGTCTGGGACGGCGTCGGCGGTGACCAGGAAGGGGCCCATCGGGCCGAAGCCGCCCAGCGACTTCTTGACGTAGTAGGTCTGCCCGACATCGCGCGCCGACAGGTCGAGGAACCCGGTGTAGCCGAAGACGTGGCCCATCGCGTCGGCGGCGCCGATGTCACGGCCGCCCCGGCCGATGACGACCGCCAGTTCCGGTTCGTGGTGGAAGACCCGCGCCTCGATCGGCGGCAGCGTCACCGTCGTACCGGTCCCGGTGATCGACAGCGGCGACTTCAGGAAGAAGTCCGCCGCCACGCCCTGCCGGTCGTCGGCGTAGTTCTTCACCGCGCACAGCAGTTGCTGCGGGGACGGGACCGGCGCCTCGAGTACGACCTCGGCCAGCGCGGGCGAGGCGTCCCCGGGCAGCGCGACCAGCCGGTCGCGCACCTCGTCGTAGCTCTCGATCAGTGCGGCCAGGCGGTCCTGCGGCCGGGTCGTGCCCGGCACCAGCGACTCGGGCACCTCGGCCACCCGGCCGCCGCCCACGACGCCGAGCCGGCCGCCGTCGAAGAAGCAGAGAATCAAGGGAACTCCTCAAATGGTGTGCGAACTCGGTCCCACCGGCCGGGTACCGCCGGTGTCGCGCCGGGCATCCTCGTCGTCCGGAACGGAGGAGGTCAGCCGGGTCCGCAGATGGTGCCCGGTCAGCCGCTCCCGCTCGTAGTGGTCGAGGAGCAGCTCGTGCCCGAAGTCGTTCCGGTAGTCCCGCCACATCGAGTGGATGTGGTTGCCGTTGTCGATGGCGTTGTCGAACTCGAAGAGCAGGCGCTGGCTCTGAATCCGGTAGTAGTGCGACGTCCCCTGCCGGTCCCCGCCCGCCCAGCAGAAGAAGATGTTGTCCGCGCCCTCGTCCCGCAGCCGCTCCAGCTGCCGTTCGGCGACGGCCGCCGGCATGCGGTGCAGGTGGTTCGCCGCCAGCGACCAGAACACCTCGGCCTGTTCCGGCGCCAGGTCGCTGACCGCGATGCCGCGCGGGGTGTCCTTCTCGAACTTCAGCGCCTCCCGGTCCTCGTCGGTGATCACGTACGAGGGGATGCCGAGGTCCCAGTAGTCGGGATACTCCACCTTGCCGATGAGCGGCACCTGCCGGGTGACGAAGTCCGCCGGCGCGACATGGTGGATGACCGCCGTGGACCGCTGCCGCGGCGACAGGGCGTGCAGCAGGTCGAAGCCGAGCCGGTCGTCGTCGTGGAGCGGGGCGATGACGCCGGCGGACGCCGGCTGGCTGCCCATGTTGCAGGGGGTGACGGACAGGAAACGCTCGTCGACGATGGTGTAGTTCAGCGACAGATGGTGGCCGACCACCCGCCAGCCCCAGGTGTCCTCGTGGCTGGGGCGGCCGAAGAACGAGAAGAAGTACAGGTCCGGGTTGCGCATGTCCGCGGCCGCGACCCCGAACCGGTGCGCCCCCACCTCGCGCAGCACGTTCTCCATCGCCATGACGGACAACGCCATCGAGTAGCCGCGCGTGCTCAGCCCGGCGCTCAACAAGGAGTGCGCCAGGGCCCGTTGATGGCGGTCCAGCACCGCCAGCGGCACCCCGGTCCGGTCCGGCTTCGGCACGAAGTCCCAGTCCTTGCGGTGCGGGCTGTCCAACGGGAACCACGCCTGCGCGCGCTGCTCCGGACTCAGGCAGTTCAGCAGCGCGGTGGTGTTCACCAGCATCCGGCGGATCACCTCGGGCGCCTCGTACACCTCAGACATCTCCGCTCCCCACCCCTGCTTCGGTCGCGCCTCGCGCCGCCTCAGACAAGACCGACATAACTTCCGCCGTCGACGTGGAGGTTGTTGCCGGAGATGTAGCCGGCCTGGTCCGCGCAGAAGAACACGCAGGCCGCGGCGATCTCCGCGGGTGCGCCGAGCCGTCCCGCCGCGACCGACTCCGCCTGCCGCCGCCGCGCCTGCTCGAAGCTGATCCCCTCCCGCTCGGCCGTGCGGTGCGCCAGCTCCTGCTGCCGCCCGGAGTCGATGCGCTCGGGGAGGATGTTGTTGACCGTCACGTTGTACCGGGCGACCTCCTTCGAAACGGCCTTCATCACCGCGGTCAGCCCGGCCCGCGCCCCGCTGGACGCCACCATCGTCGGGCTGGGCCGGGTCACCACCGCCGACGTGACGTTGACGATCCGGCCGAAGCGCCGTGCGACCATCCCGTCGACCACCGCGCGCAGCAGGTGGATCGGCGCGGAGAAGTGCAGGTCCAGGGCTTCCGCGAGATCGGCCTCGGCCAGCTCGGCGAGGCGCCCGGGCCGCGGCCCGCGGTTGTTCGTGACGAGGATGTCGGGCTCCGGGCACGCCGCCAGCAGCGCGGCCCGCCCCTGAGCGGTCGTCAGGTCGCCCGCCACGCCGTGCACCGGGAGGGCGGCCGCGTCGCCGACCTCCCGCACCGCCCGCGCGAGCGCCTCCTCGTCGCGCCCGTTCAGCCACACCTCCGCGCCCTCGGCCGCGAGCGCCGCCGCGCACGCCCGTCCGATGCCGCGGCTCGACGCGCAGACCACGGCCCTGCGCCCCTCGATTCCCAGGTCCATGGTCAGTCCTCCACCGTCGGGGCCAGCAGCGCGGACAGCTCCGCGTCGACGGCCGCGAGCGCGTCCCGGTACGGGGCGAGGGTCCGCTTGGCGTCGACGAGCGCTCCGGTGTCGTCGACGTCGTCGGCGGACGTACGGATCAGCACGTCCCCGGCGACGACGTTCATGTGCAGGCCCGTGAGCACCGTCCGCATCTGCTCCGCGGCCCGGGAGCCCCCGCGGCTGCCGTAGCTGACGATCGCGGCCGGTTTGCCCCGCCACTCCTCGTACAGGAAGTCCAGCGCGTTCTTCAGCACCGCCGGATACCCCCAGTTGTACTGCGGGAAGACCAGGACGAAGCCGTCGAAGGAGCGGACGACGGCGCTCCAGGTGCGGGTGTGCGCGTGCGCGTAGCCGCCGAGCGCGGGCTTGCGGGGCTCGTCGAGGAACGGCAGGCCGATGGTGGCGAGGTCGACCAGTTCGTAGGTCAGGGCGCCGGCCGCGCCGAGGTGGCCGGCGGCCACCTCGGCGAGGTCCGCGCAGATCCGCGTCGGCCGGGTGCTGCCGACGATCACGCCCACCCGTCCGCGGGGGTGTCGCGGCGGTGGGGCCGTACCGGGTCCGTCCGCGGGCGGACGGGCTTCGTGCACCATGGTGTCGTTTCTCCTGTGGGGATGGGGCCGGGGTCCTGGACGGAGCGCCTCGGCGTGAGCGTGGGTGTGAGCGCGGGCCCGGACGCGGGCTCGGGCCCGGACGTGGACGCGGGCTCGGACGCGGGCCTCAGCCGAGGTACGCGTTCGTCCAGTCGTCGCCCTCGGTCACCTTCATGTCCGGCTTGATGACGTCGATCTGCGAGGTGAACTTCACGGCGGTGGCCCACTGCGCCGCCGTCATCCGGCCGTCCGCCGGCCAGTCGATCTCCGAGATCGACTCCTTGAGGACGTCGCGCGGGATGCCCGGGCTCTCCGCCGCCGCGATGTCGGTCAGCGCGGTGGAGCCCTCGTTGTCGTGGATGTACTTCACCGCCTCCTGCATCGCCTGCGCGAACTGCTTGACGGTGTCGGGGTGCTTCTCGGCGTAGCTGCGCGTGGTGACCGTGATGTTGCCCGGGCCCATGTTCTGCGGCTCCCAGGCGGGCACGTTGGCGGAGCTCGCGACCACGATGCCGGTGCCCGCCGCCTGCGCCTGGAGCGGCGTCGGCTCCGACGTGCAGAACCAGTCGATCCGGTTCGTCTTCAGCGCGGTCTCGTAGATCGTCGGGCTCGACAGCGACGCGACCTTCATCCGGCCGGTGTCGACGCCGTGTTCGTGCAGGAAGAGGTTCACCTCGGCGGTGGTCGACTCCGACGACGACCCGCCGGTCGAGCCGACCAGCGCCTTGGCGACCGCGGCCGGCGAGGAGTCCTTGGTGAGGTGGTGCGCTTTCGCGAAGTGCGTGCTGATGACCAGGCCCAGCGGGACCCCGACCGAGGTCTGCGCCACGGTCAGCTCACCGGTGCCCTTGTCCACGGCGTCCAGGAAGTTCTTCGCGCTGCCGGCGAGGAACTGCACCGAGCCCGACGTGAGCGCGCTGCTGGTGACGGTCGGCGTCAGCACCTCCAGCTTGACCTTGATGCCGTGTGCGGCGAAGTAGTTCTTCTTCTGCGCCACCCACACCGGCAGGATGTTGACGTTGGCCCCCGAGACACCGATGGTCACCGAGCTGGTGCCCGACCCCGATGCCGACGAGGAGTTCCCGCAGCCGGCGGCGACCAGGCCGACGGCCAGTACGGCCGCCGACACGGCTCCCCGGCGGCCCGGTCGGTGGTGCCGCGTTGCTCTTCGCATCGACAATGCCCTCTCCTTCGCCCTTGCCCCGTACGACGCCCGGACGTCCCGCCGCCCTGGTGTCCCCAAGCCAACGCCCGAGCCCCGTACGGTGCATAGCCGCCGGACAGAGCGGCTGGTGAGAGCCGTCATAAGCGCCGGGAATGGCCTGCCGGCGGGATGTCTTGCCATCGGCCGGGGCTCCGGCGCATACTCGTCCGGCCGTGCGCGCGGGCGAGCCGAAGTCCGTGCCCGCCGCCGGGCCGTGGCTCCGCCTGCCACCGCTACCGCTACCGCCACCGCCCCCACGGCCGCGCTGACGTCCATGCCGGCGGGCCGCGGCCCGTACACCTGTGATGCCATAGGCGCATGGAGATGCGAGCAATGCGCGCGTTCGTCGCGGTCGTCGAGGAGCAGGGCCTGTCCGCGGCCGCGCGGCGGCTGCACATCAGCCAGCCCGCCGTGTCCCAGACCATCGGCGCGCTGGAGCGGGAGTTCGGGGTGCAGCTGCTGATCCGCAGCTCCACCGGTGTCCAGGCCACCGAGTCCGGCCTCACCCTGCTCGCCGAGGCCCGCGCAATCCTGGCCCGCTACGACCAGGCGCTGGCGACCATGGACGCGCGCGCCGCGGCCGCGGCCACCCTGCGGATCGGCATCCCCGTGGAGCTGCCGCCGGACCTGCTGTCGAAGGCGCTGCTCGACCTCGCGGTGGCGTATCCCACTACCCGGGTCCAGGCCCGGCACCTGTCCACCGCCGACCAGCTGACGGCGCTGCACGCGAACGACCTCGACCTCGGCCTGCTGCGGATGCGCCCCGCCGGCCAGGAGTTCGACGCGATGCTCGTCGCGCAGGAGCCGCTGGGCGTGGTGCTGGTGGCGGAGCACGCCACGGGGCTGGCCGGGCCCGACGGCATCCGCCTGGACGCCCTGATCGGACTGGACTGGCTCGGCTTCCCCCGCGCGGGCAGCCCCGCCTGGCACGACGAGGTCACCGCCATCCTGCGCAGCCACGGCGTCGACCCCGGCCCCGTACCGCCCGACGGGCCGCCGCTGATCGCCGAGGTGAAGCTCGCCTCGCTGAGCGTCGGCAAGTCCTTCACCCTCGCCCCGCCCGGCTGGTCCCAGCCGCTGCCCGAGACGGTCGCCTGGTTCCCGCTGGCCGGCCACCCGATCGTGCGGCGCACCTGGGCGGTGTGGAACGCCGGCTCCCACCGCCGGGACCTCGGCCATCTCATCGCGAGCCTCGACCAGCCCCCGGCCGTACGGGTGCGCTGAGCCGGCACGGGAGCCGGACCGGGTGGTCCGCGCGGGCGGTCGTGGTGCCCCGCCCGCGCGGACCCGGGTGCCGCCAGGTCAGGAAGTGAGCTTCCACTGCTGGTCGGTGCCGCCCTGGCACTCCTGGAGTTGGAGCTGCGTGCCGTTCGCGGTCGCGCCGCCGGCCGCGGTGAGGCACTTCCCGGCGGAGAGAAGCGTGCCCGCCTTCTGGTCGAGCGTCCACTGCTGGGTGGGCGAACCGTCGCAGGTGTAGAGCCGCGCCGGCGTCCCGTCGGCGCCGGAGCCGCCGCGGACGTCCATGCACTTGCCCATCGCCCGCAGGGTGCCGTCACCGGGCATGGACCAGGTCTGGGACACGGTGCCGTTGCAGTCGTACAGCTGGAGCGCCGTCCCGTCGCTGCTGTTGCCGCCGGTGACGTCCACGCAGCGGCTGCTGGCGGCGCCGACGATCGGGCTGTCGCAGGTCGACGGCTGCGCCGTGGCCGCCGGGTGCCGGGTCGGCAGGTGCAGCGCCGCTCCCCGGGTGACCTTGTGCGACGTGCCGCCGCCGTCCCGCACCGTCAGCGGCGGTCCCGAGCGCAGGGTCAGCGTCGTGGTCTTCGGTCCGACGGAGACGTCGAACGTCCTGCCCTGCCACTTGACGCCGGTGATGTCCACCCCCGGCAGCTGCTGCGGCAGGAACGGGTCGAGGGTGACCGCGTCCGTGCCCCAGCGCAGCCCGGTGAAGCCGTACAGGAACTCCTGGAGGTAACCGCCCTCACCGGTGGTGAAGGTGAACGCCCCGCCGGTGCGGGTCTCGTTGAACTGGTCGAACGGCCCGGCGACGAACGGGTCGACGCTGCTGCGCAGATGGTCGTAGGCCGTGCAGCCCGGCGAGCCGAGGGCGGCGGCGTCGATGGTGGCAATGGAGTCGGTCATCGACGGCCCGCCGGGGTCGGAGTGCTGGGTGTAGTAGTCCAGGTCGTTCTGCGCCAGGCCGGCGGGCATCTGCACGTTCCACGGGTACTGCAACAGCGTGACGTCGGCCTGCTTGACCTGCTGGCCGGCGTAGCCCTGGAACTCGGGGTGGATGCCGGCCGCGGTGTCGACCGGGATCTTCAGCCCGTCGCTGACCGTGCGCCACGCCGGGTCGGCGGACTTGCCGAGGATGCCGGCCGCCTGGATCGCGATCCGCAGCGACGCCTGCGCACCGGCGTTGGTGCTCGCGCTGTCGTCCACGTGGTCGTGGTACTCGTCGGGGCCGAGCACGTCGTCGATGTCGTACCCGCCGGCCGGGTCGGGCACGGCGCGGGCGGCCCAGTAGTCGGCGATGTCCTTCAGCACCGGCCACGCCTTGGTCCGCAGCCACGCGGTGTCGCCGCTGGCCTCGTAGTACTGCCACTGCGCGAGGGCGATGTCGGAGTCGATGTGGATCTCGTCGTTGCCCTCGTTGTTGCCCGGCGGGATCGACTCCTTGCCGGTGAGGGAGCTCTCCCAGGGGAACTTCGCGCCCTTGAGCGGCTGCGCCGGGGTGGACGCCGCGGCGGCCGCGGCCTCCGCCGCGGGCAGCAGCTTCTGCCGGTAGGTGTCCGCGGTCTGCGCGATGCCGGGGTACTGCGCCAGGAGCGCCGGATACATCCAGGTCTCCATGTCCCAGAACACGTGGCCGTTGTAGCCGTCGGAGGACAGCCCGCCCGGGCTGGTGCTCCAGGTGACCCCGGCGCGCATGCTGGCCAGCAGGTAGAACATCGACGCGTGGATCTGCGCGGTCATGGCGGTGTCGCCGGGGACCGAGATGCCGGACTGCCACAGGGCGGACCAGGCGCGGTCGTTGCGGGCGAGCGTGTCCTGGTATCCACTCCTCGCGGCGTCGGCCGCGGTCCTCGCGGCGGCCTGCTGGGGCGTCGCGGCCGTCAGCGACCGGTCGGTGTCGACGCTGGAGGCCGCCCCGACGTACTTCGTGATCTCGTACGTCCGCCCGGCCCTGACCGGGAAGTCGGCGCTCTGCCCCGCGCTGCCGTCCCCGCGTGCCGCGACCGGCTCGGTGCGCTCGGTCTTCCCGTCGACCTTCAGTACGGAGCTCAGGCCGGCGGTCACCAGCTTCCCGTCGGTCACCACGGTCTCCGACAGCGTGCCGGTCCTGCCGTCCACGGCCGGGTCCGCTGCGGTGGCGTTGTCCAGGCCCCGGCCGTCGAACTCGTCCACGGCGGTGGCGGTCCCGCTCCAGTGCGGCACGGCCCGCACGGTGACCGTACCCAGGTGGCCCTGCGCGCGGTTGGCGTTCACCGCGTAGACGAAGCTCGTCCGGTCGCCCGCCGGGGACGTCCAGTCGAAGGAGGTGGTGATCACGCCGGTGCGGATGTCGAGCGACTGCCGGTAGCCGCTGGTGGTGCCGTTGGTGGCGGAGGCGATGTCCGTCGGCGGCTGCGCGCCGTCCGGGTACGCGGCCAGGTAGTCGACGTTGACGCGCGCCGTGTCGCCCTGCGCGACGGCGATCTCCAGCGTGTCGGTGCCCGCGGTCAGCGCCACCGGTACCTGGGCCGTCGACCAGGTGTCCCAGTCGGCGGTGGGCGGCAGGGTCAGCTGCTGGAGGGCGCCGTTCACCCCGAGGTGGACCGTCTGCGGGCTGCCGCTGCCGTTGGAGTAGCGCACGTCCAGCACGGCCGGTCCGGCCGGGGCGTCGCGGACAGCGAGGGTGTCGGTCGCGCCGACCGTCGGGGTGTTGTCGGTGTTCAGGCCGGCCAGGTAGCCGCCGGCCACCGATCCGCCGTGCGAGGTCTCGACGAACGCCCCGCCGGAGATCGCGCCGTCCCTGGCCGGGCAGATCTGGTCGAACGCGCAGGACCATGCGCCGGGCACCCCGTAGACGTCCGAGGCGTCCGAGGCGCGGCCGAAGCCGAGCGTGGTCCAGGTCGGCAGGCTCGCCCGCCGCTCGTACTGGCCCGCGGGGGCGGCGTAGAGGCCGGCGAGTTCGGACTGGGTGACCACGGGAGCGCTGGAGTAGCCCTCGCCGGCCGCGGGCACGCGTGCGGCGAGGTAGCCGTTGCCGACGAAGGTGGGGGAGTAGTCGTCCGCGGTGTCGGTGGTGCTCAGTACCCAGCTGCTGCTGCTGCTGCCGTTGCCGTCGCCGGCCGACTTCGCGACGGAGGACGCCGGTGCGGCCACCATGCCGCCGAGCAGACATCCGAGGGCCAGCACGAAGCCCGCGCTCCTTCTGAGCGCGGGCGGACGGGCAGGCCGGGCGGAACGGCTGGGTCTGATGCCCATAGGAATGCTCCTCCGGAATGAGGTACGCCCTGAGAGACGGGCACGGGCCGGTCGGCGGACGGCGGCGGCCGGGCCGCACATCGGTGCCGCGTGCGGACGCGGCGAGACAGTCGCGCTGAGCAGGGCTCAGAAGTCCTTCGCTGACGGAGCGTCACTCTGCGGGCCGTCCCGTCCGGTTCCGGCGGGAGGTCGAACGGCCTGCTGGGGGCGCCGGAGCCCGGCGGACGCTCACGCTATGTCCTGCCGACGAAGACCGTCAAGAGACCGGAACGGCACGCGTCTTGCTCCTCTCCTGCTCCTCTCTTGCTCCTCTCCTGCTCCTCCGAGCGGTGGAAACGGCACGGCCGCGGTGCTGGGCGGGGGAGTGTCCGCCGGCCCCCTCCCGCCCTCGGCGGTGACCGAGCGCGACCAAGGCCGGGCGCAGCGCACCGGACGCACGCGGCCGCGCCGGGCTGCCCGCCCGGCTCCACCCCCGGGGTACGGTCCGGCTGCGGGCGGGCATGGGCCGCGGACTACACTTCCCCTGCCTGGACGCACGTCGTTGTTGCCTGAGAAGAAGGGGGCACCCATGCCCTTGGTGTCCGTCGTGATGCCCGTGTACAACTCGGCAGCCACGCTCGGCGCCTCGATCCGGTCGGTGCTCGCGCAGACGCACACGGATCTGGAACTGCTGGCGACCGACGACGCGTCCGACGACGAGTCGATGGACCTGCTCCAGGACTTCGCCCGGCAGGACGAGCGGGTCCGCCCCGAGGCGTCGGAAGGCCGCGGGGGCGCGGCCCGCGCCCGCAACCAGGCCATCGCCCGGGCCCGCGGCGACTACATCGCCTTCCTCGACAGCGACGACATGTGGCTGCCGACCAAGGCCGAGCGGCAAGTCGCCTTCGCGGCGACCGCGGGGACGCCCCTGACCTTCACCTCGTACTACAAGGTGGACGCCGAGTACGACGGTGAAGCCGCCGACTTCACCCCGACCGACCGCGTGGTCCGGGCCCGCGAGCAGGTCGACTACCGCGCGATGCTCACCCAGGACCACATCGGCGCCCTGACCGCGATGTACGACCGCAACGTTCTGGGCGCCCGGCTGATGCCGGACATGCCCAAGCGCCAGGACTACGCGCTGTGGCTGTCCATCATGCGCGACGGCACCCCCGCCCGCGGCCTCCAGGAGCCCCTGGCCCTCTACCGGGCCGGCCGCGCCGGATCGCTCTCCTCCAACAAGATGGCGCTGGTCCCCTACAACTGGTCCCTCTACCGGGACCACGAGCAGCTCTCCGTCTCCCGCTCCGTCCGCTCCCTGACCGGCGCGGCCTGGCACTCCCTGCGCAAATCCCGCATCTGACCCCAGGGCCCCGCCAGCCCCCGGCCAACCGCCCGGGCAACGTGTCGAGCCCGAACGACTCCGCCCGCTCTTTCGCTGAAGCGCCGCCCCGCAGGCCCGCCCAGCACGCGACCCCTCGAGCCGATGTGGACGTGTCCTGGCTGACCGAGGGACCCCGCCGGACGGCTGCGGCTGCCTAGGGGACGTGCCGGAGTTCCGGGATCGCGTCCGTCTCCTCCGCAGCGCGGGGCCTGCCCGTGCCACGCCGCTTCCGGCCGGCGGCCTCACGGCTGTGACCTGCTCGGACAGCGGCCCGTCGTGCTGCTGCCCGTGGGCGCCGGCGATCCGCGGTGGGCGACGTGCCTCAGGTCCCGAGTGCCGCCTTGCGCAGGGAGCGTTCCGCGATCCGGGCGGCTGCCGACGCGGGCAGCAGGCGGCCGAAGACGAAGGTCTGGAACGCGTTGAGGCGGCCGTCGACGACTGCGGGGCCCCGGCCTGCCAGGGCGGTCATGACCGTGTCCGCCACGGAACCCGGCTCGCGCTTGCCCGGTATGCGCCGCGGGTTCATCGCGGTCTCGGTCGGCCCGGGGCTGACCGCCACGACCCGTACGCCCGTCTCCTTCGTCTCGGCCCACACCGCCTGGGTGAAGGACAGGACGAACGCCTTCGAGGCCGCGTAGGCCGCCACGTACGGGGCGGGCGCGTACGCACCGGTGCTCGCGACGTTGACGACCGCTCCTGTTCCCCGGGAGACCATGGCGGGCAGCAGGAGCGCCGTCAGCTCCGCCACCGCTCCGGCGTTGAGGTCGACCAGGCTCCGAAGCCGCGCGGGATCGCTGCCGGCGACCGGCCCCAGCAGGCTCGCGCCTGCATTGTTCACCAGGACGTCCACGTCGAGGCCCGCACCCGCCAGCCACTCGGCCAGCCGGGAAGGCGCACCGGGCCGCGACAGGTCAAGCGCGAGCGCCGACACCTCGGCGCCGTGCTCGGCGCGCAGTCGCCCGGCCGCCGCCTCCAGGCGGGCACCGTCCCGCGCGACCAGGACCAGCCGCGTGCCCTGTGCCGCCAGCCGCTCGGTGATCGCGGCCCCGATGCCCGTCGCGGCGCCGGTCACGACCGTGGTGCGCCGTGTGGCCTCTTCGTCTGCGTTGCTCTTCATGTCCGGAACGGTAAACTTTGACATTAACGTCAATGTCAAGCTGAGCCGGATGGAGGGAAGGGCATGCGCATCGGGGAACTGAGCAGGGCCACCGGGGTCAGCGCCCGCTCGCTGCGCTACTACGAGGGCCAGGGGCTGCTCTCCAGCGACCGCCGCTCCAACGGTTACCGGGAGTACGGCGACGACGCGGTGGGCCAGGTGGCCTTCATTCAGGACCTCTACCGCGCCGGCCTGCCCTCGCAGCTCATCCGGGACATCCTGCCCTGCACCGCCCCGGTGCCGCCCGCGGGCGACTGCACCCGGCTCCTGGCCCGCGTCCGCGAGGTCCGGGACGAACTCACCCGCCAGGAGCAGCAGATCGCCCAGCGCCGAGAGATGCTCGACCGCTACCTCTCCGGTGCCGCGACCCCCGCCGGCCTCGGCGCCCAACCTCCCTGCTCCGCATGACACGACGGCGCGGCGGGGGACTTCCGAGGGACTTTCCGACGCACCAGCCCGGAAGGCTCCGACAGGGCACCGCTGCTCTGGTCCGAAGCCGTGACCGACACCAAACTGGCCTCGACGTTCCGGGAGCGAGACAGCGCCTTCCGCAATGACATCGCCGAGGGCACGATCCGCGACACCGTTCGCCCCGAGGCCGTCGCGGTCCCCGTTATCGGACAGCTGCGCGGAATCGGCATGCAGCGACTGCTCGATGTGGACACCGTCGACGTCGAACGGCTGCGCACAGAGGTGACCGAGCCATCATCAAGACACCACGACTCGGGTGACCGAACCGGTCGACTCTCGTGCCGACGGGTTCGGTCCAGATTGGTCAGTGGCTGTACGAGTTCGACGATCCTGACGTTGTGGGCGAGCGCCTGGTCTCGGTCAGCGGGTGAAGTAGATGATGTCGTCGTCGCCGTCCAGGAAGCCCAGTGCCTCGTGGAGCGAGCGGCCCATCTTGCTGGACTGGAGGTAGGCGGTGTGTGCGCCCGCACGACGGCCCTCGGTCAGACGGTGCAGCAGCAGAGCGCGGCCCAAACCACGCCGGCGGAAGGCCGGGACCGTCCCGCCCGAGTAGACCCCGAGCCAGCCCTGGTCGTCGAGCATCGTGATCCCGGTAGCCGCGACCTGTCCGTCGACCACCGCAATGTAGACCGTGATCCCGGGGTGGGAGAGCACCGCGTCGGTGACGAACGGCTCGCCGAGGGAGGTGTCAGCTCCGAACGACTCGCCCAGCGCGCGCACGAACGCGGCGCGGTCCTCCGACGTCCGGACCGTCCGGAAGGTCACGGACGGCATGATGCCGTCCTCGTCGGGCAAGTCCGTCAGCGGGCGGATCATCGTCGAGAACCGAAGCTCGCGCAGGTCACGGCCGGCGGCCGCGGACCGCTCCGCGCCGGTGGGTTCGTGCCCGACGACCTGCATCGACCAGGTGGGCAGACGCTCCGCGGCGACGGTCAGCGCACGGTCCAGGCCGGCGCGGTCGTGGCTGGCCGCGGTCAGCACCAGCCCGTTCAGCATTGGCACTGGGACGGTGGTGTCGACGATTTCCACCCCGTGGGCGATGGGAGTCACCTTGCCACCGGGCGCGAGGGAGGCCAGGAGGGCCTGGGCGCGGACCAGGGCCAGGGAGGGTCCGGCCGGCCGGGACTGGAGCTCGTGCCGCGGCCGCGTCCCACCAGGTTTCGGTGCTTCCCCGCGTGTTGTCATGTGATGTTCCTTATGTCAGGTGTGGCGTCACGGAAAGGGGTATCCAGAGGTTGTCGAGCTCGCGTCGGTTCGCACGGTCACGGCGGTCTTCAGGGTCGGTCAATTGACCCTAGGGCCGTGTCTCTGCCGCCTGGCGGAATCTTTCAGGGGTGTAAGGAACATTTCGATACGCTGACCGACATCGGAGAGCTCGCCGACCACGACGAAGCTTCGCTGGTTCGGCCAGCAGTTCGTCGTGCCGGTGGAACAGCAGGCTCGCCCGCCCCGGCCGTGCGTCGGTGCCGGTGAGCAGGAGGCCGCCGTCGTCCGCTTCGGGAACCACCCGGGCGAGGGAGGGATGTCCGCCGTCGCCCAGACTCGCCAGGACTCCCCTGCGGAACTCGCCGATCCTCCGGACGATCGTCGGGGGTCAGGCCCGGCACCGCGAGCCGCGCTCTGCGAGAACTTGGTCACGATCTCGTCCGTGCACTCGGCCTCGCCCTACAGGAGGACCTGTCCTGCCCGGTCGAGGCCGCTTCCCGTCGGGTCCGAGAAGAGCAGGGCGACGCGCGGGTCCCGCCGGATGTTGAACGCCTTCTGCGGGAAACCGATCGATGTCGACAGCGCGAAGGTCTGATCGTCGGGACGCTACACGCCCGTGACCGGCCACGCGATCGGTGCGCCTGAGCGCGAGATCGTCGCGGCCTCGCGCGTCGGATAGGACGACAGGACGCGGGCCGCACCCGGTTCGACCAGCTGGTCGTGTTCCATGATCACTTTCCGGTTGAAGTACTCCGGGGGTGGATCTGCAGCAGCTGACGACCCGGAGGGAGGACGCCGGAAAGTGCGTGGGCAGCCTGACGATCGGCTGACGTCTCCTGGTGTGCCAACCAGGGTCGCTGTCGGGCGGACTTCTTACGGTTCCGAAAGATTCTCCCAGGTGGAGCTTCGTCGTACCTAACGTGGTCGAACGTCGGCGCGTGCCTACCGTGTGCTCCCGCTGCCGTTCCGTCCCGATACGACATGAGGTGCTTGATGAAGATTGGCATCGGACTTCCCAATCAGGCCCGCGACGTGCGGCCCGCGCGCCTTCCCCAGTGGGCGGCGATGGCCGAGGAGGCCGGGTTCTCCACGCTGGGCACCACGGGCCGCATCGCCTACCCGGGAGTCATGGACACGGTCGCGCTGGCCGCGGCTGCCGGTGCGACCAGCCGGATCGGTCTGATGAGCGCGATCATGCTCAGCACGGTGTGGCCCGCCACTCTGTTCGCCAAGGAGGTCGCAGGCATCGACGAGATCTCGGGCGGGCGGCTCACCCTGGGGATCGGTGCGGGTATCCGGCCGGACAACTTCGTCGTCGACGGTCTCGGGCCGGGCAACCGTGGCCGTCGGATGGACGCGGACCTGGCGACCTATCGCGAGGTCTGGGGCGGCGCTCCGGCGGGCGGTGGTACCTACCCGGCGGTGACGAGCCAAGCGCGGAAGATACCGCTGTTGTTCGGCGGGATGTCCGCGCCTGCTCTCGCGCGGATGGCACGGTGGGGAGAGGGCTACATCGCCGGTTCGGTACCCGCACCGATGGCGGAGGCCTCCTTCGACCAGGCGCGTGCGGCGTGGCGGGACGCCGACCGACAGGGTGAGCCGTGGCTCGTCGGTATCGCGTACTTCGCGCTCACCGACCCCGGGCTCGGACGCCGGAACCTCAAGGACTACTACGCCGACACCGAGTTCACCGACCTCGTGGTCGACACACTGAGCGACACGCCAGAAGCGGTGCGCACCGTAGTGAAAGCCTTCGCCGATATCGGTGCCGATGAGCTCATCCTCAACTCGGCTACCGACGAGATCGACGATGTCCACCGCCTGGCAGAACTGGTCCTGTGACTCGGCCACTTCGTGCATCTCGTGGGTCTCCGGTGTGCTCCAGGACGGTGTCGATGCCGGTTCGTGAACTGTGGGGCGGCTCGCTTTCGCGCGATGCCGCGTTGGAGTTCGATGAGTCCGTTGATGGCCTCTGTGCCGCCGTTGTTGGCGCGGCCGGTGTCGAAGTAGGCGAGGAGGGCTTCGCGCCATTGCTGGGCACGTCGGGAAGGTAGCGAGGACCTTCTCGGCGATCTTGCGTCCCTCGGCGGGACTGCCGGCCTGGTGGCGGCTCGCAGTTGCTGGGCGCAGAGCCAGGCGACCAGAACCTCGTCGTGGCGTTCGTCAGCGGCGATCGCGAGGTCGAGTCGCGCTCGTTGTCGGTCGGTGATTTTCTCGACCCCGCAGCGCAAGATGGTGCGGATGCCGTAGAGCAGGTCGCCCTTCCTGCTCCGGTGGCCGTGGATCTGTTGCTGGACGCGACGACGGACCTCGTCGACGGCCGCGGAACCGAGCTTGACGACGTGGAATGCATCCAGGACCGCAGTCGCATCCTCGAGCTTGTCATCGGTGGCGTTCTTGTAGCCGCGGAACGGGTCCGAGGTCGCTTCCTTGGCCATCGCCTTGGGAAGGGGACGGATCGAGCTCCACACCGTGTTCCATGTCGTGCCGAGCTGGCGGGCGATCCCGCGCACGGAGGCGTGCTCACGCCGCAATGGTCGGATCACCCACCAGCACGCCCGCACGGTGAGCAGCGCCCGCGGCTCGGCCACCGTATGGTTCTGCTCGGTGAACGTGCCGACCGGGCAGGCCGGTTCGACACAGCGCCAGGTCCGCTTGCGCCACACGATCTTCACGGGCCGGGCGAAGCAAGGTGCGTCGATTAAAGGACCACCTCGCGTCGACCGTGGGAGTGAGCGATCGCGCCGCAGGCCCGGCAGCCCCTCACCATCCGCGCCGACTCGACCCGAACAGTCAATCGGTCGCCACCACCCCGGTCGACGTCAATCACGTGGAGATCGTCGAGGCCTCCCTGAATGGCGCGTGTCCGATCTCGTCGGCGATGGGTCTAGTGACCGAAGGTGACCGGCTGGCCATGCCAGTCGGTCTTGCGGAGGAACTGCTCCCAGCTCAGCGTGTTGGGATCGATGCGCCGGCTCCACGTCATGTCGCGGTCGTCTCGGAAGTATCCGAGTTCGACCGCGTACTGGACCATGCCGAGGGTCTCGTCGACCAGCAGAGGGTTCTCTCCCAGCGCGGGGAAGTAGGTCAGCAGGTCTTCGCGAGAGTAGGCGCTGCGGTATTCGGCTTTGAGTCCGGTGACGCGGGAGAACTCCTCGACCATCTCGGCCGGGGAGATGACGTCCCCCACGACCGGCAGACAGGCGCCGTGGTAGGTGTCGGGGTTGGAGAACACCTCGAGGGCGGCCGGCCCGGTCGCGGTGAGTGGGTCCACGAACGGGGCACGGAAGTCTTCGGGGAGGTAGAAAGGCATGAGCACCGTGTCACCATCGATGCGCGGCGGGTAGTACTCCAGCGCGTTGGTGTAGAAGAACGAGAGCATGAGGAAGGTGTGCGCGATCGGCAGAGTCCGGATGTACTCCGCGACGAGCGCCTTGTCGGTGAAGTGCGGGGCATACTTGGTGCCCGAGGACCGCTCGTCGACGTTCTCGAGAGCACTGAAGACGACGTGGCTCACTCCGGCCTCGACCGCTGCATCGGCAAGTTGGCGCCCGAGAAGGAACTCCTCGGTGGAGGGCGGCGCGATGGGCGGGGTCATCAGGAAGGCCCCCTCGGCCGATCCGAACGCGTCGACGAGCTCGCGCTGGTGACCCAGCGCGAGAGGAACCTCGGCGATCTCCGCTCCCAGTCCTGCCAGGCTCCGGGCCTGGGCGGAGCCGGCGTCTCGGGTCAGGGATCGCACTCGGAACCTGCCGCTCTCAAGCAAGGAGGTGACGACGCTCCTTCCCTGCTTGCTGGTGGCACCCGCGACGACGATCAACGGCTTGCTGCTCTCAGACATCGTGTACTTCCTCTTGTGTATCCCCGGTGTTCGCGGCGGACGGCAGGTGCGCGGCAGATACCGGAGGGGCGTGAACGCAGGAATCATATCGAGATATCGCGATGTGTCAATGTGTGACTGGGGGTGAACCCGGTTCGTCACATCGAGATACGATGGTGTGTGAGAGGCGAGGAGGCGACCGTGGCGACGTCACAGGCAACGAACTCAGGAGGCGACGCGGAGAACGAGCCCCCTCTGGCTGCGGTCGAGGCCTTGAAGGCGCTGGCGAACCCCGCACGGCTGCAAATCATGGACTGGCTGCGGGACCCTCACCGCGAGTTCGCTCAGTGGGAGCCCATAGCCGACCGGGACGAGGTCGGAGTCTGCGTCAGCCATCTGCAGGCCAAGTCGGGGCTGGCGCAATCGACAGTCTCCTCGTACATGGCAACCCTCGAGCGGGCAGGCCTGGTACAGGCCACACGGGTCGGCAAGTGGATCCACTACAAACGCAACGAGGGCACGCTGTCGCGACTCGCGGAGATGCTCCGCGGCACATAGCGACGATCACGAAAGGGCGCCACGAGGCGACCAGCGGCGCACGGCACACCAGACTCCTCGCGACATCGCGGGCGTGACGGAGGCAGGAACCGATCCCTGCCTCCGCGATCCTCGAAGCCTCGCTCTCCACGCTGGCCGCGTTCGCCGGCCCACCCGCGACCACGCACCTACAGTGGGCGCGTGCCACGTACATATCGTTCTGCCGTGCGAGAGCGGGCTGCCGCCGCGACCCGGACCGCCATTCTGGACGCCGCGGAAGCCCTCTTCGCCGAGCATGGCTACCCGCGCGTGACCATCGGGCGGATCGCACAAGAGGCCGGGGTGGCGCAGGGTACGGTCTACGCCTCCTTCGGGAACAAGCTCGCCCTGATTCGTGCGCTCACCGAACGCGCGGCGGAGGACAACAGAATCGGTACCGCTCTCGCGGTCGTCGCCGAGGCTTCGGACGCCCGCGAGATCGCGAGCCTGGTCGTACGCGGCACCGGGGATGTCGTCCGGCGCCACGGGCGGATGATGGCCGTGCTGGTCGAGAACGCCTCGGTGGACGCCGAGATCGGCGAGATCTCCGCCGGGACGGAGCGGCTGCTGCGCGAGCGCTTCCACATCGTCTCGGCCCGGCTCGCCACCGTGGGCGCGTTGCGCCCTGGCCTCACAACGACTCGAGCGGTCGACGTCCTGACGTACTACGTGGGGCCGGAGTCCTGGTTCCGGCTGCGCGGACTCGGGTGGAGCTGGCAGGCCTGCCAGGACTGGTTGCGGCGCGAATTGCTGTTCGCGCTGTGCGGCCTGACCGACGAGCCGTACGACGCTGGGGAGTGACTTAATTCAATGAAGTAGTACGCTACTCAATATGCGAATACTCTTCTCAAGCACGCCCGCGCACGGCCACCTGCTGCCCCAGCTCCCGCTCGCCCGCGCCTTCCGGGACCGGGGCGACCAGGTGGCGGTCATGACCGCAGGTCTCTTCGCGCCGGTGCTGGCCCCCGAGCGCATCGAGCTGCTCCCTGTCGGCCCTGGCGCGGACGTCCTCTTCGCGGAGTCGGCCCGTCGCACTGGCGTCGACGCGGCCGCGGACCCCACTCCGGAGGCCGTCGCGGAGTTCTTCGCCGGCACCCGGATCGACCTGACCGCGGACGACGCCATGGCCGCCTCCCGTGCCTTCGCGCCCGACCTGATCGTGGCCGAGGCGATGGACTTCGTCGGGCCGCTGGTGGCGGCCGCGCTGGAGGTCCCGCTGGCGACCCTGGCCTTCGGGCCGGCGATCCCCGCGGAGTTCACCGACGGGATCAGCCGGGTGGCCGCCGTCCGCTACGCCGACCGCGGACTTACCCCCGTGCCTGCCCGGTGGTACCTCGACCCGTGCCCAGACCTGCTCCAAACGCCCGGCTGGGACGCCCCGCAGACCCGGGTGCTGCTGCGGCCCGAGCCGCACCAGGGTCCGGATCCGATAGGAGCCCCGGCCCAGGCGCCTCGGCGCAGCGGGCAGACCCGCGTCTTGGTCACGTTCGGCACCCACTTCTCGGACCCGGCGGTCCTGATCCCGATCCTCACCGAGCTGCGTGCCACAGGAGCGGAGCTCGTGGTCACCCTCGGGCTCACCGCGCAGGCCGAGGACTTCGGAGCCGCGGGCGACGGCGTCACCTTCACCGACTTCGCCCCGCTGGCCGAGCTGCTGCACGACGTCGATCTGGTGGTCACCCACGGCGGCGCCGGTACCACCCTCGGTTCGCTGGCCCGTGGCCTGCCGCTCGTCGTGGTGCCCCAGGGCGCCGACCAGTTCCTCCAGGCAACGGTGGTCGGCGCCTCCGGCGCCGGCATCGCCGTACAGCCCGGGCCCGACGTGCCGCAGGCCGTCGCCAAGGCCGTCGCAACGCTGCACGCGGATACCGCATACGCCGGTGCGGCCCGCGCGGTGGCCCAGCAGATCGCAGCCATGCCCTCACCCGCCGAGGTCGCGACACGCCTGGCCAACACCCTGCACTGACACCGCCCTCACTCCTCGGTGGGTCCCGGCCAGACCCGCTCATTGTCTCGGGAGGCGTGGACGAAACGGGCCATGGTTGGCGATGCCCGAACCGATGAGGAACCAGTGAATGGAAACGCCCCACGCCGCGGCGACGGCTGACCATCAGTCGCTGGATTGGCTCAACGGCGGGTTGAGGCAGGTTCTGCTGGACCGTACGCCGACGGGCGGACAGCCGGAGTTGTCTCGCTTGGCCGCGCCGGCCGGAACAACCTCATCGGTGCAGCCGTACGCGTGCGAGGACGAGATCGTGGTGATGCTGAGTGGCAGCGGCATTTACTGGGTCGGCGAGCATCGCTTCGAGCTGTCGGCCGGCGGGGTCGTGTTTGTGCCGCGCGGTGTCACCACGGCACATCGCATCACTGCCGACGCAGAGAAGCTCACCGTCACCACACCGGGTGGGTTGGAGGCATTCCTCCGTAGGGTCTGCCGCGACGTTTCCTCGCCTCGGCCCGTCGGCTGGCGCATCTCATTCGACGCAATGGTGCATGCCGCCGCAGCGACCGGCCAGACCATCCTCGTAGCGCCGTTACAGGCGGACGATGCGGCTCGGCGCGCCTGTTCGCCGCCTGATCACCGGCGAGTCAGCAGGCTCGCGACTTCTCGCTGAGGAAATGAGGACGATCCTCATTCAATAGCCCGACCACGTGTCAGGGAATCGGGACAACTTCCCTGGACATCACACGTAGGACGGCGTCTGAACGCGGAGCCCACTGACATGGCGCGAGCGTAGCTACCGGCCGCGCGGTCGCCGCAGATCTTGAGAGACCGTAAGAGACTCCTCCCGGTCGTGCCTCGAACCTGGGTTGCGGTCATGACGATCAACTGGCCCGCTCCTGGAGGCAGCGACCTCGCCTTCCGCCAGGTGTTCGAGCACCCGGAGTCGGTGGTCCAGGTCGTTGGAGACCACATCCTGTACACCGGCGGGCAGGGAGCAGGCGCCCGTTGGTGGCCGGCCCTGGCGTAGTTGCAGGAATGTTGCCGGCGATGACCGCGATCCCGATCGTGACCATGTTCTCGGCCCCTCGTGTCCACGCTCCTCGCCGTAACCACAACGGGCCCAGGTCTGGGTGTTCTTACGTTATTGAAAGACATCCCGTTCCCGAGTCCGGCCGTGCCATGTTTCGGGGACACCGACGGCATGTGCGTTGCCTTCCCGCACGCCGCCGGCCTCAGATCGGCCAGAGAGAAGCAGCCCGGCGCGTCGAGAACCAGCGACGAGATGGAGGACGCATGGCACGAATGGTGCAGTTTGCCTGGCGCGCGCTGGTGCGGACCGGACCGGTGCCTGGACGCCGGCTGCTGATCGGCGTCGCGGCCGCCCAGCAGATCGCGGAGATGGGTGGCACGCGCCTCGCGGCCAAGCGCTCGTGGGTCGGGTTGGTCGCGGCGTCCACGATGCGCTACCGCTTCGGCCCCTGAGGCCGTGGGACCGGATCGAGATCACCTCGCGCGTGATCGGGTGGGACGAGCGCCTCTTCTACACCGAGCACGTGATCACCCGCGGCAGGGAGCTGCGCACCCGCGGCGTGGTGGGCCGCCGGTCCGTCAGCACCCGCACCGGCGACCGCATCGTCCCGGACGGCATCGTGTCGTTGCCGGCCCAGGAGCGGGACCACGCGCCTCAGGAGCGGCCAGAGCTCTCCGCCGATGTCGCGGCCTGGACGGCGTCCTGGAACGGCGCGCCGACCGACGCCACCCCGATCGACCCTCCCCTACCGCGCGGACCGCGCGGTGAATCGACAGGAGTCCTTGATGTCCTCGAACCCCCTCGACGCCGCAGGCTTGCGGTCCGCGCTCGTCGGCAGCCTTGTCCTCCCCGGGGAGCCGGGCTGGGACGAGGCGCGCCAGGCCTTTCAACTGGCGGTCGACCAGCGGCCCGACGCCGTCGTGCTCGCCGCGTCCCCGAGCGACGTGGTCGCGACGGTGAACGCCGCGCGGGCGGCCGGTCTGCGGGTCGCGGCCCAGTCGACCGGCCACAACGCCGGGCCTCTCGGGGCTCTGGACGGCACGGTGCTCCTGCGGACGTCCGGTCTGACCGGAATCACCGAGAATCCCGGGGCCGGCACCGTCCGCGTCGAGGCGGGCGTGATCTGGGGCGACCTGACGGCCGCCGTCGCTCGTCACGGGTTGGTCGGTCTGGCGGGCACCTCACCGACCGTCGGTGTCGTCGGTTACACCCTGGGTGGCGGGTTGTCGTGGCTGGGGCGCCGGTACGGGCTCGCCGCCAATCACGTGGTCTCGGCCGACGTCGTGACGGCAGATGGCGTGGCGCGGCACATCGACGCCAAGAGCGACCCCGAGCTGTTCTGGGCGATCCGGGGCGGCGGCGGCAGCTTCGCCGTCGTGACCGCGCTGGAGATCGCCCTCGTGCGGACACCCGACCTGCACGGCGGCGTCCTGTTCTTCCCGCTGGAGCGGGCCTCCGAGGTGCTGCACGCCTGGCGGGACTGGACCGCCACCGTGCCGGACGCGGTCACCTCGATCGGGCGGATCCTGCGGTTTCCACCGGTGCCGGACATCCCGGAGGAGGTGCGGGGTCAGTCGTTCGTTGTGGTCGAGCTGGTCTCGCTCCTGGGACAGCAGGAGTCCGACGAGCTGCTCGCCCCGCTGCGCGCGCTCGGACCCGTGATGGACTCTGTGCGCCCATCGAGCCCGGTGGAGCTCGCCGCGATCCACATGGACCCGTTGGTGCCGGTGCGCGCAGCCGGCGACGGGTTCCTCCTGACGGACCTGCCCAGCGACGCCCTGGACGCCTTCCTGTCCGTTGCCGGGCCGGGCGAGGACTTTCCCCTGCTGGGGACCGAGATCCGGCACCTCGGAGGGGCCTTCGCGCCGGACCCGGCCAAGGGCGGCGCCGTGACGGGCTTCGACGCCGGGTACTTCGTCTTCTCAGCCGCGCTCACCACCGACGAGCTGAGCGTCAAGGCGGCGCACCTCGCCCTGGACCGGCTGTGTGAGGCTCTGCGGCCCTGGGGAGCGGCGACGTCGTACCTGAACCTCGCCGAACGTCCTGGCGGCGCCCCGTTCGCGGACGAGGCCACGCTCGACCGCCTCCGCCGGGTCAAGGCCCTGTACGACCCTGCGGACCTGGTCCGCGGGAACCACCCGGTTGAGCCGGCCCGCACGGCGGGCTGACGGATCACGTGACGCCTCGGCGCTGATCGGTGCCTTGTCTGGCCTGGTCGGTGCGCCGACCTGGTCGGCCGGGTCTGCGGTGGCGGGGTATCCGCCCCCGCCGACCCGGCCCGGGAGGGTGACCACTGCCCGCCCGCCGCCCAGCACGGCATCCGGCAGGGCGGTGCCGTGGCCGCGCACACGAGATGACCGGCGGAACGGACCGCGGTCAGCTGAAAGGGACGGCTCATGGACAACACCCGAGTGGCACCGACGCCCGCGCCGGCGGCCCGGTCCGCCGATGAGCAGCGCGTCTGGACGGTGGATGTGACTGTGTCACCGCAGGAACCGGACATGGCCGAGAGTCTCGAACGGCGCTGGGACGCGCAGGTCGGCGGCGTGATCCCGATCCCACCGTCGTCCCCGGTCGGTGCGAACGACTACCGGGTCCGCATCCGGCACTGCAAAATCGGCGACGCGGTCATCGAGGACCTCTACAGCGAATCGATCGTGGGCGGCACCGGCGGCCGGTTCGAGCACCTCAACGACCGGGTCGTCGTCCACATCGGCCGGCGCGGAACGTGGCGCATCACCCGGTCGCACAAGCGCGGCGACGTGATCGACATGGCGCGCAACCAGTTCGTGGCCAGACACAACGACCCCTCGTGGGATTTCGCGATCGGTCCACGGACCCGCTCGACCGTGCTCATCCTGCCGGCGGCCGACCTCGGTTCGCTGTTCACCGACCGGGCGATCGTCGGCACCACGGAGTCCGCGGACCTCCGGCTGCTGAAGGCCCATCTGACCGCGGTCCAGCAGTCCTTGAGCGACCTCAGCCCGGCGGCGGTGACGGCCGCCCGCAACGCGCTGATCGAGCTGACCAGGGCGTTGGTCTCAGGTGAGGGTCCGGACCGGTCCGAGCCACGCCTGGCTGTGGCGCTCGCCGACGCGGCCCGGTCCCTCGCCGACTCCTTGCTCACCGATGCCGACCTGAGCCCTGACATCCTCGCGAGCGAGCTGCACGTGTCCCTGCGCACGTTGCAACGAGCTTTCGCCACCACGGGTGAGTCCGCGTCCAGTTACATCAGGCGCCGCCGCCTGGCGCAGGCCCATCAGGACTTGACGGCGGGCGCCGGGAGCGGCTCGAGCATCTCCGAGCTCGCCGCCCGCTACCACTTCGCCGACGCCAGCCACTTCGTCCGCGCCTTCAAGCGTGAGTACGGCGAACCGCCGTCGCGACTCGCCCGCCGTGCCTCTGAGCCCGAGCCGCAGCGTGTGCTCGGACGGGTGCTGGGCGGGTCCGCGATCACCGGCCGCGTGGAGTAACCGGGCGGCCGGTGACCTCCGATCCGGCCGGGAACGACGGCCGGATCAACTGATCCGGGCTGCGGCCTTCTGCACGCGCTCGGCGAACGCGGGGTCTTCGAGGATCTCCGGCCCGGCCAGGAGATTGATCAGCCGGACGAGAACCTCACTGACCTCGACGTCCTGCGACGCCGCCCGATACATGCTGCTCATGAAAGCGTTGATCTGCTCGACCCCGGGAGTTCGCGGCCCCGCGACCTCGGGGTACCGCAGATCGGCTCCCACTGCCGTCGCCCACGCGACATCGACCGTCGGCGTGACCCGCGCATAGAAGTCCCGGGTGATTCCCGCGCCTTCGGACCAAGGTCTGCCCGCTCGGGCCGTCAGACAACTGTCGAGCAGTTCCGCTTCCAGCGTGGCCATCGCCATGCCCTGACCGTAGATGGGGTTGAAGCTGCACAACGCGTCGCCGAGCGCGAGGTAGCCGTCGGGCAGCGTGGCGAGCGTCTCGAAGTGGCGGCGCCGGCTGGCGGGAAAGCGGATCAGTGTCCCGTCGTCGAGCGGCTCGGCGCGCTCGATCACCTCGGCCACGTCCGGGGCGGCCAGGCTCGCGGCGAACGCCCGGAACCCGTCGAGGTCCACCGGCGATTCCTCGCCGAGGTACCCGAACAAGGTGGCGATCCAGGTGCCGTCCTCCTGCGCGTTCAGTACGGCGCCGCGGCGGTTCTCGGCGGTAGGGGTGATGATCACGGCCTGATCGTCACCGAGCTCTCCAGGGGCGCGCCGGAAGTGTCGCGTCGTGTAGGCGATCCGGATGGTGACCTCGTCCTCGTCGGGAACGCCGAGTCCGGCCGCTCGGAGCCAAGCGGTTCCGCGGCCGCCACGGCCGGTCGCGTCGACCACGAGATCGGCCGCCAGGAGCGTGCTCGCGGTCGGGTCGTCGGCGGGTGCGGTGTACGTCCCGCTGACCCGGCCGGTCACGCTGTCGAGCGCGAGCCCGGTCACCTCATGGCCGTCGCGGAAGGTGACGTTCTCTACGGCGCGCAGCCGTTCGCGGATCCGCCTTTCGATGAGCGGCCGCCCGGCGAGAACGGCGTGCAGATCCATCGGCGCCCGCTCGGCGCGGTGACCTTCGAGCACGTAGCGGATTCCGCCCAGCACGTCGGTGGACACGGCTCCGTCGGCCAGCAGTTCCGCCGTCAGGCCGGGCATCAGCTTCTCCATCGTCTGCCGTCCCAGCCCGGGCAGGATGTGCAGGTGCCGGCTCTGCGGCACACCGCGCCGGTGCGTCCGGTCGTTCGCCGGCAGCAGATCGCGCTCGACCAGCGTGACCCGGGAGAAGTGCCGGGCCAGGCTGTGCGCGGCCAGCAGGCCGGCCACACTGCCGCCGGCGACAACGGCGTGGCCGTACGGTCGATCATGCGTCATGGATCGAGTCTTTCGTTCGGTGCGGCACAGGGAGGGGGAAGTTCCGCCCTGGCCACGCCCGCGGACCACTGTGGGCGGCCGGCAGAACGACCTGGGTTGACGCTAGGAGCCGGACCGAGGCCGGGTCGTGGACCGCGGCGACGATCTCGATGGAACACCGGCGCCACCCGCGGGCTCACCACCAAGATTGTTTAAGCTTGAATCGTCGCGACCATCGCGGGCCGCACAACCGGAGCGGGCGGGCGGCGGGTCAGCCGGCTGGCGTCGCTTCCGTGGGCAGGGCGATGTTCAGCCGGAAGCCCTGGGGTGCATGCTCCGCGTGCACGTCGCCGCCGTGGGCCCGGACGATGCCGCGGACGATCGCCAGCCCGAGCCCGGCACCGGGCGATCCGGCCGGCTGGACCGCGGGGGTACGGGCCGCGGTGCCGCGCCAGCCGACCTCGAACATCCGGGTGAGGTCCTCGCTGTCGACGCCGCCGCCCTGGTCCAGCAGGGACAGCACCAGCTGGTCGTCGTGCTGGTCGGCGGAGATGAGGATCTCCGATCCGTGCGGGGCGTGGCGGATGCCGTTGGTGAGCAGGTTGACCACGACCCGGGTGAGCTCGTGCGGGTCGGCCCGGAGCATTCGGCCCTCGACGTCCTCCTGGAGGATTCGGATGTCCTTCGCGATCGCGAGCTGGTGGACGTCGGAGACGGCGTCGGAGACGATGTCGAGCAGCTCGATGTTCTCGGGCCGGAGCCGGAGCAGCCCGCTCTGGATCTGGGAGAGCTCGAACAGGTCGTCGACCAGCCGGTTCATGGTCGCGGTCTGTTGGCGGATGCGGCGGATGTAGTCGGCGGGTTCCTCCACGGCGCCGTCCTCGAGCGCCTCGGCCAGGGCGCTGACTCCGGTGAGCGGGGTGCGCAGGTCGTGTGAGATCCACGCGAAGAACTGCCGGCGCGAGGCGTCCAGCTGCTCGATCTCGGTGCGGGCCGCCACTAGGCGTTCGGACACGTCGGCGAGCAGAGTGGACAGCTCGGCGAACTCCTTGCCGCTGTGGCGCTGGGCGTCGACGACGTCGCCCTGGCCGACGCGGGAGACCGTCACCCGCAGGTCGGCGAACGCGCGACTCGCCGTACGAGCGGTGAGCAGGGTCGCCGCGAGACTCAGCGCTGCGGAGATCCCGATGACCCACAGCAGCACCGCGAGGTCGTGCAGGGGCAGATACATCAGTACGGCGATCGCGACGGTGGAGCAGACGATGGACGCGATGGCGGCGCCGACCACCACCGTGAACTGGAACGCGATGGACCGGGGCGGGCAGTATCGGAGGATCAGCAGCGCCGTCACGGTGATCACCGTGGTGCAGCAGACGGCGCTGCCGAGGACGAGCAGCAGGTCGATCGCGGGAAGCGTCACGCGATGCCCTCCACCGTGAACCGGTAGCCGCGACCCCACTCGGTGAGCAGGTAGCGGGGAAATCGAGGCTCCGGCTCGATCTTCTCTCGCAGCCGGCGCACGTGCACGGTCACGGTGGACGTCTCGCCGAAGCTCCACCCCCAGACCTCGCGCATGATGTCGTCGCGGCTGAGGGTCCGGTCCGGATTCTGCAACAGGTACAGGAACAGCTCGTACTCGCGGGCCGTGAGCGTCATCTCGGTGCTGTTCAGCCAGATCGTCCGCTGCGCGGGGTGCACCCGGAACGGGCCGACCGTGAAGGGCGCGGAGAACAAGTGCGGACGGCGGCTGCGCCGGACCATCGCTTCGATCCGCAGCTGCAGCTCGCGCAGCACGAAGGGCTTGGCGATGTAGTCGTCCGCACCGTGTTCGAGCCCGTCGATCCGTTCATCGGCCGTTCCGAGCGCGGTCAGCATGATGATCGACGTCTGGGGGGCCGCGGACCGCACGTGACGGCACAGCTCGTCTCCACTGACGCCGGGCAGCATCCGGTCCAGGACCAGCACGTCCGGCGTGGCGGTGCGCAGCGTTTCCTGTGCCGTGCGGCCGTCGGCGAACTCGGTGACCTGGTACCCGCGACCGCGGAGGTAGTCGGTGACGACGGCGCGGACGGTGGCGTCGTCTTCCACGATCATCACCTCGACGTTGTCCGCCATCCCGCCATCCCGCGCATCGTAGTTGCGGCCGATTCCGGCCGGAGAATTCTTACGCTCTTGAAAGGAACGGCCGCCGGGACCGCGATCAGTTGACCGTCACCGGTGTCCCTTTTCCTGCGGCTGGACGGTACTGTGTCCCGCCCCTTCGGACGTGGCCAGGGCGTCCGCCAGCGGGACGCGTTCCGGCAGCCACCGCAAGACCGCGTTCGCCGTCGTTGCCGGCCCGGTGTTGAACACCAGCACCGCCTGCGGCGCCAGTTCCCTCGTCACGTTGACCAGCACCTCGAATAGGTGGGTCAACGCGGGGTCCATCCGCACTCCGCCGCCGATCATGACGACGTCGTAGGACGTGGCTTCGAGGGCGGCTCGGAACACCGACTCCGCGGTCGCGCCGTAGTCGAGCAGGCAGACGTCGGTCCGGAAGCCGTGGCGCCGCAACGTCGCCTGGCTCGCGGCCACGCCGGCGCGGATAGTTTCGGCGTCGATGTCCGGGAACGCCGCGCGCGAGGACGCGCTCCTCGACACCAGCGCCGGGTCCAGACCGACCGACAACATGCTTCTGGACATCAACGACCTCCATGCGGAACGACATCGGAACCGAGGTGGGGGGCCAGGCCGGCCGTCAGTGACCGTCCGGCCCGCCAGACCTGCCGGATCGCCAGCGTGTCCCCGATCGAGTTGGTCGGGTCACCATCGACGAGCAGGAGGTCGGCCCGTAGACCCGGGGCGATGCGCCCACGGTCGTGCAGACCGAACCGCCGAGCCGGCGTCGCGGTCGCGGCCAGCAGTGCCTGGACCGGTGACAGACCGGCGTCCACCAGCAGCTGGAGCTCTCCGTGCAGGCTGGCCCCGGGTACCACCCCCGGGACCAGGCCCGGTCCCGGCTGGAAGTCCGTCCCGGCGAGCAAGTCGACGCCGGCGTCGGCGAGCGCACGGACGGTCGCCGTGACCTGCCGCCACGAAATGCCCGGTGCGGTGCCCAGGCTGCCGTCCAGCGATTCGCGCCATCGGGGGGACAGGCGGTCGGTGACGCGGCGGTCCTCGGCCAGACCGGTCGGTGTGCGACCGGCGAGCGACGCCACGAGCGAGAGGCACGGGGTGACGAAGGACCCGGCGGCCCGGACGGTCTCGACGAGCTCGGCCGAGTGCGGTCCGTCGACGAACAGGTGGACGATCCCGTCGCTGCCCGCGCGGGCGGCCAGCGCCGTACCGGCGCGGGTCATGGTGTGCGTCACCGCCATCCGGCGGTGGGCGTGGGCTGCCTCGACGCCGGCTTCGTAGACCCGCGGGGCCAACTCCGCGAGGCCTGGGCTGCCCAGCAGCGCCCCGTCCTCGAGGATGAACTTGACGAAGTCCCAGCCGGAGGCCACGAGCTCCTCGACCCGTGCTCGGGCCACCAACGGGTCGTCGACCTGGGGGAAGTCGTGGGCGCAGGGGGTGTGCGCATCCGGTCGGGTCGCCGGGAACATCTGCGTGGGGTGGCCCGCGGGGGCAGTGATCGGCGGGCCGGCGGCGCGGATGTCGGCCGACCGCTCGTCGGTGGCCCAGGAGTAGCGCTCGTCCGAGCTGGCGAAGGTGCCCATGTCCAGGGTGGTGGTCACGCCGAAGGTGAGCGCGAGCCGCTGGGCTCGGGCGTCGGTGTGCACGTGCGCGTCGATCAGGCCCGGCAACAGGGTCGCCCCGCGCCCGTCGACGTGCTCGACACCGGCCGGAACGTCATCGGACACCGCAGCGATGACCCCGTCGGAGATCACGACGACCTGCGAGCGCGTCTGTTCACGGCCGTCGAAGACTCGCGCTCCGACGATCGCGAGATCGGCGGGGAGATCGCCGGTCGGAGGGTGGTGGTCGGGCTGTGTCTGACTCATGGCGGATCCCGGGATCGTCGGAGGTGCTGATCTCGGCCAGCTTCACCGCGACCCGGCCACCTCCGGCAGGGTGTGCTGCACCCTGCCGGAGGTGGCCGGTTGCCGACCATCTCCGGTCGATCTCCGGCGTAGTACCCTTCAGGCGTGTCGACACCTGGTGGTGGCGGTAGTTCGGGTGCAAGCGAAGCGCTCGGCAAGTTCCTGCGCAGCCGCCGCGCGAGCCTCGAACCGGATATGGCCGGCCTCCGTCCCGACCTGCGTCGCCGGCAGGTGCGGGGCCTGCGGCGGGAGGAGCTCGCGGAGCTGGCCGGGGTGAGCGCTGACTACTACACGCGGTTGGAACAGGGCCGCGAGCGGCATCCGTCGGAACAGGTGCTGGAGTCACTGGCTCGCGCCCTGCGGCTGTCCGCCGACGACGCCGGCCACCTCTTCCGGCTGGCCCGGCCGATCAGCACACTGGCCGAGGCACAACCGGCGTCGGCGGTCGGTCCGGACGTCCTCGGGATGATCAACGCGCAGCTGCGCGTACCGGTCGCGGTGCTCGATCCCGCGATGGACATCGTGGCGCTGAACCCGGTCGGGGCGGCCTTCTACGGCGGGTTCAGGCGGACCGACAACCTGCTGCGGATGATCTTCTGCGACCCGGGCGCCATGACGTTCTTCGACGACTGGGAGCTGACCGCCCGCTCCACCGTCGCGAGCGTTCGAGCGATGTCGACGCAGTTCCCCCGGCACCGACGGATCACCGAGGTGGTCACCGAGCTGACCGGGGCGAGTTCGGCCTTCGCGGCGCTGTGGACGGCACAGGAGATCAGGCTCTCGCCGTGCGTCGAGACCCACCTGCTGCGGCACCCCCGGGTGGGTGAGCTACACCTCTACTGCAGCACGCTGGCGATCGTCGCGGCGCCGGGCCAGTCCCTGCACGTGTTCTCGCCGGTTCCGGGGAGCGAGAGCGCCGCACGCATCGAGCACCTCGCCGAGCTGGGCTGAACCGCTGACGCCGTGGCCCCGACTGGACAGATCCGCCGGGGTCTCCGGTGGAGAGCCCCGTCGCCTGCCGACGCCCGGCACTGGAGGCGACCAGTCCGAGTTCGCCGTCCAGGTACACGGACCACCCCCGCTCGCGCGGGGAGAACCCTTCACGACCTGCGATTTCCGAAAGGCTCTGCAATCCCTTGGGTCGCCCACGGTTCGCTGCCTGCCGCCGAGCCTCGGCGCTGTCGCTCCTGCTGATGCTGCCCGGAGGACTCTCGATCCCAGGGACTTTCCCGGAAGGCTCCGACAGGGCTGGTAGGAGGGAACCCGCAGGTCAGGGCCTACGCCGTCAGCACTCGATGACGTTGACGGCCAGGCCGCCGCGGGCGGTCTCCTTGTAC
>NZ_JBYIRL010000038.1:0-81643 GCF_057708125.1 Actinacidiphila sp. bgisy145
CCGCACGTCCGCCGCCGCTCGTCCACCGCGGCCCGCGGCCGGCGGGACGCCGACCGCGCCGTCATCGGCATCGGAGCAGGGCGAGCGCGCTCACTGCGTGACGGACCACACGAAGGTGGCCGAACCGGACGCTCCTCTCGGGTCCTTGGCCGTCACGGTCACCGTGTAGGTCCCGGTGGCGGTACCCGAGCCGGAGACGGTGCCGTTCGACGCGATACCGATGCCGGGCGGCAGCCCGGTCGCGGTGAAGGTGAGCGGCTGCGTGGTGTCGGAGTCGGCCGCCTGCACGGTGAACGACGCCGCCCTGCCCTTCGGGCTGCTGTAGCCGTGCGGATTGACCACGCCGACCGTCTCGGCGCCCGCCACCCCCGAGTTCGCGGTGACGTTCGCGCTGACGGCCGTGTTGGCAGGCGACACGCCGGCCGCCGAGGCACCGGCGGCGACCTGCCCGGTCAGGGTGTGCGCCAGGCCGGTCGAGCCGGACAGCGGCAGGCTGGCGGAGGAGTCCCCGACCCTGATCGCGTACGTGCCCGCGGCCGCCTCCCACTGGTTGTCCGCCGCCGACCAGGACGCCAGGTCGTGGACGGTGAGCGGGAAGGCGACCGTGGCGCTCTGCCCCGGGTCCAGCGACACCCGCTGGAAGCCCGCCAGTTGCTCCGGCGGGTCCTGGCTGGCGGCCGGGTCGCCGACGTACAACTGCGCCACGTCCGCGCCCGCCACCGACCCGGTGTTGGTGATCTTCGCGGTCACCGTGGCCCTGCCGTCGGCGTCGAAGGCCCCCACGCTCAGGTCGGAGAAGGAGAACTTCGTGTACGACAGCCCGAAGCCGAACGGGAAGGCGGGCGTGATGTTCTGCGACTGATACCAGCGGTAGCCGATGTCCACGCCCTCGCTGTAGACCGGCCCGGTCGGGGTGCCCGGCCACTGCGCGGTGGTCTGCGCCGGGACCTGGCTCAGGCTGCTGGGGAAGGTGACCGGCAGCTTGCCCGACGGGTCGGCGGCGCCGAAGATCAGCGCGGCCGTGGCGGCGCCGGTCTCCCCTCCGCCGTACCAGTTCTCGAACACGCCGGCGACCTTGTCCAGCCACGGCATGACCACCGGCGAACCGCTGTTGACCACCACGACGGTGTTCGGGTTCGCCGCGGCCACATCGTTGATCATCGTCTCGTCCGTACTGGACAGGTCGAGCGTGGACAGGTCGCTCTCCTCGCCCTCCGGGGCGCTGACGTAGACGATCGCGTCGGTGGCGGCTTTGGCCGCGTCGACCGCCTGCTGGATGTCGGCGGTCCCGTTGTCGTCACCGGCGGTGTAGGTGACCTTGACGTTCGGGCCCACCGCGTCCTGCACGCCGGTCAGCGGCCAGACGGTGTTGGCACTGGTGACCCCGCCGCTGCCGCCGCCGGCGAGTTCGACCGCGGCGCCGCCGTCGGTGCCGATGACCGCGACGGACCCTGTCATGTCCGGGTTCAGCGGCAGCAGCCCGTTGTTCTTCAGCAGCACGGTGCCCTCCTCACCGAGCTTCAGCGCGGTCTGCTGGTGCGCCTGCGTGGTGACGGTGGCGGAGAGCGACCCGGACGGCGGGTTGTCGAACAGGCCGAAGGCGAACATCTGGGTCAGGATGCGGGCCACCACGGCGTTCACGGTCGCCTGCTTCAGCGTCCCGGCGGTGAGCGCGGCGGAGACGTCGCTCGCGTCGGAGAACGGCATCGCCACGTCCATGCCGCCCTGGGCGTCCGCGACGGCGTTGCCCGCGGCCCCCCAGTCGGAGACGACGAAGCCGCCGTAGTCCGCCTGCTGGTCGAGCCCGCGCAGGAGCATCTGCGCGCTCGCGCACGAAGGCGCGCCGTTGACCACGGCGTACGAGCACATCATCGAGCCCGGCGCGGACTGCTCGGCGGCGGCCTGGAAGGGCGCCAGGTACAGCTCCTCGAGCGCCTTCTGACTGACCGTCTCGTTGTTCCCGCCGTTGGGGTACTGCTCCTGGTCGTAGGCGGCGGCGTGTTTGACCTCGGCCATCACCCCCTGGCTCTGGAGCCCCTCGACCTCCGCCGAGGTGACCTGGCCGGCCAGGTACGGGTCCTCGCCGTAGGTCTCGTAGGTCCGGCCCCAGCGCGGGTCGCGCACCAGGTTCGTCGTCGGGCCGAGCGCGACGTTCGCGCCCTTACCGGCGAACTCCGCGCCCTTGGCCGCGCCCTCCTGCTGGATCAGCGCCGGGTCCCAGGTCGCGGCGGCGTTCTCACCGTCGGGGAAGGCCGTCACACCGCCGTTGCCGTCACCGACCCCGGACGGGCCGTCCTCCAGGTTCAGCGCCGGGATGCACAGGTCCGGGATGCCCCCGACCTGGCCGATGTACGACGAACTGCCGTCTCCGGACAGCAGCGTGACCTCCTCGGAGCGGTTCATGGTGTCCAGCACCTGCTGCACCCGCTGGGCGACCGGCGCGGTGGAGCCCACCCACGGGCAGGTCCCGTTGCCGCCGTCGCCGTTGCCGCCGGTGACCGGCGGGGTCGTGGTCAGGCCGTAGACCTCGAACTCGAAGATCGAGTCACCGAACTGGGTGCCGCGAGCCGTCGCGTAGACCCGGATGTAGCGGGAGGTGGTGGAGAACGCCAGCGCGTCGGTGCCGCCGTCCCCGGTCGTCGTGGAGTACACCGGCGTCCAGTCGGTGCCGTTGCCGGAGACCTGGACCTGGTACGCGGTGGCGTACGCGGCTTCCCACAGCAGGTCCGCGCCGCAGATCTGCTGGGCGGAGCCGAGGTCGACCTCCAGCCACTGCGGGTCGGCGGCGGCGCTGGACCACCGGGTGCCGGGATTGCCGTCGGTGGCGCCCGTCGCCGGGTAGGCGGTCGCGTCCTGCGTCGAGGAGGCGGTGGTCGGCTGGTCCAGGGCGAGGTCGTCGGTGCCGCAGTACGTGGTGGGGGCGGTCCCTCCGGTGCCGCCGCTGCCTCCGCCGCCGCCCTGGGTGAAGGTCATGGCGTGGAAGTTCCAGCCGTTGGTGTCCTGGTCGACGGTGAGCGTCTGCCGGCCGGCCGGCAGGGTGACGTCGACGGTGACCGTGGTCCACGTCTCGTAGCCGCCGGTGTTGGGGGCGGCGACCTTGCCGGTCAGGTCGGCGCCGGAGGAGTCGGCGACGTGCAGCGCGTCGGTGATCCCGTACGGCGAGGCCAGCCGGAAGCCGATCGTGTAGTTACCGGCGGCGGCCGCGTCGACGGTGTACGTGAACCACTGGCCCGGCGTGGTCCAGCCCATGTCGTACGCGCCGCCGGGCGCGCTGGTGCCCTGCCCGTCCGCGGTGGCCTCCAGGTCCACCCCGTCGGCGCGGTAGCCGTTGGCGCTGCCGTTCGTGGAGAGCACGTGGTAGGCGACGCCCTCGCCGCCGGTGTCGTAGTTCGCGGCCTCGACCGTGCCCGGGACGGCCGCCGGTGTGCCGCCGAAGGCACCGCCGCCGGCCGCCTGGGCCGAGGTGAGCGCCCCGGCGCCGGCCAGTGACAGGCCGAGCAGGGCCATCACCAGGACCAGCGTGCGGGCCATCGGGCCGCCGCGCGAGCGCCGTTGCTGCGAAGGCCGTTGGTGCGACGGCTGTAGGCGTGGGGGCTGCCGGCGGGGGGACCGTAGGCGCGGAAGCGGCCGGCGACGCGGCGGTCTCGACCTGCCGCGCTCGGGTTCCGGCGGCCGCGGCCGCGCGAGCGGGAGGAGCCTCATGGCGTTCCCTTCGGTTGCGTGTTCCGCTTCGGCGGTGCCATGCCACTCGGCCGGCCGGCGGGGGCCCGGTGGGCGGCCCGGGGCGTGCCGCGGCGGTGTGCGGGGACGTGGAGGACGGCCCGGTGCGCGGTACGCCCGTTCCGTCAGCCGGCAACCGTGGAGTGGGGGTTCCGAGGCGGGTGGGGGAGAGTGCGGAGAGCGCTCTCCAAGATGCGGGCAAGGCTTCCGCCGCGTCAAGCGTCTGCGACGGACCAACGGGGTCGATCACGGCGGTGGGGCGCCGGGCGCCGACGGGCGCCGGCCCCCGGGGCGGCCCGGGGCCGGCCGACGCCATGGGTCCGACGGGGCCTACTCCAGGCCCCGCCCCCGCCGGAAGCGGGCCAGCCCGTCGGCGAGTTCCACCACCGGCTCCGGATACTCCCCGCACCCGGCGCGCTCCCGCGGGGACAGCTTCCACGGCTCGTGCACCGCCGCACCCGCCACCCCGGCCAACTCCGGTACCCAGCGCCGCACATAGCCGCCGTCCGGGTCGTAGCGCCGGGCCTGGAGCAGCGGGTTGAGCACGCGGTTGGGGCGCGAGTCGGTGCCGGTGCCGGCCACCCACTGCCAGTTGAGCTGGTTGTTCGCCACGTCGCCGTCGACCAGCAGCTCCAGGAAGTGCCGTGCCCCGATCCGCCAGTCCACGTAGAGCGTCTTGGTGAGGAAGCTCGCCGCCAGCAGCCGCCCCCGGTTGTGCATCCAGCCCTCGGCCCGCAGCTGCCGCATCGCCGCGTCCACCACCGGGTAGCCGGTCCGGCCCTGCCGCCATGCCTCGGTGTCGGCCTCCGCCGCCGCCCCCGTACGCCAACGGTCCTGCCGGGTACGGTAGTCGGCCGCCGCCACCGCCGGATTCGCCGCCAGCACCTGGTGGTGGAAGTCGCGCCAGCACACTTGCCGGACGAACGCCTCCGCGCCCGGCCCGCCCTTCGCCCGCGCCCGCCGCACCGCCTCCACCGGCGACAGCGTGCCGAAGTGCAGGTGCGGCGAGAGCCGCGACGTCGCGTCTCCCGCCAAATCGTCGTGGCGGTCCTCGTACGCCTCGACGCCGTGCCGCAGCCAGCTGCCCAGCAGCCGCCGGGCCACCGCCTCGCCGCCCGCGGCCAGTTCGGGCGACACCCCGCCGACCGCCGAGCGCGGCTCGATCCGCGCCGACCGCACCGCCGCCGGCACCCGTACCGCGCGCGGCGCCGGCAGCGGAACGCGCAGCCCCTCCTGCTGCCAGCGCCGGAAGTACGGCGTGAACACCGCGAAGTGCGACGAGCCGTTCGGGACGACCCGGCCCGGCGGCACCGCCGTGACCACCGCGTCATGGACGTGCAGCCGCCGCCCGTCCGCGGCCAGCGCGCGCCGCAGCCGCTCCTCGCGGCGCTGCGCGAAGGCGCTGCACCCGGCCGCCACATGGACGTCGGCGGCGTCCGCCTCCCGCGCCACCGCGCACACCTGCGCGACCGTCCCGCCCTCGCGCAGCACCAGCCGCCCGCCGCGCTCGCGCAGCCCCTGGTCCAGCGCGGCCAGGCAATCCGCGAGGAACGCCAGCCGGTTGGGCGCGGCGAACCCGGCGGCCGCCACCGCCGGGTCGCGCACGAACAGCGGCACCACCTCGGCCGCGCCGGCCAGCGCGGCGCGCAGCGGCGGGTGGTCGTGCAGCCGCAGGTCCGAGGTGAACAGCACGACCGCGCGGGAGGTGCCGTCCGCGGAGCCGGCGGGCCGGGAGGCGCGGGCCGGGCTCATACGGCAGGCCCCTTCCCCGACGGCCGGGACCCGGGACCCTCCGGCGTACCACGGTCCCCGTCCGGCGTACGGCCCTCGTCCGGCGCCTGCTCCGCACGTTCCGCCGCCCGCGCGATGTTGCGGGCCATGCCGCCGAAGACGGCCGTGTGGAAAGGGGAGATGGACCACCAGTAGAGGTGCCCGAACAGGCCGTGCGGCTGGAAGACGGCCCGCTGCCGGTAGCGGGTGCGGCCGTCCGGCCCGGTCCCGGCCCGCATCTCCAGCCACGCCGGGCCCGGCAGCCGCATCTCGGCGCGCAGCCGCAGCAGCTTCCCCCGTTCGATCTCCTCCACCCGCCAGAAGTCCAACGAGTCCCCGACCCGCAGCCGTTGCGCGTCCCGCCGCCCGCGCCGCAGCCCGACCCCGCCCACCAGCCGGTCCAGCCGGCCGCGCACCGCCCACGCCAACGGGAAGGAGTACCAGCCGTGTTCGCCGCCGATCCCCTCGATCACCCGCCACAGCCGGTCCGGCGAGGCGGCCACCGGGGCCTCGCGGACGTCGGTGTAGAGGCTGCCGCCGGCCCAGTCCGGGTCGGTCGGCAGCGGGTCGCTCGGCGCGCCCGGCACCGACGCCGACGACCAGCGCGTGGTCACCTCGGCGTCCCGCACCCGTTGCAGCGCCAGCCGCAGCGCGGTGTCCACGTCGAGCGGCGCGCCCGGCGGATCGGGCACGTAGGCGGCGATGTCGTGCTCGCGGCAGACCACTTCGTGCCGCAGCGACTCCGCGAGCGGCCGCGCCACCCCCGCCGGGACCGGGGTCACCAGCCCCACCCAGCGGCTGGACAGCTTCGGCGTCAGCACCGGCACCGGCACGATCACCCGCCGCGGCAGCCCGGCCGCCGCCGCGTACCGCCGCATCATCTCCCGGTACGTCACCACGCCGGTGCCGCCGATGTCGAAGGTCCGGTTCACGTCCGCCGGGATGGCCGCGGCGCCCACCAGGTAGCGCAGCACGTCCCGCACCGCGATCGGCTGCATCCGGGTGCGCACCCAACTCGGCGTCACCATCGCCGGCAGCCGCTCGGTGAGGTAGCGCAGCATCTCGAACGACGCCGAACCCGACCCCAGGATCACCGCCGCCCGCAGCACCGCGGTCGGCACGCCCGACGACAGCAGGATCTCGCCGACCTCGGTCCGCGAGCGCAGGTGCGGCGAGAGCCGCCCCACCGGCACGCCGGGTGGGGTCAGCCCGCCCAGGTAGACGATGCGCCGCACCCCCGCCGCGCGGGCCTGCTCGGCGAAGATCCGCGCGGCCGTACGGTCGGTGTACTCGAACCCGGCGCCCGTACCCAGCGCGTGCACCAGGTAGTACGCCACCTCGACGTCTGCCAGGGCCGCGCGCACCGCCGCCGGGTCCAGCACGTCCCCGGCCGCGACCTCGACCCGGTCCGCCCACGGGTAGTCGCGCAGCTTCACCGGGGTGCGGGCCAGGCAGCGCACCGCGTAGCCGGCGTCGAGGAGTTGGGGCACGAGCCGGCCACCGATGTACCCGGTCGCCCCGGTCACCAGGCAGCGCGCTCCGGCGTGAGCTGTCATCGGCCCACCGTAGCGGACGCAGCGCACCGAATCGGTTACCGTGCGTGTGCGGTGTGCGGTGTGACGGTCGTCGCGCGGGCGGAAGATCGGCGCGGGCGGGCCGGCGCAGTGCGGCATTCGGACGCGTGCGCCGCTCCCGCGGGTGAACCGGCAGGTGTCGGCCGAAGGGTACGGCGGCGCGCGGTGCTTGGCTCGGCGGGTCGGAGCACGCGCGTGCGGTCGGGGTCGAGGCGGTGGGTCATGGCGGGCGGGGCAGCCGGGGCGGAAGGCGCGGCGGGGACGGCGGAAGGTGCGGCGGGCGACGCGGACACGCTGCTGCGCAGCCGCAGCTACCTGGTCCTGCTGGCGTTCGCGGTGCTGCTGGGCGTACCGGTCTCGGCGGCGGCGTTCGGCTTCCTCGCGCTGGTCGGGAAGCTCGAACCGCTGCTCTACCACGACCTGCCCCGCGGCCTGGGGTTCGACGGGACACCGCCGTGGTGGCCGGTGCCGCTGCTCGCGGTCGGCGGGCTGCTGACCGCACTGTGCGTGCGGTACCTGCCCGGCCGCGGCGGCCATGAGCCCACCGACGGGTTCTCCGCCGCCGGCACCCCGGCGCTGACCGCGCTGCCGGGCATCCTGCTGGCCGCGCTCGCCACCCTGGCGTTCGGCGCGGTGCTCGGCCCGGAGGCGCCGCTGCTCGCGCTCGGGGGCGGGCTGGCCGCCGGGTCGGTCCGGCTGCTGCGCCCGGGGCTGCCCGCGCGCGTCTACGCCGTGGTCGGCGCCACCGGCAGCTTCGCGGCGGTCAGTTCACTGCTCGGCTCCCCGCTGCTGGGGGCGTTCCTGCTGATGGAGGCGGCCGGGCTGGGCGGGCCGATGCTGGGCCCGGTGCTGGTGCCGGGGCTGCTGGCGTCGGGCATCGGCGCGCTGATCTTCGTCGGCATCGGGTCCTGGACGGGCCTGGGGACGTACTCCCTGAAGCTGCCTGACGTGCCGAAGGCGGCCGACCCGACCGCGGCCCAGTTCGGCTGGGCGCTGCTGATCGGGCTGGCCGCGGCCCTGCTCGCGGCCGCGATCCGGTGGCTGGCACGGCGCTCGCGCGACCGGGTCGAGGTGCGCCGGCTGCCGCTGACGGTGCTGCTCGGCCTGCTCGTCGCGGGCCTGGCGGTCGCCTACGCGCAGGGCTCGGACAAGCCCGCCACCGACGTGCTGTACTCCGGGCAGAGCGCCATGGGCCCGCTGCTGTCCGGCGCGGCCGGCTATTCCGTCGGCACCCTCTTCCTGCTCCTGGCGTGCAAGGGCCTCGCGTACGCCGCGTCGCTGAGCGCCTTCCGGGGCGGCCCGATCTTCCCGTCCCTGTACGTCGGCGCCGCCGGCGGGGTGCTGATGTCGCACCTGCCCGGGCTGCCGCTGGTCGCCGCGTTCGCCACCGGCATGGGCGCGATGAGCGTCGCGGTGCTCAGGCTGCCGCTCACCTCGGTGCTGCTGGCCACGCTCCTGATCGGCCGGGACGGGCTGACCGTGATGCCGCTGGTGATCCTGGCGGTCGTGGTGTCGTACGTGGCGACGGCCGCCCTGTCCCGGCCGGCGCGGCCGCAGGGCCCGCAGGCCGCGCACGGCCCGCAGGCTCCGCCCGCTCCGACCGCCCCGCCGCACCCGGAAGACCGCCCGCCGCACCCGCCGGGCTCCGCGCACCCGGCCGGCCCGTGAGCCGCGGGCCGAATCCCGCCGCCGCGCCGCGCGACCGCTTGCCTTCGAGCGCACTCCAGCTCCTAGCCTCGACCGCATGACCACACCACAGCAGCCCATCGCCTCCGGATTCGGCGCCGAGAGCACCGCGGCCGAGGTCCTGCGCGGCATCGACCTGACGGGGAAGCTCGCGGTCGTCACCGGCGGCTACTCCGGGCTCGGCCTGGAGACCACCCGCGCGCTGGCCGCGGCCGGCGCGCACGTCGTCGTGCCGGCCCGCCGCCCCGACACCGCGCGGGAGGCGCTGGCCGGGATCGACGGCGTGGAGCTGGACGAGCTGGACCTCGCCGACCTCGGAAGCGTCGAGAAGTTCGCCGAGCGGTTCCTCGCCACCGGCCGCGACATCCACCTCACCATCAACAGCGCCGCCGTCATGGCCTGCCCCGAGACCCGGGTGGGCCCGGGCTGGGAGGCGCAGTTCGCCACCAACCACCTCGGCCACCACGCGCTGGTCAACCGGTTGTGGCCGGCCATCGAGCGGGGCCGCGGCCGGGTCGTCTCGGTCTCCTCCGCCGGCCACCACTACTCCCCGATCCGCTGGGACGACCTCCACTTCGACCAGGGGCACTACGACAAGTGGGAGGCGTACGGGCAGGCCAAGACCGCCAACGCGCTCTTCGCCCGCCACCTCGACACCCTCGCCCGCGACCGCGGTGTGCGCGCCTTCTCGCTGCACCCGGGCGGCATCCTCACCCCGCTCCAGCGCCACCTGCCGCGGCAGGAGATGGTGGACCGCGGCTGGATCGACGCCGACGGCAACCCGCTGAACCCGGCCGGCTTCAAGACCCCCGAACAGGGCGCCGCCACCCAGGTGTTCGCCGCGACCTCGCCGCAACTCGACGGCAAGGGCGGGGTCTACCTGGAGGACTGCGACATCGCGGCCCCCGCGGTGCCCGGCGGCCCCCGCACCGGCGTCAAGGACTACGCGGCCGACCCCGAGCAGGCGGCCCGGCTGTGGGCCCTGTCGGCGGAGCTGACCGGGGTCGACGCGCTGGGCTGACGAAGCGTCACTTAACGTCTGGTGTAGGTTGCTTGCGCGGCCGGACCGAACCGTCGCGACTCCGGTGCGGTCCGGTCCCCGGCTGCCCGGAAACCGCCTGCCCGGCCCCGGTCCGGCAGGGGCTGGTTGAATGCTCCCGTGCCCGCCACCCGTCCCGGTATCGACGTCCTGAGCGTCCTGTGCGGCCCCGACCGCCGCCACGGCAGCGAGGTCGCGGTCGTACGCGACGGGCGGCCGTATCCCGACCGGCACGCGCGGCAGGAGCTGGCGGCCCGGCTCGGCTGCCCGCACACCGTCTTCGTGGACGACCCGGAACGCGGCGCCGTCGAGGTGCACCGGCCCGGACAGGGCGTGGCGGCCGACCCGCACGCGCTGATCGGCGCGGCGTGGCTGCTGGACCTGGAGATCCTGGAACTGCCCGCGCTCGGCGACGTGTTCGCCCGGCACGACGGGGAGTTCGGCTGGGTCACCGCGGCCGCGGAGTGGCCCGGGCCGTGGGAGCTGCGGCAGTACGCCGACCCGGCCCAGGTCCTCGGGCTGCCGGCGGACGGCAGCGCGGAGCGCGTCTACGCGTGGGCGTGGGCCGACGAGGCGGCCGGGCGGGTCGTCGGCGCCGAACTCGGTCCGGGCGCCGGGTCCACCGGCGCGGGCGCGCTGCTGCTCGCCCACGAACTGCAACGGGCCCTGAACGTCACGCAGGCGCCGGGCGCGCAGATCCTCTGCGCGCCCGGCGCCGACGGCACCATCGAGATCGGCGGCCGGGTGTTCCTGGCCGCCGCCCGGTAGCCGCCCACCGGCCAGTGGCCAGTCGGTGGCCGGGCGGCGGCTGCCGGGGACGTGGGCGGTCAGCCGTTGGGCAGGATGACCGCGCGCCCGTTGATCTGCCCGGCGTGCAGCCGCTCGTACGCCCGCGGCGCCTCGTCCAGCGAGAAGGTCTCGGTGTGCACGGAGACCTCGCCGGTGCGGGCCAGCGCAAGCACCTCCTGGAGCTCGCCGCGGCTGCCCCAGTACGGGGCGTACGCCGTCACCTCGAACGGCAGCGCGCCGAACCCGACCGGCAGCGTGCCGCCGGCGATCCCGACGACGGCCACCTCGGCCTCGATGCCGGCCACGGCCGCGGCCGTGCGCAGGGTGGGTTCGGCGCCGACGAAGTCGAAGACCGCCTGCGCGCCCAGCCCGCCGGTCAGCTCGCGGACCGCGGCGCCCGCCTTGTCGTCGGAGAGCACCGCCTCATGGGCGCCGACCTCGCGTGCCAGCCGCAGCTTGTCCTCGCTGACGTCCAGGGCGACGACCCGGGCCGGGCTCAGCGCCCGCAGCAGCTGGATCGCGGTGTGCCCGAGGCCGCCGGTGCCGATGACGACCGCGGTGGAGCCGGGCACCAGCTTGGGCAGCGCCCGCTTGATCGCGTGATAGGGCGTCAGGCCCGCGTCGGTCAGCGGCACCGCCGCCACCGGGTCGAGCCCGCCCAGCGGCACCAGGTGGCGCGGGTCGTCCACGAGCAGGTACTCGGCGATGGCGCCGGGCGCGCCGAGCCCGGGCGGGCGGATGCCCAGCTCGTCGGCGCGCAGGCAGTAGTTCTCCTTGCCCTCCGCGCACTTGGCGCACTGGCCGCAGCCCCAGGGGCCGTAGACCGCGACGGCGTCGCCCTCGCGGACCCCGGTCGCGCCCGCGCCGAGCGCGACCACGGTGCCGACGCCCTCGTGGCCGAGGGTGAGCGGCAGCTGGTACGGGAAGCCGTCGGCCGGCCAGCTCATCACGGCGATGTCGCTGTGGCACACGCCGGCGGCGGTGACCTTCAGGAGCACCTGGCCGGGGCCGGGCTCGGGGTCGGGAACGGTCACCACCTCGGGAGCGGCGCCGATGGTGCGGTACTGCAGGGCCTTCATGGGGGTTCTCCTCTCCAGCGGGACGGATCTCGCGGCTCAGACGGCGGTGTAGGCGCCGTCCACCAGGTGGTAGCTGCCGGTGACGAAGGAGGCGCGGTCGGAGAGCAGGAACCCGATCAGCTCGGCGACCTCCTCGGGCCGGCCCAGCCGACCGGCCGGGTGCAGGCCGACCAGCGCGGCCCGCGCCTGGTCGTCCATCGCCTGGAGCAGCGGCGTCTCGATGAAGCCGGGGCCCACGGAGTTGATCCGGATACCGCGCGCGGAGTACTCGGCCGCCGCGGACTTCGTCAGCCCGACCACGCCGTGCTTGGCGGCCACGTAGGCGGGCGAGCCGGCGAAGCCGACGGACCCGAGGATCGAGGCGACGTTGACGATGGCGCCGCCGCGGCCGGTGGCCTCGATGGCGGGCAGCTCGTGGCGCAGGCAGTAGAAGACGCCGTCGAGGTTGGTGCGGATCACCCGGTCGTACGCGGCGATGTCGTACGCGCCGGTGGGCGCGCTCGGGCCGCCGATCCCGGCGTTGTTCACGGCGAGGTCGAGGCCGCCGAAGGTCTCGGTGGCGAAGGCGACGGCCGCCGCCACGGAGTCCGGGACGGTCACGTCGAGGGTGGTGGCCGCGGCCGACAGCCCGTCGGCGGTCAGGGCCGCGGCGGCCCGCTCGGCGCCGGCGGTGTCGTAGTCGGCGATGACGACGTGGGCGCCGCCGGCGGCCAGCAGCCGGGCGGTGGCCAGGCCGATGCCGGAGGCGGCGCCGGTGACGAGGGCGGTGCGGCCGGCGAACTCGGTGGAGCCGGTGGCCGGGGTGGAGCTGGGGGTGTTGCTCATGGTGTTCTCACTCATCGGTAGTGCGTGATGGTTCGGTGGTGCGTGATGGTGCGGTGCTGCGGTGTGCGGCCGCCGAGGCGGCCTGGCTGGAGAGGACGTCGTAGGCGCGCTCGACCAGGTCGGTGAGGTCGGCGCCCGGGCCGCCGGGGGCCGCCGTGTCCTGCGGGGTGTGGGCCCAGGCGCGCAGCGCGGCGGTCAGCACGCCCGCCGCGGCCTCCACGACCACGGCCGGGCGCAGGTCCCGCAGGGTGTCGGTGCCCAGCCGCTCGGCGACGATCCGCACCGACTCGTCCTGCGCGTCCACACGGATGCGCTCGTAGGCCGCGAAGAGCGTGGGCTCGGAGTCGAGCAGGGCGATGATCCGGCGCATCTGCGGCCGCAGGTGGCGGGCCGGGGTGCGCGGGTCGGTGAGCCAGGCGCGGACCGCCCGGCGGTAGGCCAGCAGCGGCGGCTCGTCGGCGGGGCGGGTGCGCAGCAGCGCGTTGATCCGCTCGCCGTCGTCGCGGACGAAGCCGAGCGCGGCATCCTCCTTGCCGGTGAAGTACCGGCTGAAGGTGCGGCGGGTGACGTCCGCGCGTTCGGCGACGGCCTCCACCGTGGTGGCGGCCAGCCCCCGCTCCAGGATCAGCTCGACCGCGGCGGTGGCGAGTGCCTCCCGGGTGCGGCGGGCCCGCAGCAGCCGCCGGTCGGTCCCGGCGGTGCCGCGCTGTCCTGGTACGTCGGCGTCCATGGGTACGACGCTACGCCCGAATGTCCCGGTGGGACATTTTTCCCGGTGAGACAAATGTCCCACCGGGACGGATGTCTCACCGGGACATTTCGGCCCGGCGAGGGTGTAGAAGGGGCCGCGGGAAGGGCGCCCGAAGGCGCCCCGCGGGCGTCAGCCGGTGGTCGGGCGGTAGGCGTACACCGTCGTGGCGACCTCGCACACGCTCGGCGGCACGATCTCCACCCGCAGCAGCTTCGCCGCCATGTCGTAGTCGATGCCCTCGGCCTCGAAGGTGCCCGAGCAGATGCTGCTCTGCGGGAGCTGGAAGAGCGTGGTGACCTGCCCGGTGACCGCGGTGCCGTCCAGCGCGTGCGGCAGGTCGACCTGGACGACGTCCTTCGCCGCGTCGTCGGAGGAGCACACCAGGCGCGTCGCGGAGACGAAGTCGCAGCCCTGGATGTCGTCGACGCTGCGGTCCAGCGTGATCTGCCCGGCCTGCGGGAGGGTGCCGCCGGTGGCCGGCGTCGAGGAGTTGGTCAGCGGCGCGGGGAAGACCTGGAGCCGGCCCTCGGTGCCCCACTCGCCCTCCACCAGCCACTGGGCGTCGGGGGAGACCGCGGCGAACGAGTTGTTCAGCAGCTCGCCGGAGTCCAGCGGGTGCGTGTAGTCGTAGGTCGCGCCGGACGGCGTGGTGACCTCGAAGAGCTTCGACGTGGCGTCGTCGCCGCCCTGGTAGGCGTCGTAGACGTAGCCGCCCACGATGTCCGGGTCGCCGACGTGGTTCCAGCCCTGGACCCGCAGCCGCAGCGGCACCGAGCCCAGGCCCCGGGTGAGCAGCGAGCCGTCGGCCTTGGTGGCGATGCCCTCGCCGCCGGTCACGGAGTTCACCGTCGAACTGCCCGCGGCCACCCAGCCGCCGGGGGAGTCGTCCGCCCGGGCGGTCGCGGTGCCCAGGGCGGTGGCGGCGGCGGTGGCGATGATCAGGGCGGTCGCGCGGCGGCGCAGTGCGGTGGCGTTCACAAAAACCCCCAAGGTGGTCGGGCGGAGCGCTCGGCATGCCCGGCCCCGACCACGTGCGCGGGCGCGGTGGCGGGCTCGGGCGCCCCGACCCTAGCCCCAGCGGTATCACCCGCACCACCACGCCCCGGCCAACTCGCCCTGAACTCCGCGCCCGTGACGGCCCACCACCCGGGCCCGGGGCCCGCCGCCCGGGCCCGGGCCCTCGCGGACCGAACCTGACCGCATTGCTCCCTACCGTTGGGGGCATCACGACGGACGGCGCCGGAGAGCCGGGGCCGCAGGACCGAGAGGTGCACACCCATGCCGAGCCTGGTGAACGCGGAGACCGACGAGCGCGACGCCCTGCTTCAGTTCCTCGACGCCCAGCGCGGCGCGCTGCGCCGGGCGGTGCTCGGGCTCACCGACGAGCAGGCCGCCGCCCACCCCAGCGCCAGCACGATGTCGCTCGGCGGCCTCGTCAAGCACGCGGCGCGCCGCGAGCACGACTGGGTGCAGGTCGTCCTGATGGGCCGCCAGGAGCCCCAGCGCGTCCAGGGCCCCGAGGACTGGGCCGACGAGTTCCAACTGCTGCCCGGCGAGCGGCTGTCCGACGTCCTCGCCGAACTCGACGCGGTGGCGCGCGCCACCCGGGAAGCCGTCGCCGCCCTGCCCACCCTCGACGTCGGCGTCGCGCTGCCCGAGGCGCCGTGGTTCCCCAAGGACGCCAAGCGCAGCGCCCGCTGGATTCTGCTCCACCTCATCGGGGAGCAGGCCCGGCACGCGGGCCACGCCGACCTCATCCGCGAATCGCTGGACGGCGCCCTGGAGTTCGAGCTGCTCGCCCAGGAGCAGAGCGGGCAGCAGGAAGGGTAGCCACGCGCCCGGGGCTGAGCGCCAGGGCCGGGGCGGGGGCCGGGGCCGCGCGGGTCAGTGCCCGCCGCGGCCCAGCCCCGGCACCCCCAGCGCGCCCAGCCCGTTGAGCACCACATCGACGCCGACCGCCGCCAGCAGCAGCCCGAGCAGGCGGCTGAGCAGTTCGATGACGGTGTGGTGCGTCCGGCGCAGCAGCGGCGCCAGCACCAGCACGCAGGCCAGGTCGAGCACGATCACCGTCTCGTACGCGCCCACGACCGTGCCGCGCCAGGACCACGAGTCGCGCTCGGACGCCTCGATGAGGATCGCGGTCAGCGCCAGCGGGCTGACCACGAACGGCATCAGCAGCACCCTGATCCCGCCCACCACGTCCGGCTGGTCCTCGTCCGGCGCCTCGACGCCCAGGTGCACCCCGAGCACCAGGCCGATCGCGTAGATGAAGAAGATGATGCCGCCCGCCACCAGCAGCGCGGGCGCCGAGATGTGGAACAGCTCCAGCAGCCAGGGCGCCGTGAACCCGGCGAGCGCGCCCACCGCCAGCGCCAGCACCGACGACAGCAGCGCGATCAGCCGCAGCCGCCCGCGCTCGTGCAGGCGTGCCAGGTGCGCGAACGACAGCAGCACCTTCGGCGGGCCGACGACGGAGAAGAAGGTGATGAACGCGGCGGCGAAGCTCTTGGTGACCATGGGGCGCATCCTCGGCCCGCCGCCCCCGCCCGCGGCGGACCGACCCGCCCGCGCCACCCGTCCCGCCGCTACGATGTGGCGGTCGTCGCAGAAGGAGAGTTGAGGTGCCCGGTCACCGAAGCGCGCGCTGACGCCGTAGGTCGTCTCCGACCCGTCATCGCGTGCTGCCCCTGAACACGGTCGGCGCCCGGCAACGGCGCCCGCCCGGTACCGGCCTGCGGCCGGCGCGCGGCACAGCGAGCCCTTCCCTGCCCGGTCCCGGGGCGCGGCAACCGCGCGCCCCCCGCCACCGGCGCCGCTGTTCGCGACCCAAGGGGCACCCGTGCCGACCGTACCTCCGCCGCCTCCCGCACACGTTCCGCCGCCCGCACCCACCCGTGCCGAACCCCCTGCCGGGCTGCTGCGGGACCCCGACTTCCGGCGGTTCTGGTCCGGCCAGACCGCCTCCCAGCTCGGCGAGCAGGCCGCGGCCACGGTGCTGCCGCTGCTCGCCGTCGTGGCGCTGCACGCCGGACCCGGCCGGCTCGGCCTGCTGCGCGCCGCCGAGCAGGCGCCGATCCTGCTGCTGTCGCTGCTGGTCGGCGTGTGGGTGGACCGCCGCCGCTCCACCCGGGTCATGGTCCTCGCCGACCTCGGCCGCGCCGCCGTCCTCGCCGCGGTCCCGCTCGCCTACCTCCTGGGCGGGCTCGGCCTGCCGCTGCTGCTCGCCCTGTCCTTCCTCACCGGCTCCCTGTCGGTGTGCTTCGACGTGGCCTACCAGTCCACGCTGGTCCGGCTGGTGCCGCGGCAGCGGCTCACCGAGGGCAACGGCGTGCTCGAAGGCAGCAGGTCCGCCGCCCGGATCGCCGGGCCCGCGCTCGGCGGGGGACTGGTCTCGCTGCTGGGCGCACCCTTCGCCGCCGCGGGCTGCACCGCCCTGTTCGCGCTGTCCGCACTCGCCGTGCGCCGGGTCCGGCCCGGCGGCCACCATGCCGCTGACACGCCGTCACCCGGGGCCGGCGGCGTGCGGCGGCAGATCCGCGAGGGGCTCCGGCTCGTCGTACGCGACCCGGTGCTGCGCGCCGTCGGCGCCGCGTCGGCCCTCTTCCAGTTCTCCTTCGCCGCCCTGATGACCGTCTACCTGCTGTTCCTGCCGCGCACCCTGCACCTGTCCGGCGGCGCGGTCGGACTCGTGCTCGCCGCCACCGGCCCGGGCGCGCTGGCGGGTTCGGCGCTGGCCGCACGGCTGCCGTCCCGGCTCGGCCTCGGCCCGGTGCTCGTCGGGTCGGCCGCGCTCGCCGACGGCGTGATGCTGGGCGTACCCGCGCTGCACGGCTCCGGCCCCGCCACGCTCGCCGCCCTCACCGCGGTCAACGTGCTGTTCGGCGCCTTCGGCCAGCTCGTCGACGTGACCACCACGGCGATCCGGCAGGCCGCCACGCCCGTACGGTTCCAGGGCCGCGTGGTGGCCACCCTCAACGTCGCGGGCATCGGCATGGGCCCCTTCGGCTCCCTGCTCGGCGGCGCCCTCGCCGCGTACTGCGGCCCGCGCACCGCGCTGCTGGTGACCGCCGCCGCCCTCGTGCTGTCCCCGCTGTACATGGCGTGCTCCCCGCTGGCCCGGCTCGGCCGGCCGGCCCCGGCACACCGTGCGGAGCGCCGACTGCCGTGACATGTACGGGTATGGGGCAGGAGCGGGCCGGGCGGTGGGGACACGCCGAAGGCGGGCACCCGCCCCCGGCCGGGCGCCCGGCCGGGCGTGAACTAGCCTTGCGGCCCATGGGAAACGGGAGCCCGGCGGGAGAATCGGGGTCAGTGAGCACACCGTCGACGCGTCCGGGCCGCGCGGCCGAGCCGCCCGCCGCGCGGTCGGACTACTGCGCGGGCTGCCGCCGCGCCCTCAACGGCGCCTTCATGTGCCCGGGATGCGGCGCCTACGCGCCGGACATCGACCCCCGCAGCCCGGCCGGCCGCGCACCGGTCGACCTGCCGCCGGCGCCGGCGGGGGACGCGGCCGCCGACGGGACCGCGACCGCTGCCACCACGGCCCTGCCCGCCGCGGCCGCCAAGGTGGCGCTCCCGCCGGAGGAGCCCGTCGCCAGGGAACCGTCCGGGCACGCGCCGCCCGGCATATCCGGCCCGGCCGCCGGCTCCGGCACCGCCGAGGACACCCCGGAGCCGGGTGAGGAACGGCAGCGCAGGAACCGCCGCCGAGCCGCGGTCGTCGCCGCGTTCGCCCTCGTCGGCGCCGGGATCGCCGCGGCGGTGATATCCGCCGGCTCGTCCTCTTCCTCCCGCCCGCCCGCCGTGTCCGTCTCCGACGACCCGTCATCACCCGGCCGTACGGGCCCCGGCGCCGCCACCGCCACCGCGAGCCCGCCGCCCGGCAGCCACTCTGCCGCGCGCCCCCGCACCTCCGCCGCGGCCCCGCCCGCCACGGCCCCCGGCATCTCCGCGTCCGCCGCCCCCACCACCGCACCCCGCGCCCCGGGCACCACGGCCTCCGGCAGTGTGACGACCCCCAGCGCCGCCACGTCCCCGCCGCGGAGCGCCACCCCCACCGGCACCGGGTCCTCCTCGCCCACCCCGAGCCCGAGCCGCAGCTCGCCCTGCGTGTTCGGGCTCTGCCTCAACTGACCCCGCCGGCCAGGGTGTCGGCCAGACCGGTCGCGAAGAGCGAGGTACCGGCGCCGCCGCGCGGGTGGACGTGGTCGATCCACAGCAGGTCCAGGTGCCCGGCGACATCGGTGTACCAGTCGTCCAGCAGCACCTCGGGGTGACGGGCGTGGTAGTCGCGCACCGTGCTGTTGACGCTGTCCTGCCAGGGGAACGGCCCGCGGACGGTGGTCAGCACGATCCGCCGGTCGCCGACCACCTCGCGCACCCGGTCCACGTCCTGCGCGCCGAAGGTGGCGTTGGTGCCGAGCGCGAGGACCACGGTGCCGCGCAGCTCGTGCCGGGCCAGTAGCTGCGCGCAGATGTCCGGCGCGTCCTCCATCATCCGCCCGACCTGGGCGTAGAGCCGGACACCGGGCAGCAGGCGGTGCAGGTCCTCCGCGGAGCCCAGCGTGATGGAGTCGCCGATCACCGTGACGTCGCTGCCGTCCACGGTGCCGTCCACGCCGCCGGGGGCGGGGGAGGGCGCGGCGGCCGGCTGGGACGGGGCGGCCGACGGCCCGGAGTCCGCGGGGGGCGCGGGCACCGGCGCCGGGGGAGGGGCCGCGGCGCGGGACGCGCCGTGCGGCGCGGCCGCGCGGGCGTCGCCGCCCTTCCCGGCGAGCGTCGCCTCGTACTGCGCGCCGGCTCGCAGCTGGTTCTCCAGGGCGCTGGGCGCCGACGCCGGGCTGGCCAGCACCGCGGCGGTGGCGAGGGCGGCCGCGCCGGCCAGTACCGTGAGCGCCGGATGGCGCCGGGGGAGCCGGCCCCACGCGGTGCGGCCGTCCCGCGGCCGGCCGTGGAGCCTGCCGCCCGGCGCCGGCACCGCCGCGGCCGGGCCGTCCGCCGCCCCGTCCGCCGCCCCGTCCGCCGCTCGCTCCGCGGTCTTCGCGGCGCTCGCGCGCTCCCGCAGCAGCGCGGTCGGGCGCCGGACCAGCCGCCGCGCGGCGACCGCCAGCGGCAGCGGCGCGAGGAGCTCCAGCAGGCGCACCGACGTGGAGGTGTCCGGCCACAGGGCGTTCACCGTCACCACGACCGGCCAGTGCCACAGGTACAGCCCGTACGAGTGCCGGCCGAGCAGCCGCAGCGGCGCGGTGTCCAGCAGCCGCGGCTGGGCGCCGAGCGCGCAGCCCGCGCACACGGTGGTGGTCGCGGCGGCGACCGCGGCGAACCCCCACCCGTACATCACGCCGTTGCCCGGGCCGAGCACCGCGAAGGCGACGAGGACGGCCAGCGCGGTCCGTACAGCGGCCCGGCCCCGGTGCGGCAGCCGGTCGGCGTACCGGGCCAGCACGGGCAGCGCCAGCGCGGCGGCGCACCCGGCCAGCAGCGCCCCGCAGTGCGAGTCGGTGCCGAAGTACGCCCGGGAGCCGCCGGTGGCGCCGGGCCCGAGGGCGTGCATCCGCCACAGCGAGACGGCCGCGCCGCCCGCTGCCAGCAGCGCGAGCAGCGCGGCCGTCATGCGGCGGCCGCGGCGCAGCGGCAGGAGCGCGGCCAGCAGCAGCGGCCAGACCAGGTAGAACTGCTCCTCCACGCTCAGCGACCACAGGTGCTGGAGCAGCGGCGGGCTGCCGAAGTGGTGGAAGTAGTCGGCGCCCTGGTGGATCTGCCACCAGTTGTTGACGAACGCCAGCGAGGCCAGGGTGTCGCCGCGCAGCCCGTCGCCGATGCCGGTGCCGAGCCCGGCGGTCAGCCGCGCGGTGGCCGCGCAGGCGGCCAGCACCAGCAGGAGTTCGGGCAGCAGGCGCAGCGCGCGGCGCCGCCAGAACCCGGCGAGCGCGATCCGGCCGGTCCGCCGGTGCTCGGCCACCAGCAGGTGGGTGATGAGGAAGCCGCTGATGCCGAAGAAGGCGTCCACCCCGAGGTAGCCGCCGGGCAGCCAGCCCGGGTGCACGTGGTAGGCGACGACGGCGGCGACCGCCAGGGCGCGCAGTCCGTCCAGCCCGGCCAGGCGCGGGGCGGGCGCGGACGGCCCGGGCTCGCGGGCGGCGCGCGGGACGGTGCGGGTGCGGGCCGGGCCCTTGACGGGGGCGCCCTTTGCGGCGGCGCCCTTGGCGGCCCGCGCGGGCCGGGCCGCCGGTCGGGGCACCGGGGAGGCGGCGGAGGGACGGGACTCGGGCGGCGGGGCAGACGAAGGCACGCTCCACCGTAGGAACGCCTTCGCCGGCCCCGCGCGGCCTGATCGACCATCAGAACTAACGGATCATCAGACCATCACTCGAATGTGCGACGCGGTCAGTAGTGGATCGGCCCGCGGACGCCGCCGCCGGCCAGCACCGGGTCGCCGTTGAGCGCCACGCTCTTCGGGCTCGCCAGGAACGCGATGACGTCGGCGACCTCCGCCGCGGTCACGATCCGCCCGATCGAGATGTCCGCCGCGGCCCTGCGCTCCACCTCCTCGGCGCTCACCCCGTGCGCGGCCGCCATCGCGGCCAGGGTCTGCGGGGTCTTCTCGGTACGGGTGAAGCCCGGGTGCACCACCACCACGTTGACGCCCTGCGGGCCCAACTCGTCGGCGAGGTTCTTGCTCAGCGCGGCCACCGCCACATTGCGCACCGAGCCCACCACGGACCCGGTCTGACGGGCCGCCAGCCCGCTGATGTTGATGACGCGGCCCCAGCCGCGCTCGACCATCCCGGGCGCGAACGCCCGCGCGGTGCGCAGATAGCCGCGCACCTTCACGTTGAACTGGGCCTCCAGCTCCTCCTCCCGGAAGCTGCCGGGGTTCGGGGTCGCGGCGGAGTTCACCAGGATGTCCACCCCGCCCAGCGCCCGCACCGCTTCCTCGGCCAGTGCCGCCACCGACGCGTCGTCCCCGGTGTCGGCCCGCAGCCCCACCACCGTACGGCCCGGCCCCGCAACCGCCTTCACCTCTGCCACCGCCGCGGCCAGCGCCTCGGCCCCCCGGGCGACGAGTCCCACGTCCGCGCCCTCCGCCGCCAGCGCCTTCGCGGTGGCCAGCCCGATGCCCCGGCTTGCACCGGTGACGAGGGCACGGCGGCCGGTCAGTTCGAGATCCACGAGTACATCCCTTTCGATCCTTGCGGTCCCCCCTCCTCCTGATCAATCCCCCCGCCCGCCCCCGTGTTCCCCACCACCCGCCGCCGGAGCGGTATCGGGGGCCGAAGGGGCAGACACGGGGGTCGGGGTGGGCCGCGGGGTGCGGAGCCGGCCTGCTACTGGGAGCCGGCGGCGAACTGCGGGTCCTTCTTCTGGTCGTAGACCTCCTTGCCGGCCGCGTCGTAGGCGTGGACGTACGGGGTCGCCGTCGCGGAGAAGTACTTGGGGGCCGGCGTGCCGGTGGAGAAGGCCGCGCTGTAGAAGAACGCACCGCCCGCCATGACCGCCGGGTACTCGGCCGCGTCCTCGCCGTAGCTGACGGTGATCTTGGCGATGCCGGAGGTGTAGTGCCCGGCGCCGAGGGAGAGGTAGCGCCCCGAACCGGCCGGCTCGCCGACGGAGTCGAAGTACTCCACGAGGTGACCGGTGCCCCACAGGCGGTTGTTGACGAACGTCGGCGGGTGGTCCTGGCTGCTCCCCTTCTCGCCCTTGGCCTCGCACTGCACGTACTGGCCGGCCGAGTCGACGGCGATCACCGCGCCGTCCCAGTCGGTGGTGGCGGCCGGGGTACGGACGGCGATCACCGCGTGGTAGCCCGACGCGTCCGATCCCAGGCACGAGGCCAGGATCTTGGTGGCGGTCCCGGGCGCGATCGGGGTCGTGGCCGTGCCGGTGACGGTGAACGTGCCGGAAGCGGGGGAGGCGCTGGGGGACGACGGCCGCGTCGAGCCGGTCCCCGCTCCGGCCGGCGGAGAGACCCGGCCCGCACTCGGCGAGGCGGCCGCGCCCGTCGGCCGTCCGCCGCTGCCGGCCCGGACCGGCTGGGCCGTCCCCTGCCCGCTGAAGACGGTCACCGCCGCGACGCTCGCCGCCGCGACTCCGGCGGCGATGCCCAACGGCAGCCCCCACCTGCGGGCGAACGAGGCCGGCTTGTCCTCTGGGTCGATCTTCATCAGTAGGTCCTCTCGGAGCCGCCGGTGATGCGGCAGCTCACGATCAGGGGGAGGCGCGGGAACACCTGGCGAGTCGTTCATCGTGCGCCCTCCTCCGCGGTGACGGGATTCTTCGAACCGGAAGACGACGCGGCGGCTCCTGGTCCGCCGGCGAGGTCGGCCCCGAGCCTGCGCCGCGCGCGGTGCAGCCGGGACTTGACGGTTCCCACCGCCACCCCCAGCGCCGCCGCGGCCGCCTGCTGGTCCAGGCCCGACCACACGCACAGCTCGACGACCTCGCGTTCATGGCGCGGCAGCCGGGCCAGCGCCCGGTGGATCTGCGACATCCGGCGCTCGTCGTCCACCCGGCCGGCCACGCGGTCCGCGTGGTCGCCCGCCGGCTCGTCATGGGAGACGAGCCGGTGCAGCAGTGCCTCGGCGCGCCGCAGGCGCCGCCGGGTGTTGGACAGCAGGTGCTCGGCGATGCCCAGCAGCCACGGCAGGGCCGAGTCGCGGTCCAGCACGATCTCCGAACGGCGGCGCCAGGCGTGGAGGAACACCGTCGAGGTGAGGTCCTCGGCCTCCGACCAGTCGGCGGTCCGCCGGAACAGGTGGTTGTAGACGGTCTTCGCATGGCGGTCGAAGATCCGCCCGAACGCCTCGCGATCGCCGTCGACCGCCCAGGCCCACAACACCCGGTCGGATATGCCTTCCTCCGCCGCGGTGGGGCCAACGTCGTTCACTTCCATGCCCTGTACGTGTCCGGCACCGGGCCGAAGGTTCCCGCCGCCCGCACTCCACCGCGCCTCGAGCCCGCCGCCCGGAGCCCGCACCGGCCGCCGATCGGCGGAGGAGGGTTGGCCGTGCCGACGAATCCCACCCCCCATGGCCAGGGGGCATGGGGGCGCCCCCAGCCGACGGGGCCTGGCACGCACGCTCTCCCCCTGCCTACGGCGGGAGGAGGCCCCCCAGCGTCGTCGGCCGTCGGCGCGGCCCGCTGCGCTCTGTCCCCCCAGAGCTTCGCCTGGGAGGGACCCCCGCCCTTCGGGCGGGACGACGCTATGTGCCAGACACGGCCTAATCGTCGGTGGGGGCGGGGGTCGTGGCCGGGTCGGGGATGTGGGGGAGGACGTCCTTGAGGTAGCTGGCCACGGTGGCTTCGATGCCGACGTCGTGCTCGGCCTGCTCGGAGAGGTACCAGCGGTGTTCGAGGAGCTCGTGGTAGATCTGCGCGGGTTCCATGCTGCCGCGCTGGTCGAGGGGGACCAGGCGGACGGTGGGGCGGAAGACCTGGCGGACCCAGCGGTGGGCGAGGACCTCCGGGCGGGCGCCGAGCGGGTCGCCGGGGGCGTAGTCGTCCTGCGTGGTCATCCACTGCTCGAGGTCGTTGAGGAGGCTGCGGGCCTGGTTCTCCTCGGTGTCCAGGCCGGTCAGCCGCAGCAGTTGGCGCTGGTGGTGCCCGGCGTCCACGACCTTGGGCAGGAAGGTGACGGTGTCACCGCCCGGCGAGCGCTGGATCTGCATCTCGGCGACGTCGAAGCCGAGGTCGTTGAGGCGGCGTATCCGGCGGTCGATGTAGTGCCGCTTGCCCGCCGGGTAGACGGACTCGCGGGTCAGTTCGTGCCACAGGTCGGCGTAGCGGGAGCAGATCGCCTCGGCGAAGGTGACCGGGTCCACCGAGGGGTGCAGGGAGCCGCCCGCCTCCAGGTCCATCAGCTCGCCGGCGATGTTCACCCGGGCCAGGTCGATGTCGTAGTCGCGCTGCCCCGCGCTGAGCCGCGGCTGTATCTGGCCGGTCTCGGCGTCCACGAGGTAGGCCGCGTACGCCCCGGCGTCACGGCGGAAGAGGGTGTTCGACAGGGAGCAGTCGCCCCACGCGAAGCCGACCAGGTGCAGCCGCACCAGCAGCACCGCCAGCGCGTCGAGCAGGCGGCTGACGGTGCCGGGCCGCATCGTGGTCTCGAACATCGACCGGTACGGCAGCGAGCCGCCCAGGTGCCGGGTGACCAGCGCCGGTTCCAGCGCGGTGCCGTCGGCCGCCTCACGGCCGGTGACGACCGCGATCGCGTCGACCGCGGGGATCGCCAACCGGTCCAGGTCCCGCAGGAGTTCGTACTCGCGGGCGGCGGCCCACTCGCTGACCTCCTTGACCGCCACGACCTCGTCGCCGGCGCGGGCGAAGCGCACCACGTGCCGCGAGATGCCGCGCGGCAGCGCGACCAGCGTCTCGTCGGGCCACTGTTCGAGCGGCAGACCCCACGGCAGGTCGAGCAGGTCGGCGGGGTGGCCGGCGTCGGTGGCCCTGATCTGCAACGGCATGGTGCTTCCGGTCCTCTCGTAGGACCGCAGGCTACAGGCTGTGCCGCGCGGCCCACGAGGTCACCGCGGCCCCGATCGCGTCCGGCCGGTCCTCGGGCGCGAGGTGGCCGGCGGGCCCGCAGTGCTCGGTCTCCAGCGCGGCCATGTGATCGGCGCACCAGGCCGCCATCGCCTCGTCGATGATCAGGGTGGGCGAGGAGTCGAAGGTCAGCAGCAGCTTGGGGGTGCCGGGGCTCGCGGCGAGCCAGGCGGCGTAGCCGTTCACCCGGGCGACCACGTCGGCGGGCTCGCCGTCCAGCGGCATCGACCGGGCCCAGCGCAGCAGCGGCCGCCGGGACGCGCGGGTGGGGTACGGCGCCCGGTAGACGTCGTGGTCGGCGGCGGGCAGCTGCCCGAGCACGGTCTGCCCGAAGCTGTTCTCGATGAACACGTTGCGGTCCAGGACCAGTTCCTCCCCGGTGCCGGGGGTGCGGAACGCCTCGAAGCGGGCCCGGGCGGCGGCCGGGTACTCCGCCCACGTCATCGGCCGCACGATCGTCTCCATGACGGCGAGTCCGGCGACCGTGCCCGGGTGCCGCGCGGCGCGGTCGAAGGCGAGCGCGCCGCCCCAGTCCTGCCCGACCAGCACCGCCCGCGTGAGGCCGAGCGCGTCGAACCAGGCGTCGAGGTAGCGGGCGTGGTCGTCGAAGGAGTAGTCGATCGCGGGCTTGCCGGAGCGGCCCATGCCGATCAGGTCGGGCGCCAGGCAGTGCCGCCCGGCGGCGGCCGCCTTCGGCAGGACATGCCGCCACAGGTGGGAGGAGGTGGGGTTGCCGTGCAGGAAGACCAGCGGCGCGCCGAGGGCGTCCGCGCGGCCGGGCCCTGCCTGTTCGTAGTGCAGGTGGGAGTCGAGTACGTCCACCGTGGGCATGGCTCCGCCTTTCGTTGGCGTGACTAACGTTCGGGGCGCTAATGAACGTATATCGTTAGTCCGACAAACACAACGGAGTACGATGCGGCCATGGACACCGCGCACGATGAGCCGCTTCCGGATGACGGGGTCGACCGGGCCGACCGGGCTGAGGGGGCCGACCGGGCCGGGCGGGGCGAAGAGGCGGCGACGCCGCGGCGGCTCGTGGCGCTGCCCAGCCGTCTGCTGAACCTGGCCGCGGCCCAGGGCGAGCGGATGGTCAGCGGCCGGCTGGCCGCGGCCGACGCCCGCAAGTGGCACTACGCCGTGCTGGCCGCCCTGGAGGAGTACGGCCCGGCCAGCCAGGCCACGCTGAGCCGGCGCACCGGCATCTACCGCAGCGACCTGGTCGCGGTGATCAACGAGCTGGAGGCCCGGGACGCGGTCCGGCGCGCCCCCGACCCCGAGGACCGCCGCCGCAACGTGGTCACGCTCACCCCGGACGGCCGCGACCACCTGCACCGCCTCGACACCGTTCTCGACACGGCCCAGGAGGACCTGCTCGCCCCGCTCACCGACGAGGAGCGCACCGAGCTGACCGCACTGCTCACCCGGCTGCTCGCCCACCACACCGCGCACCACACCGCCCACCCCGAGGGCGCGGTCGGCGAGCCCGCCTTGTCCGGCCGCTGACCCCGCGGGGGCGCCGCGGAGATCCGGACGACGGGCTACTCCTCGCGCGCCGCCGCCCGCAGCACCGTGCCCTGCGCGACCGCGCACAGCGTCTCGGCGCCGTCGGCGGCCACCGCGTACAGGTCGCACCGGCACACCGCCTGCCGCCGCCCGGCCTGCACGGTCTGCGCCCGCGCTACCAGCCGCACCCCGGTGCCCGGCCGTAGGTACTGCACGGTCAAGCCCCCGGTCAGCACCGCCGGACCCAAGACCGACCCCGCGGCGAAGGTGATCGCGTTGTCGGCGGCGTAGGCAAGCACCCCGCCGTGCAGGAATCCGTTCTGCTGCCGCAGGTCGTCGCGGACGGCGACCTCCAGGACCGCGGCGCCGCCGCCGAACGCGGACAGCTCCGCGCCGAGCAGCCGGCTGAACGGCTGGGCGCCGAGCGTGGCGCGGGCCGCCTCCAGGTCCAGAGCGGGTGCGGCCGCCGGGTCGTGGTGGGGTGCGGGGCTCATCAGCGGTTCCCTTCCTCCGTCGCCTGACCGGGCACCGGGCCCGGGTCCGTACCGGGGGCCGGCTCAAGATAGGACAGCAGCTCGCGCGCGGCCGGGCTCGGCCGCGCGCCCCTCGGCAGCGCGACCGACACCTCCCACGCGGCGCCGCCCGGACCCGTCACCGGCACCGCCGCCAGCGTCGCCGCCTGCTCCTTGCGGGAGATCGGCCGGGGCACCACCGCGACCCCCAGCCCGTGCCGGACCAGGTCGATCAGCGTGTGGACGTCGTACACCTCCAGCGCCACCCGCCGCGCCGCGCCGCACGCCGCGAACGCCCGGTCGGTCAACTGCCGCGCGCCCCAGTCCTGGTGCCAGTCCACGAACGTCTCACCGGCCAGCGCGGCCCACTCCACCCGCGCGGCGCCCGCCAGCGGATGCCCCGGGTCGCACAGCAGCACCATCGGCTCGGCGGTCAGCGGCAGCAGCCGCACCCCGTCGGGCGGCGGGCCCGGCAGCGAGACGAACGCCAGATCCAGCCGGCCGTCCGCCACGTCCTGCGCCAGCACCGCGGAACCCGCCTGCCGCAGCCGCACCTCGACACCGCCGTGGCGGGCCCGGAAGCGCGCCAGCAGCGCGCCGACGTCCACCGTCACGCACTGCTCGGTGCCCACCGCGAGGCTGCCGCGCAGCAGGCCCTGCACCGCCGCCACCGCCTCCTTCGCGGCGCGGGCGCCGGCCAGCGTGCGGGTCGCCTCGCCCAGCAGTGCCCGCCCCGCGCCGGTGAGTTCGACACTGCGGGTGGTCCGCACGAACAGCGGCGAGCCCAACTCCCGCTCCAGCGCGCGTACCGCCGCCGACAGCCCCGACTGCGACACCAGCAGCCGCCGCGCGGCCTTGGTGAAGTGCCGCTCCTCGGCGACGGCGACGAAGTACTCCAGCTGGCGCAGTTCCACGATTGAGAAACCTAGTCGATGAATGCGTTCTCTTTCTCCTGTTGGACGGGATCGGCGGGCCGGGGACAGCATGGTGCGCGGCCCGGCACCCGCCGCGCGCACGGAGCGAAACCGGAGGAACCGCATGGAGTACCGCACCCTCGGCAGCAGCGGCGCGGGCGTCTCGGCGCTGGCGCTCGGCACCATGACGTTCGGCGCCGAGACCGACGAGAAGGGCGCGTTCGCGCAGCTCGACCGGTTCGTCGCGGCCGGCGGCACCCTCGTCGACACCGCCGACGTCTACAGCGCCGGAGTCTCCGAGGAGATCATCGGCCGCTGGCTGGCGGCGCGCCCCGCCGACATCACCGGCCGGGTCGAGATCGCCAGCAAGGGCCGCTTCCCGATGGGCGACGGCCCCAACGACGCCGGGCTGTCCCGCCGCCACCTCGACCGCGCGCTCGACGCGTCGCTGCGCCGGCTCGGAGTCGACTGCATCGACCTCTACCAGGTGCACGCCTGGGACCCCTACACCCCCGTCGAGGAGACGCTGCGCTTCCTCGACGACGCGGTGCGGCGCGGCCGCATCCACTACGTGGGCCTGTCCAACTTCACCGGCTGGCAGCTCCAGAAGGCGGTGGACGTCGCCGACTTCCGCGGGCTGGCCCGCCCGGTCACGCTCCAGCCGCAGTACAACCTGCTGGCGCGGGAGATCGAGTGGGAGATCACCCCCGCGTGCGTCTCGGCGGGGCTCGGCCTGCTGCCGTGGAGCCCGCTCGGCGGCGGCTGGCTGACCGGCAAGTACCGCAGGGACGAGCTGCCGACCGGGGCGACGCGGCTCGGCGAGGACCCCGAGCGCGGGGTCGAGGCGTACGGGCGGCGCAGCCGGGTGCAGCGGACCTGGGACGTCGTCGACGCGGTGCGGGCGGTCGCCGAGGAGCAGGGCGCGTCGATGGCGCAGGTCTCCCTGGCCTGGCTGCTCGGCCGGCCCGCCGTCACCTCGGTGATCCTGGGCGCGCGCACGCTGGAGCAGCTGGAGGACAACCTCGGCGCGGCGGACGTGCGGCTGACCGGCGAGCAGGTGGAGCGGCTGGACGCGGCCAGCGACCCGGGCGCGGCGGACTACCCCTACGGCGGGCCGGGCGTCACCCAGCGCGGCCGGAACATCCGCGGCGGCCGCTGACGCCTCCGGCGGTGTCCGGCGGCTGGGGGCGGTGGTGCCGGGGCGGTGGTGCCGGGGCGGTGGGGCCGGCTCCTGCGCCGGACGTTGCGGCTGGTCGCGACGCGATACGCTCGGCCGGAAACGGAGGGCGGAGTCGGATGGGGACGCACGAGCGCTGGACGCGGCTGCTGGAGGTACTCGGCGACCGGGGCCGGATCAGCGTGGCCGAGGCGGCCGAACTGCTGGACGTCTCCGCCGCCACGGTGCGCCGGGACATGGAGGAACTGGGCCGGCAGCAGCTGCTCACCCGGACCCGGGGCGGCGCGGTGCTCAGCGGCGTGGCCTACGACCTGCCGCTGCGCTACAAGGCCGGGCGGCAGGCCGACGAGAAGCAGCGCATCGCCCGGGCGGCGGCCGCGCTGATCCCGCCGGGCGCGGTGGTCGGCGTCAACGGCGGCACCACCACCTCCGACGTCGCCAGGGAACTGGCGATGCGCGCCGACCTCGCCGAGCGCGGCAGCGCCACCGCGCTGACCATCGTGACCAACGCCATCAACATCGCCAACGAACTGGCGGTGCGCCCCTATGTGAAGACGGTCGTCACCGGCGGCGTGGCCCGCCCCAGCTCCTACGAACTGACCGGGCCGCTGGCCACGATGGTGCTCCAGGCGATCTCGCTGGACTACGCGATCCTCGGGGTCAACACCGTCGACCCGCGGTTCGGCGCGGCCACCCATGACGAGGGCGAGGCGAGCGCGAACCGCGCGATGGCCGAGCGGGCCGAGCACGTGATCGTGGTCGCCGACTCCACCAAGCTCGGGAAGCGGGCGTTCGCCCAGGTCTGCGACGTGTCGGCGATCTCGGTGCTGATCACCGACCGGAACGCGCCGGAGGAGCTGGTGGCGGAGTTCACCGCCGAGGGCGTCGAGGTCTCCTGCGTCTGACGCGTCCGATGCGTCCGATGCGTCCTCCGATACGGCTGATGCGCCCATCATCGGGCATCCCCCGTGCGCGGTGGGCAAGTGTGTCGCACTCCGGGGCCGTACGGGCCCGGTTGCCGCCAACGCGCCCCTCGCGCAAGGGAGATGCCCGATGATGGGCGTATGACGAACGGCACGTCCGGTTCCGGGGCCGCGCCGCTGCCCGGGCCGCCGCACCTGGCCGGCGTGACCGCGCCGGCCGACCGCCCGGGCACCATGTCCGAGCGCTTCTGGGCCGAACTGCTGGAGGTCGGCTGGGCGGCGCGGCTGCGGACCGCGGACGGCCGGACCCGGTTCCGGCTGCACTACTGCGGGGAGCGGTACGACGGGCTGATCGTCGGCGGCGACCTGCCCGCGCTGGTGTACGCGGTCGGCGCGCCGGGCGAGCGGATTCTGCTCTTCGACGGCGCCGTCCACGGCTACGACGCCATGTTCTGCGACCGCTGGGACGCGGACGGCCTGCGCGCCCGCCGCGCCGACCGGGTCTACGTCGACGCAGACGGCGAGGACACCTTCGAGCTGGTGGTGTGGGTCGGCTACGGCATCGACTGGGACGACGAGCGGGAGACCCTCACCGACCCGGGCGAACCCGGCCTGGTCACGCTCGCCGACGGCCGCCGCATGCCGTTCGACGCGGCCCGGCACGCCGCCTTCGACGCCGTGGCGATCACCGCGACGAACGCCCGCGGCCGGGCGACCGACGTGGTGGCCGAGGAACTGGCCTGAGCGGCACGCAGAGCCGTGCCCGTACAAGCCGTATCCGTAGCCGTACCCGTAACCGTATCCGGGGCCTTGCCCGAACGTGCCTCAGTGCCAGGGCAGTTCGGCGCGGTGGCGCCAGTACTCGGCCGGCGGCTCGGCCAGTTCGGCGAGGGCCGCGAGCTGGTCGGCGGTCAGCTTCACCTCGCGGGCCCGCAGGTTGGCGGTGAGCTGGCCGGCGGTCGCCGCGCCGGACAGCACCACGTCGGCCCACGGCTGGTGCAGGGCGGCGGCGAGCGCGAGCGCGTCGGGCGTGGTGCCGAGCGCGGCCGCGAGCCGGCCGAGCACCGGCTCGGTGCGCGCGTCGGGCGCGGCCAGCCGCCCGTTGGCCATGCCCTCCTTGACCATCACCCGGCAGCCGGCCGCGTGCGCCTCGGCGAGCGCGGGGCCCGCGGACGGTTCGAGCGGGTTCCAGGTGGACTGGACGCTGCGGAACAGCGGGCGGCCGTCGACGGTCACCTCGAGTGCCGCCCGGATCGCGTCGGCCTGCGCCGGGCCGCTGGTGCTCAGGCCCACCCGCACGCCCTGCGCGGCGAGTCCGGCCAGCGCGCGGTGCAGGGCCGGGTCGGTGAGGGCGGGGCTGCCGGGGGTGATCGAGTGCACCTGGTACAGGTCGAGCCGGTCGCCGAGCAGCGCGCGGGTCTCGGCGACCTGCCGCTCGTAGGTGGCCAGGCTGTGGTCCTTGACCTCATGGGCCTCGGCGTCCGTACGCCAGTCCGCGGTGTAGGTGTAGCCCCACTTGCTGGAGACCACCACCCCGGCCGGCTCCCGCAGGTCGAGCCACTGCGCGAGGAACTCCTCGGAACGCCCGTACGACCGGGCCGCGTCGAAGTCGCGCACCCCCTCGGCGTAGGCGAGGTCCAGCAGTTCGTGGGTGCGGCGGCGCATCGCGGCCACGCTGCGGTCGGCGGGCAGGTCCCGGTCGCGGCCGAGGGTGATGTAGCCGGGGCGGCCGACCGCGGCCAGGCCGAACCCGATCCGGGCGGCGGGTGCGGGCCCGGCCGCGGGCGGGCCGGCGGGGGAGTGGGGCGGTGTGGCCACGGGGGCTGCTCCTGCGGTGGTGCGGGGACGGTCGGGCGGCGGGCGCGTCGGCGGCGGAGCCCCGCGACCACCGCGCGCCTACGTGGCCGTCGCCAGGACCTCCGCCAGCGCGGCGGCCGCTTCCTGCGCGTCCGGCCCCTGCGCCCGCACGATCACCGTACGCCCGCGGGTGGCGCCCAGGCTCATGACGGCCAGCACGCTGGCCGCGTTGGCGGTGCGTTCCCCGTACTGGAGCAGCGCCGCGGCGGCGAAGCGGGCCGTGGTCTGCGCGATCTGCCCGGCCGGGCGGGCGTGCAGATCGGCCGGGAGCAGCACGGGGATCTCGACGGACGGGCTGTCGGCCGGTGCCGCGGCCGGGGTGCCCGGGGTGTGCGGCGCGGCGGGTGCGGAGCGTTCAGAGCTTGCTGACATGGCGTGCCTCCGTGGCGGCGGTGAGTACGGCGGTGAGGTCCGCGCCGGCCGCGGCGGTGACCGCGGCGGCCACGGCACCCTCGACGAAGGGGGCGTCGGCGATGACCACTCCCTCGCGCGGGTGGTCTTCCAGGACGGCCCGCGCGGTGAGCACGGAACTGCCCAGGTCCGGCAGGACCAGCACCCCGGCGCCGCGGTCGGCGTCCTTGACCGCGGCGGCGATCCGCGCGTAGCTGGTGCCGATCCGGCCGTCGTCGGTGCCGCCGGCGACGGCCACTGGTACGGCGGCGGAGCCGATCTGGCCGAGCAGGGAGCGCAGGCCCGCGGCCAGTTCGGGACTGTGGGACACGAGTACGATGCCGACAAGTTCCGTCATGAACAGCGATGCTAAATCTCGGAACGGTATTCAGCAATACTGAACGAAGAGGTTTTCCCATGGTGCAAGCGGTGCAGCGTGCCGTCCGGATTCTCCGGGAGCTGTCGGTCACCGGCCCCCGGCTGGGGGTCACCGAGCTCGCCGAGCGGCTCGGCGTGGCCAAGCCGACCGTGCACGCCCTGCTGCGCACCCTGGAGGCCGAGGGCCTGGTGGTGCAGGACCGGGACAGCTCGAAGTACCAGCTCGGCCCGTATCTGGTGCAGTTGGGCAACTCCTACCTGGACACCCAGGAGTTGAGGTCGCGCGCACTGACCTGGGCGGACCTGCTGGCGCGCCGGGCGGGCGAGGCGGTGTGGGTCGCGGTGCCCACCGGCGACCGCATGCTGGTGGTGCACCACGCCTTCCGCCCCGAGGGGGCCGTGCAGATCCTGGAGGTCGGCGCGTCCATCCCGTGGAACACCTGCGCGCTCGGCAAGGCGGTGGCGGCCTTCGCGCCCGAGGAGGAGCGCGAGCAGCTGCTGTCCGGCGAACTGACGGTGCTCACCGGGGCGAGCGTCACCGCGCGCGAGCCGCTGGCCGCGGAGTTGGCGCAGGTCAGGGCGCGCGGCTATGCGCTGGAGGACCAGGAGTCGGCGATCGGCGACGCCGGGGTGGCCGCGCCCGTCTTCGACCGCTCCGGCGCCGTGGTCGGCGCGATCGGCGTGGTCGGGCCGGTGGAGCGGCTGCTGGCGGAGCCGGCCCGGCAGGAGTTGGCCGTCGCGGTGCGCGAGACCGCCCGCAACCTCTCCCGCGACCTCGGCGCGCCCCGCGGCACCTCCCGGGGCGCCACCGGCTGAGCCGCCGTCCGACCACCGGGCGACCACCGGCCGAACCGCCGTACGGCCCGGCCCGGTTCGCGCTGCCCGTGCGCCGGGACCTGCTCCCGGGCGCCGGTGTGCGCCGCGCCGTGCTCCCGTCCGCCCCGCGGGCTCCGCCAACGCACGCTGGACCGTAGCGAGTTGGCGGGCGGTGGGCCGCCGGGACCCCTTGACACCGCGGAAACGCCCCCTTAACTTCCGATTACGTTCATCATTAATGAACGTCATTCGGTAATAGGGGGATCGTCGTGAAGAAGCTGATCAACGAGCCCGGCACCGTGCTCGACGACGCCCTGGCCGGGATCGCGGCCGCGCACAGCGACCTGCTGTCCGTGGACACCGACCACCGCGTCATCACCCGGGCCGGGGCCCGGCGGCCCGGCAAGGTCGCGCTCGTCTCCGGCGGCGGCAGCGGCCACGAGCCGCTGCACGGCGGCTTCGTGGGCACCGGGATGCTCGACGCGGCCTGCCCCGGCGAGGTGTTCACCTCCCCGGTGCCCGGCCAGATGGTCGCCGCCGCGAAGGCCGTGGACACCGGCGCGGGCACCCTGTTCGTGGTCAAGAACTACACCGGCGACGTGCTGAACTTCGAGATGGCCGCCGAACTCGCCGCCGAGGAGGGCCTGTCGACCGCCGCGGTGCTGGTGGACGACGACGTCGCGGTACGGGACTCCACCTTCACCGCGGGCCGCCGCGGCACCGGCGGCACCGTGTTCGTGGAGAAGATCGCCGGCGCCCTCGCCGAGCGCGGCGCCCCGCTCGCCGACGTCGCCGACGTCGCCGCACGCGTCAACGCCGCCACCCGCTCCTTCGCCGTCGCCCTGACCGCCTGCACCGCGCCCGCGGCCGGCAAACCCGGCTTCGAACTGCCCGACGACGAGATCGAGATCGGCGTCGGCATCCACGGCGAGCCCGGCCGCCACCGCGGCAAGCTCCGCCCGGCCCGGGACATCGTCGCCGACATGCTCGCCGCCGTCCTCGCCGACCAGCTGCTCGCCGCCGGCGACGAGGTGCTCGTCATGGTCAACGGCCTCGGCGCCACCCCGCTGCTGGAGCTGTACATCGTCTACCGCGAGGTCGCCGCCCTGCTCGCCGGGCGCGGGGTGCGCGTCGCCGGGAACCTCGTCGGCAACTACGTCACCAGCCTCGACATGGCCGGCGCCTCGATCACCGTCTGCAAGACCACGGACGACCTGCTCGCCCTGTGGCGCGCGCCGGTGCACACCGCCGCACTGCGCTGGGGCATCTGAACCGACTGGATCGGCTGGACCGGCGGAACCTGCTGGCACCGCACCGACGCACCGACACACCGACGAACCGACGCACCGACGAACCGAACGGAGAGCCCGTGGACACCGCCCTCGCCCGCGCATGGGTGCAGGCCATCGCCGCGGCAATGGACACCCACCAGGACCGGCTGACCCGACTCGACTCCGCCATCGGCGACGCGGACCACGGCGCCAACATGCACCGCGGCTTCGCGGCGGTCGCTGCCGCCCTGCCCCAGTACGAGGTGGCCACGCCCGGCGCGGTGCTGGTACGGACCGGCTCGCTGCTGATCTCCGTGGTCGGCGGCGCGTCCGGGCCGCTGTACGGCAGCGCCTTCCGCGCGCTCGGCACGGCGCTCGACGCTGCGGACGACCCGGCGGACGGACCGGCAGGCACCGGCGGGACCGTGCGGGTGGCAGGGGCGCTCGCCGCCGGGCTCGCCGGAGTACGGCGGCTCGGCGCCGCCACCGAGGGCGACAAGACGATGATCGACGCCTACGCGCCCGCGCTCGTGGCGTTCCGCGTGTCCGCCGAGGCGGGCGCGGGCCTCGCGCAGGCGGCCGCCGCCGCGGCCGACGCCGCCGAACAGGGCATGCGCGCCACCACCTCCATGCAGGCCAGGAAGGGGCGGGCGTCCTACCTCGGGGCGCGCAGCATCGGCCATCAGGACCCCGGCGCCACCTCCACCGCGCTGATCTTCCGCGCGCTGGCCGACACCGCCGCAGCGGCGAAGGACGCACGGTGACCGCCCGCCGCCGCTACCCGGGCCAGAGCGCCGCCCCGGGCACCGCGCTCGGCGAACTCCACCGCACCGACCGCCCCTTACCGCCCGCGGCCGCCGACGATCCCCCCGGCCGGGACCAGGACCGGGACCGCGCCGGGGCGCGGCTCGTCGCGGCCTTCGACCGCGTCGCCGACCGCCTCGACACCGTCGCGGGCGGCCTGCGCACCCGGGGCGAGAGCGAGCAGGCGGACATCATCGAGGTCGGCGCGCTCATCGCCCGCGACCCCGAACTGCGCCGGCACGCCCTGCATTTGACCGCCGAAGGGGCCACCGCGGTGGCCGCGGCCGGCACGGCGGTCGACGCCCAGGCCCGCGCCATCGCCGCGCTCGGCGACCCGGTGCTCGCCGAACGGGCCGCCGACGTACGCCAGGTGGGCCGCCGGGTGCTGGCGGTGCTGCACGGCGTCCACGAACCCCCGCCCGGGCGGCCGCTGGTGCTGGCGGCCCGCGAGATCGGCGCCGCGGACCTGCTGGAGCCGGGCCGTACCGTGGTCGCGGCGCTGTCGATGACCGGCGGGCCCAACTCGCACGCGGCGATCGTGGCCCGTTCGGCGGGCATCCCGCTGCTGCTCGGCGTCGACCCGGACGTGCTCGAACTGCCCGACGGCGTGCCGGTGCTGGTCGACGCGGCCGCCGCCGTGGTCCACCCCGACGACGCGGAGCGGGCCGCCGCGCTCGCCGCCGTCGCGGCCCTGCGGGAGCGGCGGGCCCGGCTCGCCGCCGACCGCCACCTGCCGGCCCGCACCGTGGACGGCCACCACGTCACCTTGCGGGTCAACGCCGCCACGCCCGCCGACGTACGGGCCGGGCTGGCGGCGGGCGCGGACGGCGTCGGCCTGCTGCGGACCGAACTGCCCTTCCTCGACGCGGCGCGCTGGCCGACCCGCGCCCGGCACACCATCGCGCTCGGCCCGGTGCTGGCCCCGCTGGCCGGGCGCACCGCCACCGTCAGGACCCTGGACTTCGCCGACGACAAGCTGCCGCCGTTCCTGGCGGAGGACCCGGACGAGGACGGCCCGGCGCGCCGGTTCGGCGGCGCGGGTGGCGCGGGCGGCGCGGGCGGCCAAGGTGAAGGCGGGGGAGCGGAGAGCGGCGGCGTCGGCCGCGGTGTGGACTGGGCCACCGGCCGGCCCGCGGTCACCGGCCGCCGGATCGGCCGCGGGCTGCCGCTGATGCTGGCCCGGCCCGACGCGTTCGGTGAGCAGTTCACCGCGCTGCTCGCGGCGGCCGCGGGGGCCCGCGCCGACCTGCGGGTGATGATCCCGATGGTCGCCGGCGTCGCCGAACTGCGCGCCTGCCAGGCCCTGCTGGACCGGGCGGCGGCCGAACTCGACCTGCCCGCGCCCCCGTTGGGGATCATGGTGGAGCTGCCGGAGGCGGTGCGGCGGATCGAGGAACTGGCCGCGGAGGCCGCGTTCCTGTCGCTGGGGACCAATGACCTGACCTGCCAACTGCTGGGCCTGGACCGGCGGGACGCGGCGGCCGGCCCCGCGGCCACCGCCCACCCCGCGGTGCTGCGCGCGATCGCTACGGTGGTCGCCGCCGCCCGCACCCATCGCCGCCCGGTGTCGGTGTGCGGTGACGCCGCCGCGCACCCGAGGGTGCTGCCGCTGCTGGTCGGACTCGGCTGCGACACCCTGTCGGTGGCCCCGGCGGCGCTCGACGAGGTACGGGCCGCGGTCCGCCGCCTCGACCACGCCGCCTGCAAGCGGACGGCCACCGAGGCGCTGACGCTGCGCACCGCGGACGAGGTCCGCCGCCTGGTGCGCGACCGGCTGCCCCTGCCGCCGGGCTGACGCCCCGCGGCCACACAGAACGGGGGCGGGCTCACCTGAAGTGCCGGTGAGCCCGCCCCTCCCAGAACCCGGCGGTGTCAGGCGGCCGGGTTGGTAGTGATCTGGCCGGAGCCGCTGTCCTTGAGCCAGGTCGACCAGCTCAGGTTGTAGTCCGCGTAGCCGTTGTCACCGGCGGCCTTGCCGCGCGGCGAGCCGGAGATCGTGATCGGGTCGCCCTGCTTGATGAAGTTGTAGAACCACTTCGCGTCCGCGAGGGAGAGGTGGACGCAGCCGTGCGAGCCGTAGCTGTGCCCCGGGTACGGGTCGCCGGTGGAGTAGTGCACGTAGGTGCCCGAGGTCGTCAGGTGCACGTCCCACGGCAGCGTCAGGTCGTAGTAGTCGGGGCTGGACTTGTTGCAGCTGATCCCGACGCTGCACGAGGTCATCCGGACCTCCTTCGCCTTGTCGATGACGGCCATCGTGCCGTCCCACGACGGGAAGGACGGGCTGCCCGCGTCGATCGGGAAGGTCTTCACCACGGTGCCGTTGTGCGTCACCTTCATGCTGTGGCCCTTGACGGAGACGCTCGCCTCGTCGTCGTCGCCGATGGTGAAGCTGTGGACGTAGGAGTGCGTGCCGTAGCGGCCGTTGCCGTTCGGGACGTTCTTCAGCTCCGCGTCCAGGGTGACCTTCGTGCCCGGCTTCCAGTAGGTCTCGGGCCGGAAGTCGACCCGGGTGCTGCTGAACCAGTGCCAGGCGCCGGTGGTCGGCACCGAGGTGGATATCTTCATCGCTTTCTCGACGCCGGCGCGCGCCGAGGTCGCCACCGGGTTGGAGAAGACCACCGATATCGGCATCGCCACGCCGACGGTGGTGCCCGTCTGCGGCGTGATCGTGTCCAGCAGCATCGCCGGACCGAGCGGCTTGGGCGTGGTCGGCTTCGGGCTGGCGGTCGTCGCCGAGGCCGATGAGCCCGCCTTGGCGTCGTCCTTCGGCGGTGTCGAAGCGGACGAATTCCCACCGCACGCGCTCGTGCCGGCGAGCACCGCGCCTGCCACGAGGGCGATCCCCATACTGGTCCTGACCCGACCCATGTACCTGTACTCCGCTCATATCACTGCACCGGCTGCGACTACAACGGTAAGACTCCTCGGCGATCACTGCGGTTCCGGCCCTCGGTAAAACGGATGCCAAGCTTTCGAACCGACCCCGGACAGTGACGAGATGACGGCCGCGCTCACCTACCGTGCCGGTGGCGGGGCGGTCGCGCCCCCATGGGCATGCTGGCCCCACCCCGAGACACCTGCTGCCGGTAGTGAGGTCAGCGGCCTGCGGACGGCACAGTCTGCGGTGGGCACCGCGAGCCGCGGTCCCTCTTTCGGAACAGCTGCGACGGGGAGTTCGGATCATGACGCATCTCACACGGCGGAACGTACTGCGGGGTTCGGGCGCGGCGGCACTCGGCGGCGAACGGGTCCCGACGCGCTCGGACTTGAGGACCCGCGCCCCCCTCGGGAGCCAAGGGGGGCGCGGCGCCGGGGGCCGGGGACGACCGCGGGAAGCGGCCGGCCGTCACAGGAACTTGAGGATGTCCTCCACCCGCTCCTTCGCGTCGCCGAAGAGCATCTGGCTGTTCTCCCGGAAGAACAGCGGGTTCTGCACCCCGGCGTACCCGGTGTTCATGGACCGCTTGAAGACCACCACGTTCTCCGCCTCCCACACCCGCAGCACCGGCATGCCCGCGATCGGGCTCGCCGGGTCCTCGGCCGCGGCCGGGTTCACCGTGTCGTTGGCGCCGATCACCAGCACCACGCCGGTCTGCGCGAGGTCGTCGTTGATCTCGTCCATCTCCAGGACGATGTCGTAGGGCACCTTCGCCTCGGCGAGCAGCACGTTCATGTGCCCCGGCAGCCGCCCGGCCACCGGGTGGATGCCGAAGCGCACCTCCACCCCGCGCTCGCGCAGCCGCCGGGTGAGGTCGGCGACCGGGTACTGCGCCTGCGCGACCGCCATGCCGTAGCCGGGGGTGATCACCACCGAGGAGGCGTCGCGCAGCAGTTCCGCGGTGTCCTCGGCGCTGATCTCGCGGTGCTCGCCGTACTCGCGGTCGTCCGAGGCCGGCGCCTCCATGCCGAAGCCGCCGGCGATCACCGACAGGAACGAGCGGTTCATCGCGGTGCACATGATGTAGGACAGGTACGCACCGGAGGAGCCGACCAGCGCGCCGGTCACGATCAGCAGGTTGTTGTCGAGCAGGAAGCCGGAGGCCGCGGCCGCCCAGCCTGAGTAGCTGTTGAGCATCGAGACCACCACCGGCATGTCGCCGCCGCCGATGGACGCGACCAGGTGCAGCCCGAGCGCCAGGGCGACCGCGGTCACCGCGATCAGCAGCCCGACGTCCGGCGACGCCACGAACGCGGCGGTCAGCCCGACGAACGCCACGAGCGCGCCCACGTTGAGGTAGTTGCGGCCCGGCAGCATCAGCGGGCTGGACCTGATCCGCGCCGACAGCTTCAGGAAGGCGACGATCGAACCGGTGAAGGTGACCGCGCCGATGAAGATCCCGATGAACACCTCGGCGTGGTGGATGCCGAGCAGGTCGTGCGCGATCTCGGTCTGCCGGCCGCCCTTGGCCTCCACTTCGAGGTAGCCGTTCCAGCCGACGAGGACCGCGGCCAGGCCGACGAAGCTGTGCAGGATCGCGATGAGTTCCGGCATCCCGGTCATCTCGACCCGGCGGGCCCGCCACAGGCCGATGCCCGCGCCGACCACCATGGCGGCGGCCAGCAGGCCGATCCCGGTGGCGGCGATGCTGCGCGAGGCCAGCCCGATGGTCGCGGCGAGCGCGATCGCCATCCCGGAGATGCCGAAGACCACCCCGGAGCGGGACGTCTCGTGCTTGGAGAGCCCGGCCAGGCTCAGGATGAACAGCAGTGCGGCGACGATGTAGGCCGCCTGCGCGGCGGTCGATGCAGTCATCGCGCATCAGTCCTTGGAGAACATGCCGAGCATGCGGCGGGTCACGGCGAAGCCGCCGAAGATGTTGATCGACGCCAGCAGGATCGCCACGAACGACAGCACGGTGACCGCGGTGTGGGCGTGGCCGATCTGGAGCAGCGCGCCGACCACGATGATCCCGGAGATCGCGTTGGTCACCGACATCAGCGGGGTGTGCAGCGCGTGGTGCACATGCCCGATCACGTAGTAGCCGATCACGATGGCCAGCACGAACACCGTGAGGTTGCCGATGAGCTGGGCCGGGGCGAAGCCGGCGAGCAGGAACAGCACGGCCGCGACCGCGCCGACCGCGGTGTAGCGGCGGCCCGCGGTGAGCGGCTGTTTGCCCCGTCCCGCGGGCGGGGCCGGCGGTGGCGCGGCGCCGGCCGCGGGCGCCGCCGAGACCTGCACCGGGGGCGGCGGCCAGGTCTTCTCGCCGTCGCGCACCACCGTCACCGAGCGCTGCACCACGTCGTCGAAGTCCACCACCAGCTGCCCGTCCTTGCCGGGGGTGAGCAGCTTCAGCAGGTTGACCAGGTTGGTGCCGTACAGCTGGGACGCCTGGGTCGGCAGCCGCCCGGCCAGGTCGGTGTAGCCCACGAGGGAGACCTGGTTGGCGGTGGTGACGACCTGTCCGGCGACCGTGCCGGCCACGTTGCCGCCCTGCGCGGCCGCCATGTCGACGATCACGCTGCCCGGCCGCATGCTCGCCACCATCTCCTCGGTGATCAGCAGTGGCGCCGGGCGGCCGGGGATGAGCGCGGTGGTGATGATGATGTCGACGTCCGCGGCCTGCTGGGCGTAGAGCGCGGCCGCGCGGGCGTTGTAGTCGTCCGACATCTCCTTCGCGTAGCCGGTGGCGCTGACCTCGGCCTCCACCGACTCCACCGACAGGTACTCGCCGCCCAGCGACCTGACCTGGTCGGCGACCTCCGGCCGCGGGTCGGTGGCGCGCACCACGGCGCCGAGGCTGCCCGCCGCGCCGATCGCGGCGAGCCCGGCCACCCCCGCCCCGGCCACCAGGACCTTCGCCGGCGGCACCTTGCCCGCCGCGGTGACCTGCCCGGTGAAGAACCGCCCGAACAGGTGGGCCGCCTCCACCACCGCCCGGTACCCGGCGATGTTCGCCATCGAGCTGAGCACGTCCAGCGACTGGGCCCGCGAGATACGCGGCACCGCGTCCATGGACAGCGCCGTCAACCGCCGCCCGGCGAGCGCGTCGACCAGCTCCGGGTGGGTGGCCGGGGCGAGCAGTGCCACCAGTACGGAGCCGTCGCGCAGCAGCCCGATCTCCTCCGCCGTGGGCGCGTTGACCGCCAGCACCACGTCGGCGCCCCACGCCCGGGCCCGGTCGACGACCGCCGCGCCCGCCTCCTCGTACGCCTCGTCCGACAGGCTCGAGCCGGCTCCCGCACCGGCCGCCACGACCACGTCGTAGCCGAGTCCGCGAAGTTGTCTCACCGTTGCCGGGGTGGCCGCGACCCGGGTCTCCCCGGGTAGTGACTCCGCCACGACCCCTACGACACCCACTGGTTGCGCAGACTGACTCATCATGGTCCCTTCTGGCCCGGACGGGTTCGCTTACGCAGCCTGCCATGCATTACCAGGAGGGCCTTGTTCATTCGCGATCAGCGACATCGACTTGGTTACACCGGGAGCACACATCGGCCAGGTCACGCCGTCGGCCGGCACGTCGCGCCGCCGGCCGCGCCGGGGCGTCAGCGCTGTCAGGGGAGTGTCAGCCGGCGGCGCGCGCCGTGGGCCCTGTATCGGACGGCGCGGTGCGGGCGTTAGGATGCCGGGCAGGTCATTCGGGCAAGGGGCCCGGGAGTGGTTGCTGGGGGTTTGGCATGGTTGCCGGTCGGGTTGTTCGGTTCGACGGTGCGCGCGGTTACGGGTTCATCGCACCGGAAACCGGTGGTGAGGACGTCTTCCTGCACGTCAACGACCTGCTGATCCCGGAGTCGTTCGTACGCTCCGGTGTCGCGGTCGAGTTCGAGGTCGAGGACGGCGACCGGGGGCTCAAGGCGTCCTCCGTCCGCCTCGCGCACAACGCGGACGGGGTGCCCGGCGGCATCACCAGCTCGCGCGGCTCCGCGGTTTCCTCGGCGCCCCGCTCGTCCGGCAGCGTGGACCTCGACGACCCGATGTGCGACGTGCTGAGCGAGTTCGAGTACACCCGCGAGGTCACCGAGCTGCTGCTGAAGTCCGCGCCGTGGATGACCGGCGAGCAGATCGTGCAGGTCCGCCAGCAGTTGGCGCGCTTCGGCAAGGGCCACGGCTGGATCGAGGACTGACCCCTCCCGGGAGGCGCCCCGCGACCGCGGCGGCGACCTCCCGGCAGTCTGCTTTCGGCGGGAACCGGCACGTCCGGTTCCCGCCGAAACGCGTATCCGGGGCCGGCTCCTTGCCCCCAGCGCTGCGGTGCCGCGCGCAAGGGTCCGGCCCCGGCGGTCACTCCGCGATGCCGCGGGTGAGCAGCACCACCGTGACGAAGGTGCGGTACAGGCGGACCGGGTCCTCGTCGGTGAGGGTCACGGTGAGCGGATCGGCCGGGTCCGGCTCGACCCCGGTGATCCAGGTCGCCATCTCCGCCAGGTCGGGGTTGCGCATCCGCACGGTGAGGGTCGCGGGCAGCTCGATCGCCGGGAGGGACGCCGCACCGAGCGTCTCCACCGCGCGGCGCGCGGCCGTGCGGATCACCTCGCGCGCGTCCTCGGGGTGCAGGCTGTCGGCCGCGAACCGCGACACCGACGACTTCACCACCGCGCCCACCGCGTCCGGGCAGAAGGGCCGCAGCTCCGCCGCGGTGGTGTCGTCGCCGGTGACCAGCACCACCGGCACCCCGTGGCCGAGCGCCACCAGGGCGTTGATGCCGCTCTCGCCCGCGACCACGCCGTTGAGCCGCACCTCGGCGATCGCCGCCGGGTTGTAGGTGTGCGACAAGGTGGCGGGCGCCCCGGTCATCGAGCCGTGGTAGGAGACGAAGAAGACCGCGTCGAAGCTGCTGTCCAGACCCTGCATCATGTACAGCGGCTTGTGCCGCCCGGACAGGTAGCGGGCCCGCCCGGCCAGCGCGTCCGGGCGCAGGTTCGCCATCGTGGAGTGCGAGTCGTTGACGAGGAAGGCGCTCGCCCCGCCCGCCGCCGCCCCCTCGATCGCGGCGTTGACCTCCTCCTGGAGCAGCGTGCGGTAGTACGCGTACTCCGGCTGGCCGTGCCGGCACTGCGACCAGTCGACGACCCCGGCGGTCCCCTCCATGTCGGAGGACAGGAAGATCTTCACAGCGCTCTCCTCACAGCACGATCCGCGGCCGGAACTCCGGCTCGGTGGACGCGTCGGTCATCAGGCCGTAGACGCTGCCCTGCTGGCCGGCGGCGCCGCCGTGCCGCCCGTCCGGGGTCATCGCCAGCGCCCGCAGCTCCGCGCGGAAGTCGTCCGGCAGCGAGGCGGCGTCGGCCAGCGCGGCCCGGCACGCCTCGGCCGGCTCCTGCCCGGCCGAGATCAGCTCCACGATGGTGCGGGCGGTGCCGCCGCGCATGCTCAGCTCGCCGCGGCCGGTGCAGGCCGCGCCCCCGGCCCGCAGGTCGCACCAGTTCCCGGCGCCGGGCAGCGCCGAGTCGCCCACCCGGCCCGGGTACTTGTACGGGTAGCCGGAGGTGGACACGCCCACGCACATCTCGCCGGTGGCGTCGAGCGCGATGATGTTGATGGTGCCCCACGGGCCGTCGTGCGGCGCGAGCCGGCGGATCAGCGCGAGGGCGCTCTCCCGGTAGCGGGCGTCGCCGTCGGTGGCGGCGGTGTTCTCGCCCTCCACCGACTCGCGGGAGTCGGCGACCTGCTTGCGCCACAGCTCGCGCGACTCGTCGGTGATCAGCTCCGCGGTGGTGAAGCCGCACTCCTCGGCGAACAGGGCGGCGCCCTCGCCGACCAGCAGGCTGTGCTGCGGCAGCTTCTCCAGGACCGCGCGGGCCACCGAGATCGGGTTCGGGTAGCCCTTCAGCGCGCCCACGGCGCCGAAGCGCCGGCCGGAGCCGATCATCAAGGAGGCGTCCAACTCCACCTCGCCGCGCGCGTTGGGCAGTCCGGCGGTGCCGACGTAGTGGTCCGCCGGATTGTCCTCGCAGCGCCGCATCGCCGCCTCCACGGCGTCCAGTGCCGAGCCGCCGCGGCGCAGCACCTCCATGCCCGTCGCCAGCCCCGCCTCGCTGCGTTCGCTGCCGATGATCGTCGCTTCCGCCACGTGTCCTCCCGATCCGTGTCCGCGGCTGTCCGCGGCTGTCCCCGCGGGCGCAGTGTCGCACCCCCTGACCTGCCCCGACCACCCGCCCCCGCCCCCGTACCTGCCCGCACCGGCCCGCCCGGCAGCCCGCCCGGGCGCCCGCCCCCGGCCCGCACAACGCTTCTTGCGTCGGTCGCGCCGAATATTTCGTGTCCTGCGCACTCTATTGCCGTTTCGTGTCTGCCTCGTTACGATCCCGGCACCAGCCGCCGGGCCGGGCCGGGTCGCTCCGCCACCGCGCAACACGCCCCGGGGCTCAAGGAGTTGACGACCGATCGGAGGAGTCCGGATGGGTGTCACACGGAGGGTCTTCCTACAGGCCGCGGTGGCCGCCGGCGCGACCGGCACCGCCGTCCTGGCACAGCCCGCGGCCGCCGGCGCGGCGACGGCGGCGAGCGGCCCCGGCGACGTGGTCGGCAAGGTGACGGTCGGCTACCAGGGCTGGTTCGCCTGCATCGGCGACGGCGCGCCCATCGACACCTGGTGGCACTGGAGCGCGAACGGGTCGGCGGCGCCCTCCCCGTCGAACACCGGCATCGTCGCGTGGCCGGACGTCCGCGACTACACCCACACCTACCCCACCGGCTACGCGGCGCTCGGCAACGGGCTGCCCGCCGCGCTCTTCTCCTCCTACGACCAGCAGACCGTGGACACCCACTTCAGCTGGCTGAAGGAGAACGGCATCGACGCCGCCGCACTCCAGCGCTTCAACCCCAACGGCAGCGAGGGACCGACCCGCGACGCCATGGCGGTGAAGGTGCGCGCCGCCGCCGAGCAGTACGGCCGGAAGTTCTACATCATGTACGACGTCTCGGACTGGACCGCCATGCAGGCGGAGATCAAGACCGACTGGACCGCCAAGATGCGGGCCCACACGGCGAGTCCGGCGTACGCGGTGCAGAACGGCAAGCCGGTGGTGTGCGTGTGGGGCTTCGGGTTCGCCGACGACCAGCGGCCCTTCAGCGCCGACGCGTGCCTGGACGTCGTCAACTGGTTCAAGAACCAGGGGTGCTACGTCATCGGCGGGGTGCCGACCTGGTGGCGCACCGGGGACCGCGACTCGCGGCCGGGCTTCTCGGACGTCTACCACGCCTTCGACATGCTCTCGCCCTGGATGGTCGGCCGGATCGGCAACGTCGCGGACGCCGACAACTTCTACAACGTCGCCACCGTGCCCGACCTCGCGGAGTGCGCGGCCCACGGCATCGACTACCAGCCCTGCGTGCTGCCCGGCGCGGTCACCCTGCGCCAGCGCGCCCACGGCGACTTCATGTGGAGGCAGTTCTACAACATGGTCCGGGCCGGGGTGCAGGGCGTCTACATCTCGATGTTCGACGAGTTCAACGAGGGCAACCAGATCGCCAAGACCGCCGAGAGCCAGCAGTGGGTGCCGGCGGACTCGGGGTTCCTCGCGCTCGACGAGGACGGCACGGCCTGCTCCGCGGACTACTACCTGCGGCTGACCGGCGACGGCGGCCGCATGCTCAAAGGGCAGCTCGCGCTCACCGCCACCCGCCCCACGCAACCGGTGCCGGACGGGGGCGGCACACCCCCGGCGGGCGGGAACCTCGCGCTGCACCGCGCCACCGCGGAGAGCAGCCACACCCAGGACTACGTCTGCGCCCACGCCACCGACGGCGACCCGGACTCCTACTGGGAGTCGGCCGACGGCGCCTTCCCGCAGTGGCTCCAGGTCGACCTCGGCGCGCCGGTCGCGGTGGGGCGGATCGTGCTGTCCCTGCCGCCCGCCGCCGCGTGGAGCGCCCGTACGCAGACGCTGTCGGTGCGGGGCAGCACCGACGGTACGGCGTTCACCCAGCTCGCCGGTGCCGCGGCGTATGCGTTCGACCCGGCCGCCGGCAACACCGCCACGCTCACGCTGCCGGCCGCGGCCACCACCCGCTACCTGCGGCTGGACTTCACCGCCAACACCGGCTGGCCGGCCGCGCAGGTGGGCGAGGTGGCGGTCTTCGCGAGCTGAGCCGGCCGCGGGGTCCTTTCCGAAGGGTCCCGCCGGGGATCAGCGCTTGCCGATCACCGCGAACATCAGCCACAGGAAGAACGCCATGAAGTGCGCCACCGCGACGTAGATCAGGACGCGCAGCACGACCGCGCGCTCCTTGTGCTTCTCGGTGCTGCTGGGCTCGGGCGTCACCACGAGGACGGGCACCGGTTCGGGTACGGGCGCTGCGGCCGGGGCGGGTGGCGCTGGCGGGGCCGGCGGCTGGTCCGGGCCCGGGCCGGACTGCTCGGGGCCGGGCTGTCCGGCTCCGGGCTGGACGCGCGGCTCGGCGGGGTTCGCGTTCATGAACGGCCTCCTCGGGGGGTGGCGGGCCCGTTCGGCACGACGCACAGCGCCGACGTCTCGCTCTGCATGAGGGTGTGGACGAAGAGCAGGTCGACGCCGGCCGGCCCGCCGGCCGCCAGCCGGTGCGGTACGAGCGAGTCGAAGTGCGCGGAGTCCCCGGCGCCGAGTGTGTGGTCGCGGTCGCCGAGGGAGAGTTCGAGCACCCCGGCGGTGACGTGCAGCCACTCCTCGCCGGGGTGCACCCGCACCAGGCCGCCCTGGGCGTGGGCGGGCACATGGACGCGCAGCGCCTGCATGGCCCGCCCGGTGCCGCCGGCCCGCCGGTAGGTCCAGCCCCCCGCGGGCACCGCGGCCATGGCGGCGCCGCGTACGATGGGGTCGGGCTCGGCGGCCGTCTCGCCCAGCAGGTCGGAGACGGTGGTGCCGTACAGGCGGGCGAGCCCGAGGAGCACCGGCAGCGACGGTTGCCGCAGGCCGGACTCCAGGCGGGACAGATGCGCTGCCGAGAGGCCGGCGCGGTGGGCCGCGGCCTCCAGGGTGAGACCGCCCGCGCGCCGGCGGTCACGCAGCCGCGGGGCCAGGGTCGGGGCGTCGGCACCGGCCGCGGGAGCGGCGTCGGGGGTGGCGGTCGCGGGGTCCATGCCTCCATGGAACAGCAGGATGTGCCTCACGGGCAAAAAACTTGCCCGTGAGGCAAAGGCGCTTCGGGCCGGGTCCGCGCGTCGGGCGGTCGGGGCAGGTCAGGCGGTGCCGCCCTCCGCCGCCCTCGCCACGCCGACCGGGGCACCGGCCTCCGCAACCGTACGGCCGCCCGCCTCACCGCCGGGCGGCGGCGCGTCGTACACCCCGCCGTCGCGCCGGTCCCACAGCCGCAGCAGCGGCGTGGCCATCACCGTGGTCACCACCGCGACGACCACCAGCACCGTGAACATCGAGGGCGACACGATGCCCTCGGACAGGCCCACGTTGATCGCGATGAGCTGCATCAGGCCGCGGGCGTTCATCAGGGTGCCGATCCGCAGCGCGACCGCGGGCGGCTGCCCGCCCAGCCGGGCGGCGGCCCAGCACGCCGTGAACTTGCCGACGACCGCCGCGGCGGTGCAGCCCACCGCGAACAGCAGCAGCTTGGGGTCGCTGAGCAGGCCGGTGTCGGTGTTGAGCCCCGAGTAGGTGAAGAACAGCGGCAGCAGTAGCGCCCGGCTCAGCGGCGCGGTCGCCTCGACGGTGCGGTCGATCCGCGGCGAGCGCGGGAAGGCGGCGCCGAGGCTGAACGCGCCGAACACCGCGTACAGGCCGACCCGGTCGGTGTACCAGGCGGCCAGGCAGAGCAGCAGCAGGACCGCGAGTAGGAGCTGCTCGTCGCCGATCCGCTCGGTGGCGGTCAGCAGCGGCTGCCGCAGCCGGATGAAAGCGGCCAGCAGGACGACCAGTCCGGCGGCGCCGACGGCGGCGAGCAGCACGGCGTGCGCGCTGCCGCGGGCGAGGCTGACCACGCCGGCGAGCATGATCCACGCGGCCACGTCGTCCATCGCGCCGGCCGCCAGCGAGATGGTGCCGAAGGACGTGCCGGACAGGCCGTTCTCGGTGATGATCCGCGCGAGCATCGGGAAGGCGGTGATCGCCAGGGTGACGCCGACGAACAGCACGGTGACGTGCAGCGGCACCCCGGGCGGCGAGGTGTCCACGGAGCCGTGCACCGCCCAGGTCAGCCCGGCGCCGAGCAGCAGCGGGGTCACGCTGCCCGCCGCGGAGATCAGCGCCGCCGACCGTGCGACCGGCTTGATCCGCTCCAGCCGGAAGTCGTAGCCGGACTGGAACATGAAGAGCACCAGGCCGAGTTGGCCGGTGACGTAGAGCATCGGGCGCAGGTCGGCGGGGAAGAGGTGGTGCTCCACGGAGGGCAGCACCAGCCCGAGGACCGACGGTCCGAGCAGCACGCCCGCGATCATCTCGGCGACGACCGGGGGTTGGCCGAGCGGCCGCAGCAGCAGCGCGACGAGCCGGCACAGCACCAGGATGACGACGACGGCCAGCAGGAAAGCGGTACCCAGTTCGGTGGTCGACATGGGGAACGGCCCTTCGGCGGGGACGGTGTGGGGGAGTGCGCGCCGCGGTGCGGGCGGGCTCAGCCGCGGCGGTGGTACGGGCAGCCCGGCGCAGCCCCGCCGGACGGCGGTTCGGCGGCGGACTGCGGCGGTGCGGTGGGCTGCGGATCGGCGGACTGCGGATCGGCGGACGGTGCTTCGCCGGGCGGCGGGGGCAGCGGGCGGCCCTGCGTGTCGTGCTCGGCGAACCAGTTCTCCGCCATCCGCAGCCGCCGCGCGTCCACCACCATCCAGGTGCCGAGCACGAACTGAAGGGTGCTGCGCCCCACGTCCTCCCAGCGGTCGCGGACCCGCAGCGCGGCCAGCGCCGCGTTCCTGCGGTGCCGGGGCAGCGCGCGGTCGCGGGGGACGAGCAGGCAGGGCGCCCGGTGCGGGATGGAGCGGGTGTGGGAGACCGACGAGTGCAGCGTGAAGCGGCGCAGCACCTCCCGGGTGGCGGCGCGCATCACCAGCGGTGCCAACCGCCATGCCGGGCAGGGCCGGTTGGCCGCGACCCCGAACGGGATGTGGTGCGCGTCCTTCACCGACAGCCGGTCCCAGCGGCCGGGGTCGAAGACGTCCGGGTCGGTGTAGCCGGTGGCGTGGTAGGCGGGGTAGTCGAAGCAGAGCACGGTGCCGGCCGGGTAGCCGGCGCCGTCCCCGAGGTCGATGTCGGCGCCGGTGATCCGGTGCGCGATGCCGAACAGCGGGTACAGCCGCAGCGTCTCGTTCATGACGTTGCCCAGGTCGCGGTCGTCGTCCGGGTGCGCGGCCAGGCGCTGCTGGACGTCCTGGTGCTGGGCGAGCACCAGCAGCAGGTGCGCCATCGCCTCCGACATCTGCACGACGGCGGTGTTGAAGAAGGCGCCCTGGAGGTAGTGCGCGCGGTCCAGCGGCGTGGCGAGTTCGGCGGGCAGGTCGTGCGGCAGGTCGCCCGCGGCCAGCCGGCGCAGCAGGTAGCGGGTCAGCCGGGTGCGGCGGCGCATGTGCCGAAGGCGGGTGTTCTTCAGGGAGTTGACGACGTCCTCGGCGTTGCCGACGATCAGGCGCCGCGCGTCGGGCGGGCACGGCTCGTGGAAGACCAGTTCGTGGAAGAAGTCGGCCCAGACCGGCATCATCAGGTCGCGCAGCCGCACCAGGTGGGCCCGGTGGCCCCGCGTTCCCGGCCGCGCGGGCGGCAGGTGGCCGTCCAGGACGCGTGCGGTGCAGCGGGCCGCGGCGGCGGACAGCTCGGCGCTGGACCCGGCGAGGATCGCGGTGGTGGTCCGGGCCACCGCGTCGTAGCGCGGCCCGGGTTCCAGGTGCTCCTGGTGCACCTCGGGCCCGGGGGACAGCCAGTACCAGAACAGGTCCGACAGCCCGGCGCCCTTGCTGCGCCCGTCGGCGGCGGGGTGCGCGTACAGCTCGGCGAACCGCTCGGGGCCGACCTGCTCGTTGGGGACGATGACGCCCTCGGGCCCGTTGACCTTCTCGAACACCTTGACGCGCAGGGCGACCAGGGACTTCGGCAGCCAGTACGGGCTGGACAGGGCGGCGGCGGTGGCCGCGGCGGCGACCGTCAGCCGCCGTACGATGCTCGGCCTCATCCCAGCCCCACCCCCGGCAGCCGCCCGCGGACGACCACCTGGCCGCGGTCCAGGTCGGTGCGGTCGCGGGCCCCGCACAGTGCCAGCACGTGCGCGGTCTGCCCGGCCAGCTCCGCCAGTACCCGGGCCACGCCGGCCTCGCCCTCGGCGGCCAGCCCCCACAGCACGGGGCGCCCGACGCCGACCGCGGTGGCGCCGAGCGCGAGCGCGGTCACCACGTCGGCGCCGGACCGTATCCCGCCGTCGAGCAGCACCGGGACGCGGCCCGCGACGGCGTCGACCACCGCGGGCAGCGCCTCGACGGTGGCGGGCGCGGCGTCGAGCTGCCGGCCGCCGTGGTTGGAGACGATCACCCCCGCGGCGCCCTCGTCGACCGCGATCCGGGCGTCGTCGGGGTGCAGGACTCCCTTGACCAGCACCGGCAGTTCGGTGCGGGTGCGCAGCCGGCGCAGGTCGCGCCAGGACAGCCCGGGGCTCATCGCGATGTCGAGGGTGCCGCCGGGCGGTGCCCCGGGCAGGCCGCGCATGTTCTCCGCGGCGTAGCCCGGCGGCAGGTCGTGGAAGCCGTTGCGGTCGTCGCGGCCGCGGCGGCCGAAGACGGGGGAGTCGGCGGTGACCACCAGCGCGGTGCAGCCGGCCTGTTCGGCCCGCCGCACCAGCGCGTCGGTGACCTCCGCCCGCGGTTGCAGGTAGAGCTGGAACCAGACCGCCGCGTCCTGCCGTACCTCCCGGGCGGCCGCCGCCACGTCGGCGACGGCGGTGGTGGCCGCCATGGAGGTGATCAGCACGGTGCCGGCGGCCGCGGCGGCGCGGGCGGTGGCCCGTTCGCCGTCGGGGTGCGCCAGGCGGTGGAAGGCGGTGGGGGCGACCAGGACCGGGGTGGCCGCGCGGGCGCCGGGCAGCTCGACCGCGGTGTCGGGGGGCCCGGCGCCGCGCAGCACCCGGGGCAGCAGGGCGAGGCGGCCGAAGGCGCGGACGTTCTCGGTGAGCGCTCGCTCCCGGCCGGCGCCGCCCTCGAAGAAGTCCCGGTGGACGGGGTCGAGTTGGACCAGCGCCTTGCGGTGCAGCTCCTCGAGGGCCTCCGGCGGCGGCTGCGCGGTCACGGCGTCTGCGCGGCGGCGGGCTCCTCGGCGGGCGCCGCGGGGAAGAGGTGGGTGGCCAGGAAGCGGACGAGGGGCGCGCGGTGCACGTCCTCGCTGTCCCACTCGTTCTCCAGGTTCTCGGTGAGGTGGTGCTCGGTGAGCAGCTTCCCGTCCTGCCACAGCCGGACCACCGGGTGCAGGTAGCGGCTGTCGAGCCCGCCGGTGTCCTGTTGCGAGAGGCGGTTGACGGTGACGTCGAACGGGTTCACCTTGTCGTGGTCGGCGCCGTACTCCAGGGTGACGGTCAGGTAGTGGTCGACCGGCCCGAACTCGCCCTCGCCCACGGCCCGGTGGAGGTGGTCGACGGGCACCTCGTCGTAGTAGCCGACCGCGTCGGGGCCGACGAGGACGGCGTCGCCGAGGAAGCCGAACATCTGCCAGAGCGCCGAGGTGCGGTTGATCCGGGTGACGACGGCGTCGGCGACGGCCTCGGCGTTCGCGGGCAGTTCGGTGTGCGGCCACTGCTCGTCGTGGTAGCGCCTGTTCAGCACCCGGCTGAGCGCCCGCACGCCGTAGCGGAAGCCGTGGATGAAGCCGCTGGTGGACTTCTTGAAGTCGCGGGCCTGGGTGATGGTTCCCACGAAATACACATCGGGTACATTTGTGGACTCCCACGCATCGGTCTGCGCGGGGAAGCGGTCCTTGATGGTCAGTTCCGGCCGGCACTCCTCGTCGAAGAGCGACGCGTCGAAGCGGAATCCGGTGGCCATGATCACGCGGTCGTAGGATATTTCCTTGACTACTTCGTTCACCCGGACGAACTTCACCGCGACATGGTATTTTCCGTCCGATTCCGACTTTTTGATGGAGGCGATCTCGCCGTCCAGCAGGGCGTTCTGCGACTTCAGCTGATAGGTGTCCAGGAAGTTGTTGTTGACTGCCCTGAGGTGGCCCACGAAGTGGGTCTGCCAGGCCAGCTTGAGCGATCCGGGGCCGAGGACGTGAATGACGGCGGCGCGCTCGATGAGATTGTCGGCGGTCTCGAACGCGGAATTCCCGCGGCCGACGATCAGCACCCGCTGGTCGGTGAAGTCGTCCGGGTCGACCGAGACGTCGCTGTACTGCTCGGCGAGTTCGGCACCGGGAATCGGCGGAATGTAGGGGCGGGTCACCCCGGTGGCCATGATCAGGCGCTTCACCCGCAGCAGCGAGCCGTCCGCGGTGTGGACGAGGAAGTCCCCGCGCGGGGCGGCGCCGTCCGCGGCGCTTCCGGCGGCCGCCTCACGACTGATCCGGGTGACGCGGGTGTGGTAGCGGATACGCAGTTCGTGGGTGCGGGCGAAGTCCGCGAGGTAGCCGACGAAGTCGTCCGCGGGCGGGAAGTAGCGCGAGGTGACCTCGGTGAAGAGCGGGCTGCTCTCCTCCGAGAGCAGCGAGTTCCAGTCCGTGCGCAGATTCAGTTCCGGGTCGTCCCAGCCGGTGTGCACCTTGTTGCTGGATATCAGGGTCCGGTGCCGCGGGAACTTCGTGAAAAAGGTGCCGGGCGCCGTGCCTGCCTCCACCACGAGATAATCGCGGCCGGCGCGTTCGAGGAAATATGCGGCCTGGATTCCGGCTGGCCCTGCGCCTACCACAAGGTAGTCGATCCGCTCTTCTCCGGACATTCTTCCTCCCGGTTGTCCCGACGGGTTCAACACCATAATTGATGTTTCAAGGATCGCTCCAGGGTTCCTGATGTGATCCATGTCACATGGCTTTGCGAGATTGGAAATGCTGTCGTGCGGATAATGTCGCCAACGACCAGGAGTGCGCACCCGCCGGCGCCTCCGCAATGCCCGTGCGCCGCCGAGGCGGTTTACCCGCTTGCCCGTGGCCGAAATGCCTGCCGGGCCGGCCGCGCGGATCGGAGGGGACGATGAACAATCCGGCCGAATCGCCGTTTCCGCAGGCCCTGATCGACGCGTTCGCCCACGACCCGGACACTCCGGCATTCGAGTTCCGGACCCGGCCGGTCGGCCGCGGCCGGGTGCTCGCCCTCGTCCGGGCCTGCGCCGAGCGCCTGGCCGCCGCCGGACTCGGCCCGGGCCGCGGGGTCGCCCTCACCACCGCCGTGACCCCCGCGGGCTTCGCCGCGCAGATCGCCGCCCACCTGCTCGGCTGCCGCGTCACCGGGCTGCGCCCGGGCCTGACGCCCGCTCAGCTCCACCATGTGCTCGCCCAGGACATCGACGCCGTCCTGGTCGACGACACCACCCGCACCGAACCGCTCGCCGACGCGGCCAAGGCGGCGGGCGCCGCCGTCCTGGACGTCGAACGCGACCTGCTCGACGGCCGCAGCGGCGACGGCGGCATCCACGACGACGGCACCCGCGACGACGGCACCCGCGACGACGGCGCCCGCGCCGCGACCCCCCGCGCCGCCCTCCACGACGACGGCACCCCCGCGCCCGGCGCACCGTACGACGGCGCGCCCGGCGCCGGACTGGTCGCCCGCGGCCGCCCCGACGACGTCGCCCTGATCACCCTCACCAGCGGCAGCACCGGCCACCCCAAGGGCTGCGCCCAGACCTACCGCGCCCTGGCCGGCCACTGGTCCTGGCAGCCGGCCGACCGCTGGAGCGACACCGCCCGCGAACTCGCCGCCGGATACCGCCGGTTCCTCGTCTTCGGCACCCTCACCAGCGCGGTCATGCTCGAACACCTCGCGCTGTGCCTGCTCAGCGGCGGCACCGCGATCATCCCCGAACCCCCGGTCTCCTTCCCGCACACCTGGCAGCGCCACCGCGTCACCGCCTGCCTGTGCACCGTCCCGCGGCTGTACCAGGTGCTGGAGACCCTGCGCACCGAGGACGTCGACACCAGCAGCATGCGCGTGCTGCTGGTGGCCGGCTCGCCGCTGCCCGCGCACCGCCTCGCCGAGGCCGCCGAACTCCTCGGCCCGGTCGTCCACCAGGGATACGGCCAGACCGAGGCCGGCATGCTCGCCCTGCTCACCCCCGGCGACCAGGCCCGCCACGGCGCCGCGGTGCAGGACTCCGTCGGCCGCCCGATGCCCGACGTGGCGATCTCGCTGCGCGACCCCGAAGGGCGCGAGGTGCCCGCCGGCGCCCCCGGCGAGGTCTGGGTCCGCTCGGCCGGCGCCATGTCCGGCTACTGGCGGGACCCGGAGCAGACCCGCGAGGTCGTCCAGGACGGCTGGATCAGGACCCGGGACCTCGCCACCCTCGCCGAGGACGGCTTCCTGCGCCTGCTCGGCCGGGCCCGCGAGGTCGTCTTCGTCAACGCGATCCTCTACTACACCGCCGCCATCGAGGCCGCGCTCGCCGACCACCCGGACGTCGACCAGGCCTACGTCGTGGCCGCGCCCGACGAGCGCACCGGGGAGGCCCCGCACGCCTTCGTCGTCCCGCGCGCGCCCGGCCGGCCGCCCGCCGCCGGCGAACTGCGTGCCGCCGTACGCGCCGCACTCGGCGCCGACGCCGTGCCCGCCACGGTCACGGTGCTCGACACCGTACCCGTCGCGCCCAGCGGCAAGCCCGACAAGAAGGCCCTGCTGGCGCGGGTGACGGCGGCCGCGGCCGCCGCGGCCGGCGATCAGCACGCGTAGCGACGCCGCCGGGGCACCGGGGGCGCCGGATGTACAACGGCCGGTGTGCTTATGCTCGAACAATGACGACGCGTGAACCTGAAGAGCCCGCCGCCGCGGGGACGGAGAGCCGGCCGACGGCGAACGCGATGCGCCGCGCGCTGCACCGCGCGGCGGAAGGGGTCGCCCTCGACGCCGCGGAGGCGGCCGTGCTGCTCCAGGCGCGCGGCGCCGACCTGGAACGGCTGTCGGACATCGCGGGCCGGGTCCGGGACGCCGGACTGGCCGCCGCCGGCCGCCCCGGCGTGATCACGTACTCGCGGAAGGTCTTCATCCCGCTGACCCGGCTGTGCCGCGACACCTGCCACTACTGCACCTTCGTCACGGTGCCCGGCAAGCTGCGGCGGGCCGGCGAGGGGATGTTCCTGTCCCCGGACGAGGTGCTGGACATCGCCCGGCGCGGCGCCGAACTGGGCTGCAAGGAAGCGCTGTTCACCCTCGGCGACCGCCCGGAGGACCGCTGGCCCGAGGCCCGCGAGTGGCTGGACGCGCACGGCTACGACGACACGCTCGCGTATGTGCGCGCCATGGCCGTCCGGGTGCTGGAGGAGACCGGGCTGCTGCCGCACCTCAACCCCGGTGTGCTGGGCTGGACCGACCTCGCGCGCCTCAAGCCCGTCGCACCGTCGATGGGCATGATGCTGGAGACCACCGCCACCCGGCTGTGGTCGGAGCCCGGCGGCCCGCATCACGGCTCGCCGGACAAGGAACCCGCGGTCCGGCTGCGGGTGCTTGAGGACGCCGGCCGCTCCAACGTGCCGTTCACCACCGGCATCCTGATCGGCATCGGGGAGACGTACACCGAGCGGGCCGAGGCGCTCTTCGCGATCCGCCGCACCGCCCGGCAGTACCACGGCATCCAGGAAGTCATCGTGCAGAACTTCCGCGCGAAGCCGGACACCGCGATGCGCGGCATGCCCGACGCGGAACTCGGCGAACTCGCCGCGGCCATCGCCGTGGCCCGGATCGTGCTCGGTCCCGCCGCCCGCATCCAGGCACCGCCCAACCTGGTCGACGGCGAGTACGGCAGGTTCGTCGCCGCCGGGATCGACGACTGGGGCGGCGTCTCACCGCTGACCCCCGACCACGTCAACCCCGAGCGCCCCTGGCCGCAGATCGACGAACTGGCCGCGCGCACCGCCGAGTCGGGCTACACCCTCAAGGAGCGGCTGACGATCTACCCGGAGTACATCCGCCGCGGCGAGCCCTGGCTCGACCCGCGTCTGCTGCCCCACGTCACCGCGCTCGCCGACCCCGCGACGGGCCTGGCCCGCGAGGACGTCCGGCCGCAGGGCCTGCCCTGGCAGGAGCCCGACGACGCCTTCCCCGCCGCCGGCGGGCGCACCGACCTGCACCGCACCATCGACACCCACGGCCGCAGCGCCGACCGGCGCGACGACTTCGACGACGTGTACGGCGACTGGGCGAGCCTGCGCGAACAGGCCGCGCCCGGGCTGGTGCCCGACCGGGTGGAGGCCGACGTCCGGCAGGCGCTGTCGGTGGCCGCCGACGACCCGACGCGGCTGACCGACGCCCAGGCCCTGGCCCTGCTGCACGCCGACGGCCCGGCGCTGGACGCGCTGTGCCGGATCGCCGACGACGTGCGCCGCGACACCGTCGGCGACGACGTGACGTACATCGTGACGCGGAACATCAACTTCACCAACGTCTGCTACACCGGCTGCCGCTTCTGCGCGTTCGCCCAGCGCCGCACCGACGCCGACGCGTACACCCTCTCCCTGGACCAGGTCGCCGACCGGGCCGAACAGGCGTGGCAGGTGGGCGCGGTGGAGGTGTGCATGCAGGGCGGCATCCACCCCGACCTGCCCGGCTCGGCCTACTTCGACATCGCGCGCGCGGTCAAGGCGCGGGTGCCGGGCATGCACGTGCACGCCTTCTCCCCGATGGAGGTGGTCAACGGCGCGACCCGCACCGGCATGTCGATCCGGGACTGGCTGACGGCCGCGAAGGAGGCCGGGCTCGACACCATCCCCGGCACAGCGGCCGAGATCCTGGACGACGAGGTCCGCTGGGTGCTCACCAAGGGCAAGCTGCCCGCCGCGACCTGGGTCGAGGTGGTCAGCACCGCGCACGAACTGGGCATCCGCTCCTCGTCCACGATGATGTACGGCCACGTGGACCAGCCCCACCACTGGCTCGGCCACCTGCGGCTGCTCGCCGAGATCCAGCAACGCACCGGCGGGTTCACGGAGTTCGTGACGCTGCCGTTCATCCACACCAACGCGCCGGTCTACCTCGCCGGGATCTCCCGGCCGGGCCCGACCCTGCGCGACAACCGCGCGGTCACCGCGATGGCGCGGCTGCTGCTGCACCCGCACATCCCCAACATCCAGACCAGCTGGGTGAAGCTGGGCGCCGAGGGCGCCGCGGAGATGCTGCGCTCGGGCGCCAACGACCTCGGCGGCACCCTGATGGAGGAGACCATCTCCCGGATGGCGGGCTCGCGTTACGGGTCCTACCGCTCGGTGCGCGACCTTGTCGCGATCGCCGACGCGGCCGGCCGCCCCTCCCGCCCGCGCACCACCCTGTACGGGCAGGTGCCGCAGGAGCGGATCGACGCGGCGCTCGCCTCCGACGGGCACCTGCCGGAGCTGCTGCCGGTGCTGGGCGACTGAACGGCGGTGCGGGCGGCGGCGTCGCACCGCCGCCCGCACCGGGTGCGCGCTACTGGTTGAGCCGGTCGCGCCAGTCCGGCGGCACCCGGTCCGACGGCCCCGGCACGCCCTGGTCGGCCGGGTGGCTCTGCGGCGCCGCCAGCTGCGGGCCCTGCTCGACGTACTGCTCCCTGGCGTAGTCCCAGAACCAGTCCTCGCCCGGCTCGAAGCTGCGCACCACGTCGTGGCCGGTGGCGGCCGCGTGCGCGCTGGCGTGCTGGCCCGGCGAGGAGTCGCAGCAGCCGATCCGGCCGCAGGCCGCGCACCGGCGCAGGTGGAACCACCACCCGCCGTCCGCGTCGCAGCTCGCGCAGCCGGTGCCGCTGGGCGGCACCGCGGGGTCGATCGCGGGGGCCCCGGAGTCGCCGGGTGCGCCCATGTCGTCCGACGGGGTCATACGGTCTCCTCCTCAGTGTCCTGGCCGGCCTCCGGCGTGTTCAGCGGCAGGTACACCCGGAAGCGGGTGTCGCCCGGCTCGGACTCGACCTTCAGGTCGCCGTGGTGCTTGTTGACCACGATCCGCCAGGAGATGTCGAGGCCGAGGCCGGTGCCCTGGCCGACCGGCTTGGTGGTGAAGAACGGCTCGAAGATCCGCTGCCGGATCTCCGCCGGCACACCGGGACCGGTGTCGCGGAACTCCACCACCAGCCTGCCGTGCTCCGCCGAGGTCCGCACGGTGAGCGTGCCGGCGCCGTCCATCGCGGCCACCGCGTTGTCCACCAGGTTGGTCCACACCTGGTTCAGCTCGCCCGGGTAGCCGGGGACGCGCGGCAGGGTGTGGTCGAACTCCCTGACCACTTGCACCCCCGCGCCGATCTTCCCGGCGAGCATCTGGAGGGTGCTGTCGAGCAGATCGTGGACGTCGACCACCTGGTAGGGCGCGCGGTCCAGTTGGGAGTACTGCCGGGCGGCGCCCACCAGGCCGGAGATCCGGGAGGTGGAGTCCTCGATCTCGTTCATCAGCAGCTCGGTCTCGACGGTGTAGTTGAGCCACCGCACCGCGCTCTCCAGCACCTTGCCGTCGACGGCCGCGGCGACCTGGTCGAGCCACTCCTCGTCCAGCCCCGCCTGCACGAACGCCGGTGCCAGGTCCCAGCCGCCGGCGATGCCGTGCGCGTCCATCCAGTCCGCGATCGCGTCCTCGCGGTCGGAGGCGTCCATCGGGCTGAGCTGCTCGGCCTTCGCGACCCGCTCGGCGGCCCGCTCCTGGACGCTGACCAGGGTGTCCAGGTCGGCCTGCCGGTAGGGGCCGCCGGCCAGGATCTTCAGCTTGTGCCGCATCCCGGCGACCCGCTCGCGCAGCGCGGAGGTGGCCCGCAGCGCGGCGGCGGCCGGGTTGTTCAGCTCGTGGGTCAGCCCCGCCGACAGCGACCCCAGCGCGAGCAGCCGCTCCCGCTGGCTGACCACCTGCTGGAAGGACTTGTTGCCGAAGAACAGCCCCTCCAGCAGGTGCACCGCCATCGGGAACCACTCGGTGACGATGTGCGCGAAGTCGTCGGCGGCCAGCACGAAGAACCGCGAAGGCGCCGTCACCCGCATCGAGTTGGTGTACCGCTGCGGCACCCGGTCGCCGAGGTACGCCTGGAAGGCGCCGGTGTACACGCCCCGCTGGGAGGTCCTGGCCACCTCCACGTCGTCGTCGCCGACCTTCCGGGAGGTCACCAGCGCGCCGTCCAGCAGCACGTAGAAGCAGGTGGCCGGCTCGCCCTCGGCGAAGACCGGGCCGGGCTCGAGGGTCTCCACCCGGCCGATCCGGCACAGCTTGGCCAGCTGCTCCGGGGTGAGCTTCTCGAACAGGAAGAGCGTGCGCAGCTCGTCCGGGTCGCACGGGTCGAGCGGGCGCTGCCGCGCCTGCTGCGTCTGCTGCGGTTCGTCGGTCACAGCCCCTCCAGGTAGCGGTGCACCAGCATCACGGCCATCGCGCCCTCGCCGACCGCGGACGCCACCCGCTTCGCCGACTCCGCGCGCACGTCGCCGGCCGCGAAGACCCCCGGCACGCTGGTCTCCAGGTGGTACGGCAGCCGGTCCGGCTGCCAGCCGGCCGGCCGCTGCCCGTCACCGGCCGGCAGGTCCGGCCCGGTCAGCACGAACCCGTGCCGGTCGCGGCGCACGGTGCCGTCCAGCCAGTCGGTGCGCGGCGCGGCGCCGATGAACACGAACATCCGCTGGGCGTCGACGAGCTCGTCCGAGCCGGTGGCGGCGTCGCGCAGGGTCAGGCCCGCCAGGTGGTCCTCGCCGTGTACCGCGGTGACCGACGTGCCGGTGCGCACCTCGATGGTGGGCACGGCCGCGATCTGCTGGATCAGGTAGTGCGACATGGACGCCTCCAGCGACGCCCCGCGCACCAGCAGCGTCACCGACTTGGCGTGCCGGGCCAGGTGGACGGCGGCCTGGCCCGCGGAGTTGGCGCCGCCGACGATGTACACGTCCTGGCCGTCGCAGCCGGCCGCCTCGGTCAGCGCCGAGCCGTAGTACACGCCCCGGCCGGTGAGTTCGGCCAGCCCCGGCACCTCCAGCCGGCGGTAGGCGACACCGGTGGCCAGCAGCACGCTCTGCGCGGTGACCGCGGAGCCGTCGGCGAACCGCACGGTGCGGGCCGAACCGTTGACCTCCAGCGCGGTGACCTCGCAGGCGGTGAGCAGCTCCGCGCCGAACCGGGTGGCCTGGCGGCGGGCCCGGTCGGTGAGCTGCGCGCCGGAGACGCCGTCGGGGAAGCCGAGGTAGTTCTCGATCCGGGCGCTCTGCCCGGCCTGGCCGCCGGTCGCGGTGCGCTCCACCAGGACCGTGCGCAGCCCCTCGGAGGCGCCGTAGACCGCGGCGCCGAGCCCGGCCGGGCCGCCGCCGATCACCACCAGGTCGTAGAACTCCTCGGCCGGTGCGGTGGACAGGCCGACCCGCACCGCCAGGTCCTGGTCGGACGGCTCCAGCAGCACCTCGCCGCCCGGCGCGATCACCACCGGCAGCCGCAGCCCGTCGTGCCCGGCGGCCTCCAGCAGCCGCCGGCCCTCGGCCTGGTCGGACTGGTACCAGCGGTAGGGCACCTGGTTGCGGGCCAGGAACTCCCGCACCCCCGAGGAGCGCGCCGACCAGCGGTGTCCGATCACCTTCGTCTCGGGCACCGGGCGGTGGTCGGAGCACAGCCAGCTGTCCAGCAGCTCGTCGACCACCGGGTAGAGCTTCTCCTCCGGCGGGTCCCACGGCTTGAGCAGGTAGTGGTCGAGGTCGACGACGTTGATCGCGTCGATGGCGGCACCGGTGTCCGCGTAGGCGGTGAGCAGCACCCGGCGCGCGCCGGGGTACACGTCCATCGCCTGCTCCAGGAACTCGATGCCGGTCATGTTCGGCATCCGGTAGTCGGCCAGGACCACCGCGACCAGGTCCCCGCGCAGCTTCATCTCCCGCAGCGCGTCCAGTCCGTCCTGGCCGGATTCCGCCCGCACCACCCGGTACCGCTCGCCGTAGCGGCGGCGCAGGTCGCGGGCGATCGCCCGGGAGACCCCGGGGTCGTCGTCAACGGTGAGGAGCGCGGCGCGGCGCGTGCCGGCGTCCGGCTCGGTCATCGGCATCCCGTCCCGTGCTGTCGTCCATGTGTTCGGCAGTCCATGCAGTTCAGCGTAGTGGCACCGCGGTCCGGGCGCGCGGGAGAAAACCGCGGGTGCGCGCCGCGCCGCCGCCGGGCGGGCCGCCGTACGCTGGCGCCATGCAGTCCTACACGATCGGCCAGGCGGCGCGGCTGCTGGGCGTCAGCCCGGACACCGCGCGGCGCTGGGCCGACGCCGGCCGGGTCGCCACCCACCGTGACGAGGCCGGGCGCCGGCTCATCGACGGGCGGGATCTGGCCGCGTTCTCCGTCGAGCTGGCCCAGAGTCCCGACGCGGAGTCGGACACCTCGCACACGTCGGTGCGCAACGCGTTCCCGGGCATCGTGACGGCCGTCAAGCTCGGTGACGTGGCCGCCCAGGTGGAGATCCAGGCGGGGCCGCACCGGCTGGTGTCCCTGGTCACGCGGGAGGCGGTGGAGGAACTGGGGCTGGAGGTCGGGGCGGAGGCCGTGGCCCGGGTGAAGTCGACAAACGTCCATATCGACCGGCCGTAGTCGTAGGGGCCGGGTCGGGGCGTGCCGTGCCGGGTCGGCCCGCGCCGGGTCAGGGCGTGCCGTGCTCCGGCACGGACCGGATCAGCACCAGCGACCCGTCCAGGTACGGCTGGTGGCGCAGCGCGCCGTACTGCGCGTCCCAGGCGCCCGACCCGATGGCCGCGCGCAGGTCGCCGGTGTACCGCGCGGCCAGCTCCGGCGGCACGAAGCTCCACGCCGAGCACGCCTGCCGGGCACCGGGGTCGAGCAGCCGCTCCGGGCGGGCGTAGTACGCCTCGTTGAAGCCGTCGGTGCAGTCGGCCGGGATCGGCACCGGTGTCACCGTGCACCTGCCGCCCAGCGCGGCCGTGATCGCCTCGACCGCCGGGTAGCGGCGCGCCTCGGTGTCCAGTACCAGCGGTGCGTACGCGTACAGCCAGAAGTCCCGGACGAGCGCCGGGTCGCAGGTCATGACGACCACGGGGCCGCGGGTCACCCGGCGCATCTCGCGCAGCCCGGCCGCGGCGTCGCTCCACTGGTGCACGCTGAACGTCGTCATCGACGCGTCGAACCGGTCGTCGTCGAAGGGCAGTTGCTCGGCGGAGGCATCGATCGCGGGTGCCAGGTGCGCGGGCCGCTGGGCGCGCATCGTCGCGGACGGTTCCACCGCGACCACCTCGGCGTCCGCCGGCTCGTACGACCCCGCGCCGGCGCCGACGTTCAGCACGCTGCGGGCGCCGCCCAGCGCGTCGGCCAGCACCCGTGCGATCCGCGGGTCGGGCTGCCGGTAGTCGCTGTAGCCACCGCCGATCACCCCGTAGTCCGCGTCGCCCGCGCTTCCGTCCGCCACGCCACCCCGGATGTCTGCCATGCCTGCAATCTACCCGGCGGTGCTGTGGCCGGGCAGGGCTGCGCGGGGCCGCACGCAGGGCGCCGTGTGCGCTCCGGGCGGGCCGGAGCGCGCGCCGTTCGCCTCCGGTTGCTGCCGCCCCGGGGTGCGGAAGTGGCCGGTTCTCTTCGCTCGGGCCTTCCGCACCGGCTCGCCGCCGCCCGCACCGGGCCGCGCACCGTCGGCTTCGGGACAGTTTCGGCCGAACGCCCGAAGCGCCCTTCCGTCCGTACGGAGCGTGAACTACCGTGACCTACGGGTTAGTTGCTCAGAGCATCTAGTGCTGGGGCCAACTACCCCATGTGCCACAGCAGTCGCACCACGGAACGAAGATCTCACCCTCACCCCCGGAGGAGAGAGCCCGCCATGGCCGCAGCGATACCCAGCCCCGCATCCCCCACCGGCGCCTTTGTGCCCGCGCACCCCGCACCGGCGGCCGACCCGGGCGCCGCCGGCGCCTGCCCGTACGGCCCGCTGCCCGAGCCGCTGGCCGCGCCCGCGGCCCGCGCGACCTGCCCCTTCGACCCGCCGCCCGCCTACCAGCAGGCCCGGCGCGAGCGCCCGGTCGCCCGTACCACCCTCTGGGACGGCTCGTCCTGCTGGCTGATCACCCGCCACGACGACATCCGCCACACCCTGCGCGACGACCGCTTCAGCGCGGACTCCGCCCGGCCCGGCTTCCCCTTCCTGAGCGCCGGCCGCAGGGCGCTCAGCACCGACCGGCCCACCTTCATCAGGATGGACGACCCCGAGCACGCGCGGCTGCGCCGGATGCTCACCTCGGACTTCATGATCCGCAAGGTCGAGTCCATGCGGCCGCAGGTCCAGCAGCTCGCGGACGACCTGCTCGACGCGATGACCAAGGGGCGCCAGGAGGCCGACTTCGTCGCGGACTTCGCGCTGCCGCTGCCGTCGGTGGTGATCTGCCTGCTGCTCGGTGTGCCCTACGCCGATCACGAGTTCTTCCAGCAGTGCAGCAGCGCGATCCTGCGCACCGAGTCCACCCCGGAGGAGGTGGTCGCCGCGCAGAACGAACTGCTCGCCTACCTCCGCGACCTGACCCGCGCCAAGCGGCGCTCCCCGGACGACGCCATCCTCAGCCGGGTCGCCGAGCAGAGCGACTTGACCGACGCCGACATCGCCCGGATGGGGCGGCTGCTGCTGGTCGCCGGACACGAGACCACCGCGAACATGACGGCCCTGGGCATACTCGCCCTGCTGCGCAACCCCGGCGAACTGGCCCGGATGCGCGACGGCGGTCCCACCGAAGTGCAGGCCGCCGTCGAGGAGTTGCTGCGCTACCTCACCATCATCCAGAGCGGGGTGGCGCGCGTAGCCACCGAGGACGTCACCGTCGGCGACACCCTCATCCGCGCCGGCGAGGGCGTGCTGTGCATGCTCAGCGCCGGCAACCGCGACGAGGAGGTCTTCCCCGACGCCGACCGCCTCGACCTCGCCCGCCCCGGCAGCCGGCGCCACCTCGCCTTCGGGTTCGGCGTCCACCAGTGCCTGGGCCAGCCGCTCGCCCGCCTCGAACTCCAGGTCGCGCTGCCCACGGTGCTGCGCCGGCTGCCCGGACTGCGGCTCGCGGTCCCCTTCGAGGATGTCCGCTACCGCAACGAGACGCTCATCCTGGGCGTCCACGAACTCCCCGTGGCGTGGTGACCGCGCCCCCCGTGCCCCCCGGCGGAAGGACCCCACCGTTGCGTATCCACGTCGACCAGGAGAAATGCTGCGGCTCGGGCATGTGCGTGCTCGCCGTACCCGACGTCTTCGACCAGCGGGAGGACGACGGCATCGTCGAACTCCTCGACGCCAAGCCCCCGCAGACCCTGTGGCCCGACGTCCGCGACGCCGCCGCCACCTGCCCCTCCTGGGCCATCACCCTCGACGAATCCTGACCCCGCCCCCTCCGCCCGGCCCCGCCCCCACCGGGCCGGGGCCGGGCCCTCTTCGCCCCGTCAGGCGGGTGGGGAGGGGGTGGCGAGGGTGTGGAGGAGGCGGTAGCAGGTGCCGATGAGGGCGCAGGTGCGGTCGTGGCGGGTGGCGGTGCCGACGACGGCGGTGGCGGTGGCCGGGTGGAGGCCGAGGAAGGACTGGCGGCCGAAGGTGGCGCCGGCGTGGAAGAGCAGGGGCCCGCCGGGGCCGGGGTGGAGGTACCAGGTGAGGGTGTGGGTGTGGCGGCGCCCGAAGCCGCGCCGCAGCTGCGGCACTTGGACGTCGCGCAGCGCGGCGCGCAGGGCCGCGGGGGCGGCCGAGGAGTCGGGGGAGAGTAGCGCCTCGGCGTAGCAGAGCAGGTCGCCCGGGGTGGCGCTGACCGCGCCGGCCGGGCCGAAGGCCGCCATGTCGTTGGGCGGCAGCGGGGTCCGGCCGTCGGGGCAGTGGCCGACCGCGCCGTCCGGGTCGAGGCCCACGACCGAGCCGGTCAGGCCCAGCGGGCGCAGCACGCGCTCGGTGAGGAGCGCGGCGAAGCCGGTGCCGGTGACGCTCTCCAGCGCCGGGCCGAGCAGCGCCACCCCGAAGTTGGAGTAGTGCCAGTGGCGGCCGGGGGCGTGCGCGGGGCGGGTACGGGCGAAGCCGCGCAGCAGCCGCTCGCGGTCGTACCCGGCGTAGCCGTTGGTGTACGGGTGCAGCAGCGCGCCCGGGATCAGGTCGCGCGGCACCCGGGGCAGCCCGGAGGTGTGGGTGGCCAGGTGCCGCAGGGTGATCGCGCGGGAGCGGGGGTGCGGCAGGCGCAGCCCCGGCAGGTGGGCGGCCAGCCGGTCGTCCAGGCCGAGCACGCCCTCGCGGGCGAGTTCGGCCAGCAGCAGGACGGTGAACGTCTTGGAGAGCGAGCCGAGTTCGTAGCGGAGCAATTCGCGTGGCCGCGCGGGCGGCACGGTGCCGCCGGTGGCGACGGTGCGGCGCCCGGCGCGGGAGACGGCCAGCACCACGTCGGGCGCCCGGACCTCGGTGAGCGCCTGCCGGAGCCGGGTGGCGGTGTCGGTGCCGGGGTCGGAGTCGGCGCCGGTGCCGGGGTCCGCGCCGCCGTGGAGGTCCGGGCCGTCGGCCCCGGTGCCCGTACGCGCCGCGGTCCCGCTCACGCGGCGGCGCCGGCGGACATCGCCCGGGACGTCGCCATCGCGGACGCGAACGCCGCGACCAGCGTGGGGTGGTGGACCAGGTCGAAGACCTCCGCGGGACTGCCGTCGGGCATCCCGTGGTGGACCGGCATCGCGCCGTCGGGGGCTTGCGCGGCCGCGTACCGCTCCCACAACTGCGCGTCGAGCACCGGCCGCGGCAGGCACGCGTCGAGCACGAGCAGCTCGCCGAGCAGGTCCCAGTGTTCCAACTCCGCCCAGTCCGCCGCCCACGCGGGCACGTACAGCGCGAGGTAGTCGGCGATCCGCGGCGGCAGCCGGTCCGGCGCCGCGCCCCAGTCGGTGAGGTGGAAGACGGTGTGCGTGACGTCGTAGGCGATGTGCAGCTGCACCGTCCACGGCTCGGGGGTGCGGCCCAGCCACGTGGCGGCCAGGGCCTGTTCGACGTCGCCGCTGGGCACCAGGCCGATCTTGCGCTCCGAGTTGAGCAGCCCCAGCCGCCGGGTCGGCAGCATCTCGACGGCCTGCCAGCTCGCGGTGGTGCGCGCCAGAGCGATCGCGGACTCCAACCCCGGGTGCCGGTGGCCGAGTTCGTGCAGGCTGCCGTAGATCTCCAACGGCACCGGGGACAGCGGCTCCTGCGCCTGCAACTCGGCCAGGACGTTGCCGCCGTCGAGCAGGTCCCGCCAGGCGAAGTCCAGCAGCCGCACCGACAGGTCGTGCTGCCGCGAACCGGCGACGCCCTCGCGGGCCAGCACCCGCATGTTGATCGCCAACTCGCCGATGGGCTTGAGGCGTTCGACCAGCCCGCGGCCGGTCTCGCGGTCGACGTCGGTGAGGCGGAACAGCTCCCGGTTGGCGTGCAGCCAGGCCAGCGCCTGGTCGCCGACACGGTGCAGCAGCGCGGGGGACGCGGCGGTCACGGCAGGACCTCGCTCTCGACGGGGGCGGATGCGGACGGAGAAGCGGACGGAGAAGCGGACGGGGAGACGGCGGCGGAGGCGTGCTGGCCCGGGTCCGTATACGGGTACGGGTACGCGTTGTCCGGGCCGTCCGGGCCGGCGCAGGCGGCGGGCGCGGTTCGCGCCAGTGTCGCGGCGAACGCCGCCACCAGCGTGGAGTGGTAGCAGCCGGTGAACTCCGCCTCGGGCGGGCTCCCTTCGGGCGGGCCGTCACCGGTCTCGGGCACGGCGCCGTCCGGCCGCTGCGCCGCCGCCAGCGCCCGCCAGGCCACCGGGTCGTACGCCGCCCCCGGCATGCAGGCGGCCACCGCGAGGAGTTCCCCGGTCAGGTCCCACTGCCGCTCCTCGGCCCAGTTCACGGTCCAGGCGGGCAGCCACAGCCGCAGGTAGTCGGCGAGGAGCCGGGGCATCCGGTGCGGCGCACGGCCCCAGTCGGTGACGTGGAAGACGTCATGGGTGACGCCGTACGCGGTGCGCAGGTCCAGCGCCCATGGCTCGGGGCGGGCGCCCAGGCCGGTCCGCGCCAGCACGGCGGCGAACTCGGCGTGCTCCGGCACGCCCACCCGCCGCTCGGCGTTGAGCACGTTGAGCGTGCGGGTGTGGTCCGCGCGCGCGAGCTGCCACAGCCGCAGCCCGGTGGTGGCCGCCATCAGCTCCTCGGCGGCCGGGTGCCGCAGCCCGGCCCGCGCGAACACGCCGTACAGCTCGACCGGGTACGTGGCCTGCGGCTCGCCGCGCACCAGCTCCGCGAACAGCTCACCGCCACCGGTCTGCTGCCAGGTGAAGCCGAACAGGTCGTCGGCCAGGGCGCGTACGGCCGGCAGCGGGTGGCAGCCGCGGATGACGTCGGTCAACTCGGCCAGTTCGCCCAGCGGTTTGATGGTGAGGTTCGGGTCGGCGTCGGTGGTCACGTCGGGCGGCAGCCGGAAGGACGGGCGCATCGCGTCGACCCGGGTGAGCGCGGCCGTGACGATCCGGTCCAGCAACTCCGCGTCCTCGTGCGGGCGTTCGCCGCCGGCGCCCGGGCGCGCGGGGAAGGCCGAACGGTCCGGCCCGCGCCCCCGCGAACCGGCAGGCGCACCCGGACCCGGGGTCGGCGTACCCGGGCCCGTCCGCGCGCCGCCGTTCACCGCACCCCGCGCCCGTGGAAGCGCCGGGCCACCGCGGTGTGCAGCGCCACCCGGGGGTCGCCCGCGCTCATCCGCAGCACATAGACCAGCCCGGCGTCGAGCCCGAGCGTGTCGGGCACGTCCGGCATCCCGGCCAGCCAGCGGCCGATCCCCGCGGCCTGCACCCAGTCGCGGCGCCGCACCGCGCGGACGAAGCCGCGGGCCAGGTCCTCGGTGCGCGCGGCGAACCCCTCGGCGAGCGCGGGCGCCAGCCCCGGCAGCGAGAGCGCGCCGAGCTGGGAGGCGCGGTGCGCGAGCTTGGGCCACGGGTCGGTGTGCAACCAGTCGGTGCCCGCCCGCGGTTCGGCCGGTCGGCCGTCCTGCCCGCCGGGACCCGCGGCGGCCCCGGAGCCGCCGGGCAGAAAGGCGCGCGCGGCCTCCACCAGCCCGCGGTAGCTCCACACGGACACGTCGGAGGCGTCCGCGGCCGGGGGATAGGCGGCGAGCGCCTTGCGGACGATCGCCTCGTCCGCGAGCCGGGCACCCTCCGCTCCGCCGCCGGCCGTGGCCTGGGGCCCGTTGCCGTCCATGTGTGCCGTCGTACCGGTGGCCGGCGCGTACGGCGCCAGCACATCCGCCCCCAGGACCCTGATGGCCGCGAGTGCGACCGGGTCGTCCTGCGCGAGGACGCCCGACAGCGCGTAGGAGTCGCGCCCGCCCTCCAGGGCGAGCGCGACTCCCGTGGCGATGTCGGCGACCACAGCGCTCAGCGAGGTGTCTCCCTGCGGCTGCTCGGCCAACGTGTCGCCTGCCGCGTCAGCGGGCGTCCGTCTTCGGGCGCGGGGTGGGCGGCGAGATCAGGAGCAGTGCGGCGAGCAGGAGCGCGCCACTGCATTCACGGGTGTCGCGGTAGATACCTTCCGCCTCAGCGGAGTCGAGCAGTCCTTCGACCTCAGCGGCGAGCGCGGTGGTCTTGACCGGGGCGGTCAGTTCCGAAGCCATGGGATCATCTCCTCTTTGTTCGGCTTGGACTCACCTCAGAATGACAGTTCGGACATATGCCCGCAAATGGGATGTCCGACCCCGGGCGTGTCGCGCCGCCCGCTGCCGTGACAAGCCCGGGAAAAGCGGCCGAAGCGGGCGTTGTCAGACCCCGGTGCTTGGATCGGGGACAGGAGTGATCAGCCGGCAACGGGACCCGGCCGGCGGCTCCGCGGAGCGGACGGACAGACGGATAGACAGACGGACGGACGGAGTATCGATGAGCACGGCCAGCAGACCCGGCACGGCGGCACCTCCCGCCGACACCCATGACGCGATCCGGGTGCACGGCGCGCGGGCGAACAACCTCAAGGACGTCAGCGTCGAGATCCCCAAGCGGCGGCTGACGGTGTTCACCGGCGTCTCCGGCTCCGGCAAGAGCTCCCTGGTGTTCGGCACCATCGCCGCCGAGTCGCAGCGGCTGGTCAACGAGACGTACAGCGCCTTCGTGCAGGGCTTCCTGCCCGCCCTCGCCCGGCCCGAGGTCGACGTCCTGGAGGGCCTGACCACCGCGATCGCCGTCGACCAGCAGCGGATGGGCACCGACGCCCGCTCCACTGTCGGCACCGCCACCGACGCCCACGCGATGCTGCGCATCCTCTTCAGCCGCCTCGGCGACCCGCACATCGGCCCGCCGTCCGCCTACGCCTTCAACGTCCCCTCGATCCACGCCAGCGGCGCGATGACCGTCGCGCGCGGCGCCCGCACCGCCCAGAAGGTGACCTACGAGCGCACCGGCGGGATGTGCCCGCACTGCGAGGGCCGCGGCACCGTCTCCGACCTCGACCTCACCCAGCTCTACGACGACACGAAGTCGATCGCCGGCGGCGCCTTCACCATCCCCGGCTGGAAGCCCGACAGCTTCTGGACCGTCCGGGTCTACGCCGAGTCCGGCATCCTCGACCCCGACAAGCCGATCCGCGACTTCTCCCCGAAGGAGTTGCAGGACTTCCTGTACGGCGACCCGGTCCGGGTGAAGGTCAACGGCGTCAACGTCACGTACGAAGGGCTCATCCCCAAGCTGCGCACGTCGATGCTGGCCAAGGACCGGGACACGCTCCAGCCGCACATCCGGGCGTTCGTGGACCGCGTGGCCACCTTCACCGCCTGCCCGGAGTGCGGCGGCACCCGGCTCAGCGAGGGCGCGCGCTCCTCGCGGATCGGCGACCTGAGCATCGCCGACGCCTGCGCCCTCCAGATCAGCGACCTCGCCGCGTGGGTGCGGGGCCTGGCCGAGCCGTCGGTGGCGCCGCTGCTGACCGCGCTCGGCGACAGCCTCGACGCCTTCACCGAGATCGGCCTGGGCTACCTCTCCCTGGACCGGCCCGCGAACACCCTGTCGGGCGGCGAGGCGCAGCGGGTGAAGATGGTCCGCCAGCTCGGCTCCGCCCTGACCGACGTGACCTACGTCTTCGACGAGCCGACCGTCGGCCTGCACCCGCACGACATCCAGCGGATGAACAGCCTGCTGCTGCGGCTGCGCGACAAGGGCAACACGCTGCTGGTGGTCGAGCACAAGCCGGAGGCGATCGGGATCGCCGACCACGTGGTGGACCTCGGCCCCGGCGCCGGACCGGCCGGCGGCACCGTCTGCTTCGAGGGCACCGTGGAGCAGCTGCGGGCGTCCGGCACCGTCACCGGGCGGCACTTCGACGACCGCGCGGCGCTGAAGAAGACGGTGCGCGAGCCCACCGGGGTGCTGCCGGTGCGCGGCGCCTCGACGCACAACCTGCGGGACGTGGACGTGGACATCCCGCTCGGCGTGCTGGTCGTGGTCACCGGTGTCGCCGGGTCCGGCAAGAGCTCGCTGGTGCACGGGGCGCTGGCGAAGAGCCCGGTGGGCGCCGCCGCGGGCGTCGTCTCGGTCGACCAGAGCCCGATCCGCGGCTCCCGGCGCAGCAACCCGGCGACGTACACCGGGCTGCTCGACCCGATCCGGAAGGCGTTCGCGAAGGCGAACGGGGTGCAGCCGGCCCTGTTCAGCCCCAACTCGGCGGGCGCCTGCCGCACCTGCCAGGGCACCGGCGTCGTCTACACCGACCTCGCCATGATGGCCGGGGTCGCCGCGGTCTGCGAGGTGTGCGAGGGACGGCGGTTCGAGGCGTCGGTGCTCGAACACCGGCTCGGCGGCCGCGACATCAGCGAGGTGCTCGCGATGCCGGTGGCCGAGGCGCGGGAGTTCTTCGGCGCGGGGGACGCGCGCACCCCGGCCGCGCACGCGGTCCTCACCCGGCTCGCCGACGTCGGGCTCGGCTACCTCGGTATCGGCCAGCCGCTCACCACGCTGTCCGGCGGCGAACGGCAGCGGCTCAAGCTCGCCACGCACCTGGCCGCCAAGGGCGGTGTCCTGGTCCTCGACGAGCCGACCAGCGGTCTCCACCTCGCCGACGTGGCCCATCTGCTCGCGCTGCTCGACCGGTTGGTGGACAGCGGCAAGTCCGTGATCGTCGTGGAGCACCACCAGGCGGTCATGGCGCACGCCGACTGGATCGTGGACCTCGGGCCCGGCGCCGGGCACGAGGGCGGCCGGATCGTCTTCGAGGGCACCCCCGCCGACCTGGTGGCGGCCCGCGCCACCCTCACCGGCGAGCACCTGGCGGCCTACGTGGGCGGCTGAGCAGGCGTCGGGCGCGCGGACGGCGAGGCGCGCGGACGGCGAGGTGAGCGGAAGACGGGTGAGCGGAAGACGGGTGGGCGGAAGACGGGTGGGCGCAGGACGAGGCGAGCGGACCACGAGTGCGGGCGGCCTCAGTACGCCGGCGGCTCCCCGGGCGGGGCGAGCAGCGCGGCGCCGGCCTCCGCCCAGGCCAGCAACTGCTCGTCCGCGCTCGGGCGGGCGACCCACTGCGAGCCGATCGGGAGCCCTTCGCCGGTGCGGCCGGCGGGCAGGCACAGCGACGGCCAGCCCGCGAAGCTCCACGGCCCGCACATCACCGGGTCGCCCGTGTCGGACAGGCCGCGCGGCGCGGGCCCGGTGGCGGCTGGGCAGATCCACACATCCACCCCGGCCCGGCCGGTCGCGGCGAGCAGCCCGGTCCGGAAGGCGTCGCGGGCCCGCAGTGCCCGCTCGTACCGGGCGGGCGAGACTGCCTGCCCCGCGCGGACGGTGGCCGCGGACTGCGGACGGTAGTAGTCGCCGTACCGCGCGAACCACACGGCGTGGCTGCGCGCGGCCTCATGGCGGTTGAGGGCGGACAGGTCGTCGGCGACCGCCGCGAAGTCGGCGAACATCGGCACCCGCCGCACCTGGTTGCCGGCCCGGGCCAGCGCCGCCACCTGCCGTTCGAGGGCGGCGCGCGCCTGCCGCCCGGCCCGCTCCAGATACGGCCCGTCGGGCACGCCGAAGACCGGTGGGCGGGGTGCGGCCCCTCGGACCGGCCGCCAGCCGTCGCACAGCGCGGCCGCCGCCGCGCCGACCTCGGCGGGCGTCGCGGCGAACACCCCGAGGGTGTCCAGCGTCGGCGCGTTGGGCACGACCCCGCCGGTCGGGATGCGGCCAGCCGTCGGCTTGAAGCCCACGACACCGCAGTACGACGCCGGGCGCACGACCGAGCCGACGGTCTGCGTGCCGAGCGCCAGCGGCACCATGCCCGCCGCGACCGCCGCGGCGGACCCGCTGCTGGAACCGCCGGGGGTGTGGTCGGGCGCGTGCGGGTTGCGGGTGGGGCCCGGCGCGCTCATCGCGAACTCCGCGGTCACCGTCTTCCCCGCGACCACCGCGCCGGCCGCGCGCAGCCGGTCCACGACGGCCGCCTGCGGCCCCGCGAACACCTCCGGGGGCAGCCGCGACCCGGCGCGCGTCGGCAGCCCGTCCACGCGCACGATGTCCTTGACCGCCACCGGCACCCCGAACAGCGGTGGCCGCCCGCCCGGCACCGGCCATCGCGCGTGCACGTCGGCCAGTTCGCGGCGCAGCCGCTCCCGCCGGGCGGCAGCCGGCTCCGCGCCGCCGACGAACGCCGCGACACGGCCGTCCCGTTCCTCGATGCGCGCGCACAGCTCGTCCACCGTCACCGACGGCCGGCCGTCCACGCCATACGTTCGCAGGTCCACGACGGCCAGGGTGCCAGGCCGAGCGGCGGACGGTCAGGGGCGGTTGCCGAGTTCGGCCCAGACCTTCTTGCCGCGGCGCAGCGGGACGGCGCCCCAGGACGTGGCGAGCGCGGTCACCAGCAGGAGGCCGCGGCCGCGTTCGTCGCGCTCGTCGGGGCGCAGCAGCACCGGCAGTTCGGGGGAGTGGTCGGTCACGGCCACCCGGACGAGGCGGCCGCCCGGCCGGGTGATCGACACCCGCAGCCGCGTACCGGTGGTGTGCCGGGCGGCGTTGGCGACCAGCTCGTCCACCACCAGCGCGGTGTCGTCGGCGAGGTCGTCCAGCGCCCACACGCTCAGCACGATCGTGACGAGGCTCCGCGCCGGGCGTGCGCTCTGCGGCGCACAGGGCAGCGTCGCCTCGTAGCCGGGGTGGCCGCGGGGGTTGGCGACGGCGGTGACGGTCATGGGGATCTCGATGTGCGCTGGTGGGACGGGCGGTGGGCCGGTCGTTCTGCTGGTCGGTGTGGCTGCTGTGCTGGTGATCGGCTAGCTCCTGCCCGCCCAGGCGCCTCCCGCACCACGATTAGCCGGAATGCGTGGCAATTCCCTCCATTCGGCCGTACGGCGGGTGGGGCGCGGGTCGGCCGTGGCCGCGCCCGCCTGGGCGGATAGGGTCGGCCGCAAGCCCCGCAGCGGGCCGTTCGCCGCCGCCGTACCGGGAAGGAACCGTGCAGGGGCCCATGCGTGTCGACCGACTCGACCACCTCGTGCTGACCGTCCGGGACATCGACGCCGCCGTCGCCTTCTACACCGGCGTGCTGGGCATGACGGAGGTGACGTTCCGCGGCGGGCGGAAGGCGCTCGTCTTCGGGCAGAGCAAGATCAACCTGCACCGGGCGGGGCACGAGTTCGAGCCGAAGGCCGCCCGCCCGACACCGGGCAGCGCCGACCTGTGCCTCATCGTGGCCGAGCCGCCGGCCCAGGTCGTCGCCGAACTCGCCGCGCACGGCGTCGCGGTGGAGGAGGGCCCGGTCAAGCGCACCGGGGCGGCCGGCCCGATCACCAGCGTGTACGTGCGCGATCCGGACGGCAACCTGGTGGAGCTGAGCAGTTACCGGTCCTGACGGCAGGCGGGCCGCCCGCGCTACGCGAGGCCGCCGTTGCTGTGCAGCAGTTGGCCGTTGATCCACTGCCCGCGCGGCGAGCAGAGGAAGCCGACCAGGTCCGCGGTGTCCTGCGGGGTGCCCAGCCGGCCGAGGGGGGTCTGCGCGGCGAGTTCGGCCCGCAGCTGCCCGGTCATCCAACCGGTGTCCACCGGACCGGGGTTGACGGCATTGGCGGCCACCCCGAGATGCGCCAGCTCGCGCGCGGCGGCCTGCACGATCCGGTCCAGCGCGCCCTTGCTCGCGCCGTACGGCAGGTTGCCCACGGTGTGGTCGCTGGTGAGCGCCACGATCCGCCCGGTGCCGTACGGCCTGGCGAAGCGGCGGCCGAACTCCCGTACCAGCAGCCAGCTCGCGCGGGTGTTGACCGCGAAGTGGCGGTCGAAGCTCTCGACGGTGGTGTCCAGCAGGCCGGAGTCCACCGACTCGCAGTGGCACATCACCAGCGCGGTGACCGGCCCGAGTTGCCGCTCGGCCGCGTCGAACACCTGCTCAGCGGCGCCTACCTGGGCGAGGTCCGCCTCGATCGCGGCGGTGGCCGCGCCGTGTCTGGCCAGCTGGGCCGCCACCGCCCCGGCCGCACCGGCTTCCACGCCCCACGGCATCCGCGTGTCGTACGGCGTCCAGTAGCTGAACGCCAGGTCCCAGCCGGACGCGGCCAGGTGCGCGGCGATCGCCGCGCCGATCCCCACGGTGCGCCCGACCCCGGTGACCAGCGCCACCGGTCGGGCCGCGGGCGCGGCGGGTTGTGGGGGCGCGGCGGACTGATCGGACACGGCGGGCTGGGCGTCTGCGGCGGGCCGGGCGTCGTCGGAAGGTGTCACAGCCGCCGATCCTCGGCTCCCCGGCCCCCGCCCGCAACGGGTTTACGCCCCGGCAGGCACCCCGCGGGGACCCGCGGACCTGCCCCCGCGGCCGGTGGGGCATCGACGGGTGCGACCGGCCGCGGGGAGGGTTCGGGGAGGGCGCGGGGGAGATGTCAGCAGTCGTTGTCCGCGGGCTTGCCGGCGAAGCGGTTCGCCAGGAAGATCTCGACGGAGACCGCCCGGAAGGCGACCTCTTCGGCGTGCTCGCCGAGCAGGTCGCGGACCTTGTCCACGGTGCCGCCGGCCGCGCACCAGTTGTCGACGGTGGTGTTGTCCTGGCCGACGGGCACGATCTCGTCGGTGTCGGCGTGGTAGTCGTACACGGGCGTGGCGGGGGCGGCGGTGCCGAGGGTGTTGGTGCGCAGGACGGCCGCGACCGAGGGGACGGAGAAGGGGTCGGCGACGGACGTGTCTTCGCTGAGCTTGCGGAAGGCGTAGGCCGGCAGGATGTTCAGCTCGCAGGTGCCCTTGATGGACGCGAAGTCCTGCTGGCCCTTGGCGTTGAGCAGCCCGGCGATGCCCGCCTCGGGGAACTCGGTGGAGATGCCGTAGGCGGCGGCGAACTCGAAGCCGGCGAATGCGGTGCCGTCGATGTACCGCCCGACGGCGGCCGGGTCGGAGGGCAGCCCGCCGATCGCGGCACCGGCCAGCTTCACGTCCGGCGCGTAGGACGGCTGGAGCTGCGCGGCCCAGCCCGTCGCCTCGGCGCCGCCCGAATAGCCGTCCAGCGCCCAGGGGTTGGCGGAGCCGACGCCCGCGGTGTTGAACGCCTTGACCGCGCGGATGCCGTCCAGGACGGCGTGGCCGGCCTGCGGCCCGGCGAGGAACACCGACTTGGGCCCCTCGAAGTCCGGCACCGCCACCGCCCAGTTCGCGGCGAGCAGTTGGGCGCCGAGCGCGGCGTCCTGCACATCCTGGCCGGTGGCGATCTGGTACGAGGGCGCGCAGCTGGTGCCGACGCTGTCCTCGGGCGTCTGGAGCGAGACCACCGGCCGCTTCCCGGACCCGGTCCAGGCGGCCTTGGGTACCACCAGCGTGGTGACGGCCAACTCCGGCTGCCCGTGCGAGTCGTTGGTGCGGTAGGAGATCTGCCAGGCGTTCACCGGCACGGAGATGCCGAAGAGGTTGACGTCCGGCACGGCGCGGCTGTCCACGATCGCCCCGGCCGGGTAGGAGGCGATGCCGGCGGGGGCGGCGTAGAAGGGGTCCTGGTCCGGCACGGTCGAGCCGGGCGCGGTGGTGGCGGACGGCGCCGCGGCCGAGGCGGCAGCGGCGGGCAGGAACGTGCAGGTGCAGGCGAGTGCGGCGGTCACGGCCAGGGCGTAGGGCTTGCGCACGGCTCTCCTCGGGTGCTCGGGTGCTCGGGGTGCGGGGCTGTTTCGGCGGGCTCGGGGGCGCGGGGCGGTCCGGTGCGCGCGGGGCGGGTGGGCCGGACCGGGGGGACGGGGACGGCGGGTCTGCCGGGACGGGACCACGCCATCATGGGCCGGGCCGGCCGCCGGTGAGCCTGGGGCGGTGGCGCAGACTTTCACCCGCGGGGTTGTGATCGCGCACAAAGCCGGGAGCGGCACTTCACACCGGGGTTACCCGTAGGTAATAGTGGAAGGTCCCGTATCGGGGCGCGTACGGCTCCGCGATCCGACCCGCGCGCCCGCAACCCGCGAGGTGCCCTGTGACGACGCAGCCCGCGGCGGAGCCAGGCCCCGCCGCCCCGACGCCCGCCCCGACGCCCGCCCCGACGCCGGCTCCGACGCCCGCTCCGATCACCATCGGCGGCACCCCGCTGGACAAGCGCCTGGTCACCTCCGTCCACGAACTGGCCGCGCGGGTGGTCGCCCGCCTGACCGAGCGGATACCGGTCTACGCCTCGCTGCCCGCCGAGCAGCTGCGCGGCGACATCACCGCGGTCGTCGTCCGCGGCATCCGCTCCTTCGCCCAGGTGCTGCGGACCGGACAGCCGCCCACCGCGGGCCAGTTGGAGCTGACCCACCGCTCGGCGGTGCGCCGCGCGCAGGAGCACATCCCGCTGGACGCGGTCGTCGGGGCGTACTTCCTGGGGGCGTACGAGTGCCTGGACGAGGTGCTGGCCGACGCCGGGCCGGACGACCTCGCGGATGTGCTCGCCACGCAGAAGCTGCTGCTGCGCTACCTCGACGTGGTCACCGAGTCGGTCTTCGCCGGCTACATCGCCGAGAGCCAGGCGGCGCTGGGCGAGCGGCAGAGCGCGCGCCAGGCGCTGCTGTCGGCGCTGCTGGACGGGGGCGCGGCGCGGCAGGCGGCCGAGCGGGCGGGCATGCGGCTGCCGGACCGCTACTGGGTGGTGAGCGTGGCGGCCGCGCCGCACCCGGACGAGCGCGCCCGCGGCGTCGATCCGAACATCGCGGCGGGCCGCAAACTGCGGCGGATGCGGGCGGAGTTGGACCGCTGGGCGCATGGCGAGGCGCTGTCGGCGCTGTCGCCCGACGGGGGCGTGGCGCTGATTCCGGCCGCGCCCGCCGCGCACCCGGAGGCAGCCGCGCCCGCCGACGCCGACGCCGACTTCGAGCGGCTGGCCGGGCTGCTGCGGGACATGGCGCGCTCCTGCGGCGCGCCGCTGACCGCCGCGGCGGTGGCCGCGCCGCCGCAGGACGTGGCCGGGGCGGCCCGGTTGGCCGCCCGGGTGCGGCAGGTCGCCGTCGGCTGCGGGCGCGGGCCGGGCCTGTACCGGCTGGACGATGTGCTGCTGGAGTACCAGCTCACGCTGCCCAGCCCGGCCCGCGACCGGCTCGCCGCGCTGCTGCGCCCGCTGGAGGGCCGGGCGGACCTGCTGGAGACGCTGCGGACGTTCCTGGCCTGCGGGCTGGACCGGCGGCGCACCGCCGAGCAACTGCACGTCCACCCGAACACGGTGGACTACCGGCTGCGCCGCACCAGCGCGCTGACCGGCCTGAACGCCGCGCACGGCCCGGACCTGCCCAGGCTCCAGGCCGCGCTGGCGGCGTACGGCGCGTGACGCGCCCGGTTCGGCTCCGCGCCGGTTCGGGTCGCTTCGGGCCGGCCTCCCGGCCGGCTCCCGATCAGCCCCCGGTCGGCCCGCCCGTCGGCTTCGCGCTCAGCCCTTGCTCGACCCGAGCGACAGGCCCGCGATGAACTGCCGCTGGAGGCAGAGGTAGACCACCAGCGTCGGGATCGCCGCGATCATCGCGGCCGCCGCGATGAGGTTCTGGTTGCTCACGAACTGCCCCTGGAGGTTGGCCAGCGCCGACGTCACCGGGCGTTTGTCGCCCGAGGACATCAGGGTGATCGCCCAGAAGAAGTCGTTGTAGATCCAGGTCGTCAGCAGTGTCGCGAGCGCCGCCAGCGCGGGGCGGCACAGCGGCACCGTCAGCCGCCAGAACCGCGTCCACAGGCCGGCGCCGTCCACGAGCGCGGCTTCGTACATCTCGCCCGGGATCGACCTCATGTAGTTGCTCAGCACGAAGACGCAGAAGCCGAGCTGGAAGGAGACGTTGATGACGATCAGCCCGAAGATCGAGTTGTACATCAGCCCGCTGTCGGCCAGGAAGTGCGGCAGCGGGATCTTCAGGTAGATCCGGTAGAGCGGGGTGATGATGACCTGCTGCGGCAGCAGGTTGCCCGCGGTGAACAGGATCAGCAGCGCCACGTTGGCCTTGACGTTGACCCGGACCAGCACGAAGGCGACGCCCGAGGCCAGGGCCAGCACGATCACCACCGCCGGCACCGTGATCAGCACCGAGTTCCAGAAGAAGTGCCCCATGTCCGACTGCGACCAGGCGTCCGAGAAGTTCTTGAACGTCAGGTGGTGCGGCATCGACACGTAGCCGTACTTGCGGGTGTCGGAGTAGGGGCGCACCGCCACGTAGAGGGCGAAGAGGATCGGCAGGATCCACAGCACCGAGGCGATGATCAGGAACGCCTGTGAGGCGATCTGCCCGCGCAGCCGCGGCTTGGCGCCGGGGCCGCCGGTCCGCGGCTCCTTCGCCTGCGGCCGGGTAAGGGTCTCGGAGCTCACGGGGTGTCCTCCCGGCGGAACGCTTGATATAGGAAGATCGTGATCGGCACCAGGGAGATCACCAGGAGCACCACGCCGAGCGCGGAGCCGAAGCCGACCCGCTGCGTCTCGCCCACGATGTTCGAGGTCACCAGCACCGACAGCAGTTCAAGGCCGTTGATGCCCTTGTTGGTGATGTAGACGAGGTCGAAGGCGCGCAGGCTCTCGATGACGGTGACCACCATGATGACGATGTTGATCGGCTTCATCACGGGGAAGATCACCCGCCAGAAGGTCTGCCAGGGGTTGGCGCCGTCCATCAGCGCCGCCTCGCGCAGCGTCGGGTCGACGGCCTTGAGCCCGGCCAGGTAGAGGATCATCACGTACCCGGCCTGCCGCCAGGTCGCCTCCAGCAGCACCGCCCACAGGTTCAGGTGCGGATTGCCCAGCCAGTCGATCGCGTTGCTGTCGCCGTTTCTGCCGATCACCGTGTTGATCAGGCCGTAGTTCTGGGAGTAGACGAACTCCCAGATGATGCCGATCAGCGCCAGCGACAGCATCACGGGCAGGAAGAGCAGGCTCTGGTAGATCCGGGTGCCGCGCAGACCGCGGTCGAGCAGCACCGCGAAGAGCATGCCCAGCGGGGTGGCGATCACCACGAAGACCGCCAGCCACAGCAGGTTGTGCCGCACCGCGGGCCAGAACTCGGGGTAGATGGTGGCGGCCTGGTGGTAGTTCTGCACGCCGTACCAGCAGCCGTTGTTGAGGATCGACGGCATGTTCGGCTGGCAGGTCTTCTCGTGCAGGCTGCCCACGCCGTTCCACTTGGTGAACGACAGCAGCACCGTGCCGATCGCCGGGAACCAGACGAAGGCCAGGTCGAGCAGGAGGGGTATGCCGAGCAGTACCGCGACCACGACCCGGTCGCGGACGGTCATCGTGCGCAACCGCCGGCGGCGGCGCCGGGCCGGGGACGTGGAGTCCGCGGGCTTGTCCGACACCGCCGCCGGGGTACGCCCCTGGGACGTAGCGCTCATCAGGAGTAGATCGCCTTCGCCTGCTTCTCCGCGCTCTGCTGGAGCTTGGTGATGTTGGACGTGCTCGGGTCGTCGATGAACTTCTGGCAGATCGCGATCATCGCGTTGGCCATGGCCGGGTCCGAGTCGCGGTCCATGAACTGCGCGACCGCCTTGCACTTGGCGATCTCCTGCACCGACTTCTTCTGGATCGCGTCGTAGGTCGGCACCTGAAGGCCCGTGACCAGGCCGACGTCCCACTGGTCGGTCTTGAGGTACGTCGACTCGGCCGCGCCGGTGCCGATGTACTCCAGGATCGCCTTGGCGGCGTCGGAGTTCTTCGCCTTCTTGCTGAGCATGAACCCGTCGGTGGGCGCGTCCATGTAGTCCTGGCCCCACTGCGGGTTGATCGCCGGGAAGGTGAAGAAGTCCAGGTCGGCGAGGTCGGCCTTGTCCGCGACGTACTGCGCGGCGACCTGGTTGGTGCCCTGGAACATCATGCCGGCCTTCTTCTCCTCCAGCGTCTTCGCGGCGTCCTGCCACAGCCGGCCGTTGGCGCCGGTCTGGGTGTAGGGCAGGATCTCGGCCCAGTGCTGGAAGACGGTGTGCACACCCTGGTCGGTCCACGGGATCTTGTGGGTCATCAACTTGGTGTGGTAGTCGTACCCGTTGATCCGCATGTTGAGGATGTCGAAGGTGCCGAGCGCCGGCCAGCCGTCCTTGTCGGCGAAGGCGATCGGGACCAGGCCGTCCTTCTTCATCTGCTTCGCCAGCGCGACGTACTCGTCCCAGGTGGTGGGGATCGTGTAGTGGCGCTTGGCGAACTCGCTCTTGTTGTAGAAGACCACCCACGGGTAGTTGTAGATCGGCACCAGATACTGGTGGCCGTCGAGCCCGGTGGAGAGCTTTTTCGCCGCGGCGCTGAAGTTGCCGCCTATCTTCTCCCACACGTCGTCGAGGGGTTCGGCCAGACCCTGCGCGGCGAAGTACTGCATGCGGTATCCGGCGAACCAGGTGAAAAGGTCGTCCGGGGTGCCTTGCAGGTAACTCGTGATGTTTGTCTGGAAAGTGTCGTGGTCGACCGTGTTGATTTTGACCTTCACCTTGGTCGCCGCGGTGGCCGCGGTGGTGAGGGCCGCGAACGCGGTCTTGACAGCCGGGTCGGAGTAGTTCGACCCGAATGTCACCGTGCTGCCCGCAACGGGCTGCTTGCTCTCCGACTTCTTCTTGTCGGAACCCCCGCACGCCGCGAGCAGGCCGCCGCCCGCGGCGGTGAGGCCCGCGGCCCCGACGCCCCTGAGCAGATTCCTGCGGGTCGCGGACAGCGGGCTGCCCGTGCTGCCCGACGACTCGACCTCCGACATGGTGCCTCCATGTGTGTGTGGGCGTATCCGGTGTACCGCTGGCGAAATCCGGCGGGTGAGCCCTGACGTGGCGTCACTGTCCGTCGATCCGTTTCCAACAGAAGTCACCAAGATGAAACGCCATCGCAATCGCAGGGTAGTTCTACGCCACATGTAGAAGGGCGTCAACGCCTCCCCGGGGATGCGTTGCCGGACCGTGATGCGCACATGTTGTTTAATCGTGTTCACTTCCGTGAACTCGATCAACTCGATAGCGCGGAACGGCGAATACCGCAGGTCCGCGGGTGTGGGGGGGGGGG
>NZ_JBYIRL010000039.1:0-78848 GCF_057708125.1 Actinacidiphila sp. bgisy145
TCCCCCTCTCCCCCCCCCCCCTTTGTTCCCCCCGGGCCCGCCGTCTTCCACGGCCCGCGCAGCGCCCGCATCCTGGCCCTGGCCGTGGCCTGCGGGCTGTGCGTGGCCAACCTGTACTACATCCAGCCGATCCTGCCCAGCATGGCGGCCGCCCTGCACCGCACCCCGCAGTCGCTGACCCCGGCGGTGTCCTGCACCCAACTCGGCTACGCGCTCGGCCTGTTCGCCCTGGTGCCGCTGGGCGACGCGCTGGACCGGCGGCGGCTGCTGACGGTACTGCTCACCGCGACCGCGGCGGTGCTCGCGCTGATCCCGCTGGCCTCCGGCGCCTGGCTGTTCGGCCTGTTCTTCCTGCTCGGCCTGGTCACCGTCTCCGCGATGGTGATCGTGCCGCAGGCGGCCGACATGGCGCACCCCGAGCAGCGCGGCCAGGTGGTGGGCACAGTGATGACCGGGCTCATCCTGGGCACCCTGCTATGCCGTACGCTCGCCGGCTCGCTCACCCAGCTGCTGGACTGGCGCGCGGTGTACTGGCTGGCGGCGGTGTTCATGGTGGGCACCTGCCTGCTGGTGCGGGCGGTGCTGCCCGGCCGCCCGCCCGCCGCACCGGACACGGCGGACATGGCGGACACTGCGGCCGCACCGAACACGGCGAACGCAGCGAACACACCGCACACGCCGGCCGCGACGAGCACGGGGAGCACCGCGGCCGCGCTCCGGGACTACGCCCGCCTGCTGGCCTCGCTCGGCCCGCTGGTCCGCGGCAACCCGCTGCTGGTGCGGCGCTCCCTGCTCGGCGCCCTCGGCTTCGCCGCCTTCAACCTGCTGTGGACCGCGCTGCCGCTGCGCCTGACCCAGTCCCCGTACCACTTCGGGGCGAGCGCCATCGGCGCGCTCGGGCTGGTCGGCGCGGCCGGGGCGCTGGGCGCCTCGCTCGCCGGCCGGCTGGCCGACCGGGGCCGGCAGACCGCGGTGACGCTGGGCGCGTTCGCCCTGATCGCGGTCTCGTTCGCGGTCAGCTCCGGCAGCTCGGGCACCTTGCTGGTCCTGGTCACGGCGATCCTGCTGATCGACTTCGCCGTGCAGGGCGCGCACATCACCAACCAGGCGACCGTCTTCGGCGCCGCCGGCGCCGGTGAGCGCAGCCGCATCACGACCGTCTACATGACCGCCTACTTCCTCGGCGGCGCCGCCGGTTCCGCCGCCGCGGGCGCCGTCTGGCCGCACGGCGGCTGGCCGGCCGTGGCCCGCACCGGGGTGCTGACCGCCGCCGCGGCACTGCTGCTCTCGGGCGTGCTGGCGCTGCGCGAGTCCGCCCGTACCCGTACCCGCACGCTTCCCACCAGCCCCAAGGACATGCCATGACCGCAGTCGCGGGCGCCGCCCCCGCCGAGCACGGGACATCCCGCTCCCGGACACCGGCCCGAATACCCACCCGGATACCCGCCGTCACCCCGGCGGACGACCGCTACCCGCACCTCGCCGGGCGCGGCCGCAACACCCGCTTCGCCGGCCGCCCCCAGGAGATCCACCTGCCCACCTCCGCCGCCGAGGTGGCCGCCGTGGTGCAGGCCGCCGTCGACGGCGGGCGCCGGCTCGCGGTGCGCAGCGGCGGCCACTGCCTGGAGAACCTGGTCGACGGCCCGGCGGTGCAGAGCCTGGTCGACCTGTCCGCGCTCCAGGAGATCCGCTACGACGCCGCGCACCGGGCGTTCTCCGTGCAGGCCGGCGCCCAGCTCGGCCCCACCTACCGTGCGCTGTACCTCGGTTGGGGCGCCGCGCTGCCGGCGGGCACCTGCCCCTCGGTCGGCCTGGGCGGCTACGTCCAGGGCGCCGGGTTCGGCCCGATGTGCCGCTCGCACGGCCTGATCGTGGACCACCTGTACGGCATCGAGGTCGTCACGGTGGACGCCGACCGCCGGGCCCGTACGGTGCTGGCCACCCGCCGCCCCGACGACCCGCACCGCGAGCTGTGGTGGGCGCACACCGGGGCGGGCGGCGGGAACTTCGGCGTGGTGACCCGCTACCTGTTCCGCTCGCCCGAGGACGCCGACTTCCCGCGCGGCCTGTCCGCCGAGGCGTCCGCGCTGCCCCGCCCGCCGCGCTCGGTGCTGACCGTCGCCGTGGAGTGGCCCTGGGAGGGCCTGGGCGAGGCCGACTTCAGCCGGATCGTGCGCAACCACGGCGCCTGGCACGCCCACGACGAGGCGGCCGGCGACGGGGGCTACGACACCCTGTACAGCGGGCTCTACCTCAACCAGCGCAGCGTCGGCCAGGTGGTGCTCACCGCGCAGATCGACGGTTCGCTGCCGGACGCCGACCAGCGGCTGCGCGCCTACGTGGCGGCGGTCGGCGACGGGGTCCGGGCGCCGTACCGGCTCCGCTACCAGCAGCTGCCCTGGCTGGACTCGGTGCAGCGGGACGTGGAGAACCGCGGCGCCGCCACCCGTTCCAAGAGCAAGGGCGCCTACCTGCGGCGGCCCTACGACGCGGAGCAGATCGCCACGCTGTGGCGCCACCTGTCCGAACCGGGCTACCAGGGCCACACCGTGGCGCTGCTGTTCTCCTACGGCCGGGCGGTCAACCGGGTGGCACCGCAGGCCACCGCGGCCGCGCAGCGCGACTCCATCCTCAAGGCGTACCTGGGCACCTACTGGGAGGACCCGCGGGAGGACGAGCACCACGTGGCCCGCATCCGGGAGTTCTACGCGCAGCTGTACGCGGCGACCGGCGGGGTGCCCGCGCCGGACACCGCCACCGACGGCAGCTACATCAACTACCCGGACGCCGACCTCGCCGACCCGCGCTGGAACACCTCGGGCATCCCCTGGCACGCGCTGTACTTCAAGGACGGCTACCCGCGCCTCCAGCAGGTCAAGCGGCAGTGGGACCCGCACGACGCCTTCCGGCACGCCCTTTCGGTCCGGCCGCCTGCGCCCGCGGAGTGAGCGGGACTGCCTCCTTGGGTCCAGGGCCTCCCGCTTAGGGGGAAGATCCGTTGCCGCCCCGGCGCGGCCGGACCTAGCGTCACCGGCGGCGCACGTCCCGTACGGCCGCCGCCGGACGGTCCGCCGCCCGGGCACGGCCGTACCGGGACCTGCGGCCGTGAGACGACCGCGACCCTGGAACCAGCCGAGGAGCGTACGCGAGCATGGACATCCCCGCGCCGATCCCCATCCCCCCGGGCGTGCACCCAGCGGCACTCCAGCGCTGGCTCGCCGGGAAGTTCCCGCACGAGGCGGGCGGGCTCACCGCGGTCCGCCCGCTGACCGGGGGCCGCTCCAACCTGACCTTCCTGGTGGAGTACGGCGAGCGCCGCCTGGTGCTGCGCCGCCCGCCGCTCGACGGCGCGCTGGCCACCGCGCACGACGTCGCCCGGGAGCACCGCGTGCTGAGCGCCCTGCACCCGACCGCGGTGCCCGTCCCGCGCACCCACGGCCTGTGCGCCGACACCGCGGTGCCGGGTGCCCCCTTCTACGTCATGGACCACGTCGCCGGCCTGGTCCACCGCACCGACGCCGACCTGGCGCGGCTGAGCCCCGGGCAGGTCGCGGCGGCCGCCGACACCCTGGTGGACGTGCTCGTGGCACTGCACCAGGTGCCGCCGGCGGCAGTGGGGCTGGACGGCTTCGGGCGGCCGGAGGGCTTCCTCGTGCGCCAACTGCGGCGCTGGCGCGCCCAGTCCGAGGCTTCCCGCACCGAACCGGTGCCCGGCGCCGACGCGTTGCACGCGCGGCTGGCCGACCGGCTGCCGCCGCGGGGCCGGGCCGCCGTCGTCCACGGCGACTTCAAGCTGGACAACGTGCTGTTCGCGCCCGGCCGCGCCGACGAGATCGCCGCCGTGCTGGACTGGGAGATGTCCACCCTCGGCGACCCGCTCACCGACCTCGGGCTGCTGCGGGTGTACTGGGAGGGCTTCGCCGGCATCGCCGACGCGCCGCTGGGCTGCCCGGCCCAGGCCCCCGGCCGACCGCAGTTCGCCGGCCTGGCCGAGCGGTACGCCGCCGGTACCGGCGCGGGGCTCGAACACCTCGACTGGTACACGGCGTTCGGCTACTACAAGCTCGCCGTGATCCTGGAGAACGTCCTCTTCCGCGCCTCCCGCGACCCGCGCCCCGGTTCCGAGGACGCCCATCTCGCCGCCTGCATACCGCAGTTGGTCGAGCGCGGCCACGCCGTACTGGCCGCGACCGCCCGCCGATCCGCCACCGCCACCGCCACCGCCACCGGGGAGTGACACCGTGGACTTCTCCTACGACGCCAGGACCGAGGAACTGCGCAAGGAACTGCGCGCGTTCGTCACCGACCGGGTGCTGCCCGCCGAAGGCGCGCTGGCCGCCCAGTACGCGGCCGGCCAGCCGTGGACCCGCCCGCCGCTGCTCACCGAACTCAAGGCCGAGGCCCGCTCCCGCGGCCTGTGGAACCTCTTCCTGCCCGACCGCCGGTTCGGCGCCGGACTCACCAACACGCAGTACGCGCCGCTCGCCGAGATCACCGGGCACAGCCCGCAGTTCGCACCCGAAGCGGTCAACTGCTCAGCCCCCGACACCGGCAACATGGAACTGCTCACCGCCTTCGGCACCCCCGAGCAGCAGGAGCGCTGGCTGCACCCGCTGCTGGCCGGCGAGATCCGCTCCGCGTTCTGCATGACCGAGCCCGAGGTCGCCTCCTCCGACGCGGCCAACATCGGCACCCGGATCGAGCGGGACGGCGACCACTACGTGGTCAACGGCCACAAGTGGTGGTCCTCCGGCGCCATGGCACCGGAGTGCGCGCTGCTGGTCGTGATGGGCAAGACCGACCCCGGCGGGCCGCGCCACCGGCAGCAGTCCATGCTGCTGGTGCCCCGCGACACCCCCGGCGTGCAGGTGCGGCGCGGCGTCACCGTCTTCGGCTACGACGACGGCCCGCACGGCGGCCACGGCGACATCCTCTTCGAGGACGTCCGGGTGCCGGTCTCCCACCTGCTCGGCGGCGAGGGCGACGGCTTCGCCATGGCGCAGGCCCGACTCGGCCCGGGCCGTATCCACCACTGCATGCGGCTGATCGGCATGGCCGAACGCGCGCTGGCCGCGATGTGCGAACGGGTCAGCGGCCGGGTGGCGTTCGGCGCGCCGCTCGCCGAGCAGGGGGTGGTCCGGGAGTGGGTCGCCGAGGCCCGGGTGCGGATCGAGCAGGCCCGGCTGCTGGTGCTCAAGACGGCCTGGCTGATGGACACCGTCGGCAACCGGCAGGCGCACACCGAGATCCAGGCGATCAAGATCGCGGTGCCCGCGATGGCGGAATGGGTCCTGGACAAGGCGATCCAGGCGCACGGCGGCGGCGGGGTGAGCCAGGACTTCCCCCTCGCGGCGCTGTGGGCGCACGCGCGCACCCTGCGGCTGGCCGACGGCCCCGACGAGGTGCACCGCGCGTCCCTGGCCCGCCGCGAACTGCGCGCGTACGCGTTCTGATCCGCCTTCTGCACCGCCCCGAAAAGGGGCCGCCGGCCGATTCCACGGCCGGCGGCCCCTTCCGTGTTTTCCCGCCGCCTTTCGGCAGGGCCGCAATTCCCGCCGGTACCGGAAGTACCGCCGACCCCGGGATTCGGTACCCGAGGGCACGGGGAAGGCCCGGCGGGACTCCGTACCGTCTCCGGTATGGAGAACACAGAACCGGAAAACGGAACGAATTTCGACGCTCCGCGATCGGCGTATTCTCGCGGGGGCCCGACGGACCGGATCGTCGTCACCGGAATCGGTGCCGTACTTCCCGGTACCAGGAACGCACAGGAAATGTGGGAGCACCTCTCCCGGGGCCGCTCCCAGGTGGGGCCGCTCACCCGTTTCGACGCCGCACAGGCGGGACTCCCGGTCCACGCCGCCGCCGAGATACGGGACTTCGACCACCGGGAGTTCCTGCCGGAACTCGCGCCCGGCCACGCCGCGAAGTACTCCCGGGAGATCCTGGTCGCGATGTCCGCCGCCGCACAGGCCCGCGGGGACGCCGGGCTGGCGCCGGGCGGGGTGGACCCGCAGCGCTTCGGCGTCCTGATGTCCTCCTCGCGGGGGCCGTTCGCCTGGTGGCGCGACGTACTGACCGGCGCCGACCCGGCGGCCTTCGCCGACAAGGGCGCCATGTTCCGCGGGCTGCCCGGCTGCCCGGCCTCCCTGACCGCCATCCACCTGGGCGCCCAGGGCCTGGTCACCACCGTCAGCAACGCCTGCGTCGGCGGCCACCAGGCCATCCAGCTGGCGCTGCGCGAACTGCGCTCCGGCGCCGCCGACGTCATGCTGGTCGGCGGGCACGAGTTCCCGATCGCCGCCGAAGTCGCCGCCTGCTACCGGGCGATGGGCCACGGCGTGCTCTCCTCCGAGCGCGACGACCCGACCCGGGCGGTGCGCCCGTACAGCGCCGACCGGGAGGGCTTCGCGCTCGGCGAGGGCTCGGTGGTGCTCTGCCTGGAGCGTGCCTCGCACGCCGCCGCCCGCGGCGCCCGCCCGTACGCCGAGATCCTCTCCGCCGCCACCCTCAACGAGGCCGCGCACGCCACCACCATGGACCTCACCGGCAAGGTCACCGCCGGACTGATGCACCGCGCCCTCGCCGAGGCGGGCCGGGACGCCGAGGACGTCGACTACTTCTGCGCCCACGGCACCGCCACCCGCTACAACGACATCGCCGAGAGCCGCGCGGTGCGCGCCCTCTACCCCGAGCGCGGCCCCGGGCTGCTGCCGCCGCTGAGCTCCAACAAGCCCATCTACGGCCACACGTTCGGCCTGGCCGGCATCATCAACGCCGCCGCCACCAGCCTGATGATCCGCCACCAGACCCTGGCGCCCACCATCAACTTCACCACCCCCGACCCCGAGTGCGAGCAGGACCACGTCCTGGAGGGCGCCCGCCCCACCAAGGTCGAACTGGCGGTGTCGATGTCCTTCGCCTTCGGCAGCCAGACCTCCGTGGCGGTGCTCGGCGCGCCGGGAGCCTCCTGATGGGCCGCCCGCTGATCGCCGCCGACCCGGACGCCCTGGTACGGGAGTTCGTCCGCCCCGGCGACCACGTCCACCTCGCCGGCACGCCGTCGCGTCCCAACGCCCTTACGTACGCGCTGTGCCGGGTGCTCGGCGGCGAGGGGCACCTGACCGTCAGCACCACCGCGGTGCACTCCTCCGCGCACGCGCTCGCCCTGTCCGGTGTCGCGGACAAGGTGATCGCCGGGTTCGCCGGGGACACCTACCCCTCCCCGCGGCCCAACCCGCTCTACCGGGACCTGTTCGCCGGGCGGCCGTTCGCCTTCGAGGCGTGGTCGCTGCTGAGCTACCAGCAGCGGCTGATCGCCGGCGCGCAGGGCCTGCCGTACGCCGTCACCGCCTCCCTGGCCGGCACCGACCTGGCCGCGGACAAGGACGGTGTGCTGCACCAGGTGCCCGACCCGGCCGACCCGGACCGCGCGGTCACCCTGCTCGCGCCGCTGCGCCCGGACCTGACGCTGCTGCACGGCGTGCTCGCGGACGAGGACGGCAACATCGCGCTGGTGCCGCCGCTGGGCGAGGGTGCCTGGGCGGCGTACGCGGCCCGCCGCGGTGTGCTCGCCTCCGTGGAGCGGATCGTCCCCCGGGAGGTGCTGCGCGCCCTTGCCGACCGGGTCGTGATCCCCGGACAGCGCGTCCTCGGCCTGTGCGAGGCACCGCTCGGCGCCCATCCGCAGTCGCTGCGCACCGGCGGACTCGGCGGCGTCCAGGGCTACCTGGACGACTACGCCTTCCTGACGGAGATCGTCGAGTCCTGCCACGGCGAGCAGCGCGGTGCCGACTGGTACCGGACGTGGGTGGCCGAACCGGGCAGCCACGAGGGCTATCTGCGCCGTCTGGGGCCGTCCCGCCGGGCGTCCTTGGCGCTGCCCGCCCGCGAAGCGGCCGACCCGACGGCCCGCGGAGCGGCCGGCGGAACGGACGACTTCGCGGTGTTCGAGGAGGTGGCCCGCGCCGAGCTGGCCGCGTGCCGCGCGGCCCGCGAACCGTCCACGGCCGCCAAGGCGCCCTCCACGCCCGCGCCTTCCCCGACGGCGCCCCCGGTCTCCGCTCCCGCCGGGGCGGACCCCGCGGACGGGGCCGAGCCGACCCGTCAGGAGCGGCTGATCGTGCTGGGCGCCCGGGCGGTCGCCGACCGGGTACGGGCGGGCGGCCACGACACGCTGCTGGCCGGGATCGGCGCCTCGCACATGGCGGCGTGGCTGGCCGCGGCCCAACTGCGGGCCGGCGGCCACGAGGTCACCGTGGTGGCCGAGTTGGGCATGTGCGGCTTCGCACCGGCCGAGGGCGACGTGTTCCTGTTCAGCCTCCACCACGCCGAGCACAGCGAGATGCTCGCCGGCATCCCGGAGATCCTCGGCGGCATGGTCGCCGCCAACCCCCGGGCGCTCGGCGTACTGGCGGCGGCCGAGATCGATGGGTCCGGGGCCATCAACACCAGCCGTACCCGGGACGGCCGCTGGCTGACCGGCTCCGGGGGCGCCAACGACATCGCCTCCACCACGGACTGCGTGGTGATCGCCCCGGCCTCGCCCCGGCGCTACGTCACCGCGCTGACCTACCGCACCAGTCCCGGCGACCGGGTCCGCGAAGTCGTCAGCGACTTCGGCCGGTTCCGCCGCGACGACCCGAACGAGCCCTTCCACCTGGCCAGTTGGCTGCCCCCGGCGAGCGGCGAGGACGCCGACCCGCAGCGGATGGTCGCCGAGCGCACCTCGTGGGACAGCGACGCCTCCCGGGCGGAGGCGGAGAAGCCCGTCACGCCCGAGGAGCTGGCGCTGCTGCGCACGCTGGACCCGGCCGGCGTCTACCGCTGACCCGGCCGCCCGGACCCGTCAACAACTCTGCCTGCGCCGCCAGTTCGGCCCGCAGCATCCGATCCCCCCACACCCGGGACCCCCACGTCCCGATCCCCCCTCATCCCCCCGCGTTCCCCCCGCCCCACCTCACCGCGACAGGAGCTTCCATGCCCACCGACACCCACGCCCGCGCCGAGGGCCGCACCTGGGCCGGGTCACGGCTGCGCTTCGCCGGGCTCGGCCACTACTTCCCGCGTGCCCGGCGCCGCCACGACGAGGGTCCGATCACCCTCGGCGGACGCGAGCACACCCCGCAGGACGCCGCCGAGTTGGGTGTGCGCGGCCTGCACACCGCCGCGGCGGACGAGACGCTGGAGTACATGGCGGTCCAAGCCGCCACCGCCGCGCTGCGGAACGCGGAACGCGACGCGGCCGAACTCGACCTGGTGGTCCTGGCCAACTGGACCGACCGGCAGTGGATTCCGGAGATCGCCCCCGGGGTCGCCACCGCCCTCGGCGCGCACGGCGCCCTCGCCTTCGACGTCTGCGGCGCCTGCACCGGCTTCGTGCACGGGGTGCAGACCGCGGCCGCGCTGCTCACCGCGCACCCGGGGTGGCGGCGCGCGGTGGTGGTCGCCGCCGACCGCTTCTCGCACCGGGCCCGCCCCGGCACCCGCGGCCAGCTGGTCTTCGGCGACGCGGCCGGGGCGGTCGTCCTGGAGAAGGGCGCGCCCGGTCAGCCCGGGGGCCTGCTGGACTCCGTACTGGACTGCGACTCCACCCGCGCCGACGCGGTCGCCGCCCGGCCGCCCGAGGGCTGGCTGCGCCCCCGGCCCGAGCTGATCGAACTGGCCGTGGGTTCCAGCCTGCGGGTGGCGGACACGCTGCTGGGCCGCAACGACCTCAAGACCGCCGACCTCGACTGGCTGGTGCCGCACCCCGGCAACAACGCCATCCACGCCGGGGTGCGGGCGGGCCTGGACCTGGACCCGGCGAAGTTCCTCACCAACTTCGCCGAGCGCGGCAACACCGGCTGCGCCTCCATCCCGATCGCGCTGTCCGAGTTCTCCGCCGCGGGCGTGCTCAAGCCCGGTGACCTGGTGCTGTCCACCGCGGTGGGCTCGGGCTGGTACTACGGCGGGCTGCTCTACCAGTTGTGACGGCCCGTCAGCTGTATGCGCCCCGCTGTCCCCCGACTTCCGCTCTCGCGCAACCGATTCTGAAGGAGCCGACATGGCCGACATCACCGACCGGTCCGGCACGGGCGGACCGCCGCCCGGGCTCGCCGTCTGGACCGACTTCGGCGGGGTGCTCACCCCGCCGGTCGACGTCACCTTCCGCGACTTCGGCGCGCGGACCGGCGTCCCCGTCCACGCGCTGAAGGAGGCGATGCGCCTCGTCGGCGAGGCGCACGGCACCGACTCGATGGGCGTGCTGGACATCCCGCTGCTCAGCGAGCCCGACTGGGAAAAGGAGGTCGAGGAGGTCCTCGCGGACGACTTCGGCCTGGCCGTGGACCTGTCGTCGTTCGGCGAGCGCTGGTTCGCCGGGCGCGGCGCCAACCAGGACTGGCTGCGCGAGCTGACGGCGCTGCGCGCCCGCGGCGCCTACGTCGGCCTACTCTCCAACCTGCCGCCGAGCTGGGAGCGGCACCGCCGGTACATGGTGGACGACGCGCACTTCGACGGCATCGTCTGCTCGTACGCGGTGGGCTGCCGCAAGCCGGAGCCGGAGATCTTCCGGATCGCCGCCGCCCGGGCCGGGCGCGCGCCGTGGCAGTGCGTGCTCGTCGACGACCTGGCGAAGAACTGCGCCGGGGCCGAGGCCGCCGGCTGGCGGGCCGTGCACTTCCAGGACGCCGCGCAGGCCGCGCAGGAGCTGGCCGCGCTGGACGCGGCGCCGGTCCCGGCCGCACCGGTCCGCCCGGCCGCCCCCGTACGCACCTCGCGCTGACCTGTCCGACCACCCCACCCACAGCTGGAGCAGCACCATGACCACACTCGACATCGGCGCCGAGCCCGAAGCCGTGCTCAGCACCGAACGCACCATCCCCCGGCACCTGGTCCACCGGGCCGCCGTCGCCGAGGTGTTCCTCACCGACTTCCAGTCCGTCGGGGAGCGGGACTTCCGCGCATCGGCCCAACTGCCCCCCGACCACAGCTACTACGCCGACCGGCTGGGCACCGCGGGCGGCCACGACCCGTTGGCGGTCTTCGAGGCGGTGCGGCAGATGCTGCTCTGCGCGATGCACCTCCAGCACGACGCGGGCCCCGGCACCAAGTCCATCACCGCCGAGGCCGGCCTGCGGATCACCGACCCCCGCCCGCTGCACGCCCCGGCCCGCCCGCTCGACCTGGACCTGGTCGGCCGCGCCGCGCTGGTGAAGGAGTACCGCGGCGCCGTCTCCCGGGTGGTGCACGAGGTGGACGTCGCCGCCGCCGGCCGGCCGATCGGCACCGTCCGGGTGGACACCGCGCTGCGCCCCGACGACATCTACCGGACGCTGCGGATGAGCGGCCGCACCACCGAACCGCCCTCCTCCGACGACCTGCCCGCCGTCTCCCCGGCCCGCCCGATCGGCCCGCACCTGGTCGGCCGGACCCGCGCGGACAACGTGGTGCTGCACGACATGGCGCTGCGGGGCGGGGAGTTGACGGCGCTGCTGCGGGTGCCGCTGCGGCACCCGAGCATGTTCGACCACCCGCAGGACCACGTCCCCGGCCCGGTGATGATGGAGGCGGCGCGCCAACTCGGCCTGCTGCTGGCCGGTGAGCGCCACGGCCTGGCCGCGGCCAAGCTCCACCTCGCCGAACTCACCGCCGAGTACCTGCGGTTCGCCGAGCTGGACGCCGACATCGTGCTGCGCTCGGAGATCCTGCGCGCGCCCGCCGCGGACGGCGGCGGCCTCGCCTTCGCGGTCGCCTTCGAGCAGGGCGGGGAGGCCGTGGCCAGGATGCGGGTGGCGCTGGGCAGCACGCTCGGCCGGGCCGGCGCCGCGGGAGCCCCCGATGGCAGCTGACCGGCAGGACACGTACGACGCCCAGGGTTCCCCGGCCGCCCATGTCCCCTACCCCGCAGGGGAGTTCCGCCTCGACGGCCGGGTGGTCCTGGTGACGGGGGCCTCCGGCGGCCTCGGCGCGCACCTGGCGGGGGTGCTCACCCGGGCCGGCGCCCGGGTGGCGCTCGCCGCCCGCCGCGAGGCGCCGCTGAAGGCGCTGGCCGCGGAGTTGCCCGGCAGCCTGGCCGTGCCGTGCGACATCACCGACGCCGCGGACCGCGCGGAGGCGCTGCGGGTCGTCACCGGGCAGTTGGGGCCGGTCGACGTCCTGGTCAACAACGCCGGGCTGTCCCGGGTGGAGCCGGCCGAACGGCAGTCGGAACAGAGCTTCGCGGAGATCGTCGCGGTGAACCTCACCGCGGTCTTCGCGCTCAGCTCCGAGGTCGCCGCCGGCATGCTGGCACGGGGCCGCGGCAGCATCGTCAACATCGCGTCCGTGTACGGCCTGGTGGGCAGCGGCAGCCTCCCGCAGGCCGCGTACGCGGCGAGCAAGGGCGGTGTGGTCAACCTGACCCGGGAACTGGCCGCGCAGTGGGCCGCGCGCGGGGTACGGGTGAACGCGCTGTGCCCGGGCTGGTTCCGGTCCGAGATGACCGCGGACATGCTCGACACCGCGGAGGGGCGCGGCTGGGTGGAGCGGCGCACCCCGATGCGCCGGGTCGGCGAGCCGCACGAACTGGACGGCCCGCTGCTGTTCCTGGCCGGCCCGGCGAGTTCCTACGTGACCGGCGCCGCGCTCCCGGTGGACGGCGGCTACCTCACGCTGTGACGGCACACCCCCGCACCCCGGCACCCCGGCACCCCGGCAGCCCCGGCACCCGGGCACCCCGGCCCCCGGCCGCCCGCTCCGTCCGCCACCGCGGCGGGCGCGGGCGGGCCCGGGGCTCACAGGGTGTGGATCGTCAGGTGCTTCCTGACGTCGTCGAAGATCCGCTGCCCCTGCGCGGACTGGGCGGCCGAGGCGGGCATCGTCACGTCCAGCGTGTAGAGGTCGCCCTCGCCGCTGACCACGTCGAGTTCGAGTTCGCGCAGGGCCGTCTTCGCGTCGTCCTTCAGCTCGGTGTAGTGGACGTCGAGCCGCGCCGCTGCCTGGCCCTGCTGGGTCGCCTCGACGACCCGGCCGTCCGCGTCCTCGACGGTGTCGGAGTAGGAGACCTCGCCACCGCCCTTGTACCACTGGAGGTTGGCGTTGGCGACGCCCGCGGCGCTGCTCTTCTCGCCGCGCGTGCGGGACAGCGCCACCGTGAACACGCCGTGCGGGTCGGTGTACGTCACCTTCGCGTCGGCGATGCTGCGCACGTAGTCGCCCGGCACCGCCAAGGTGGCGTCGACGCTCTGCTCCCGGTAGGACTTCCAGCCCTTGGGCAGGCCACCGCCGCCGAACGGGCCGACGGTCAGGAGCACGGCGCCCGCGACGGCTGCCGCGACCACCGCGGCGGTGGCCGCCTGCGCGCGGCGGCTGCGGCGCAGCGCCCGTATCGCGCGGCCGACGGGCCCGGCCGGCGGCTCCTCCGCTGCCGGGGGCGGCGCCCCGGCCCCGGCCCGCGCCGTCGGCTGCGGCGCCGACTGCGGCGGGACGCGCGGCGGTTCGAGGACGGCCCGCAGCTCGTCGGCGAGCCGCGCCGGGGCCGTACGCGCCGCCGGCTCCTTGCGCAGGACGCCCAGCAGCGGTGCGGTGAGCGGGCCGGCCGCGCGCGGCGGGGGCAGTTCCGCGAGCAGGACGGCCTGGAAGGTCGACGGCGTGGCCTGGCGGCGGAAGGGCGAGACGCCCTCCACCGCCTGGTAGAGCACCACTCCCAGCGACCACAGGTCGGACTCGGGGCCCGGCCGCTGGCCCAGCACCCGTTCGGGCGCGATGTACTCCGGTGAGCCGATGAAGGCGCCGGTCTCCGTCAGCGGCTCCTCGCCCTCGACCTGGGCGATGCCGAAGTCGGTGAGGACCACGCGGTCGTGCCGGCCGAGCAGGATGTTCGCCGGCTTCACGTCGCGGTGCAGCACCCCGGCCTCGTGGGCCGCGCCGAGCGCTCCGAGCACCGCGAGGCCGATCCGCGCGGCCTCGCGCACCGGCAGCGTGCCCTCGGCGAGCACCTCGGCCAGCGACCGGCCGCGCACCAACTCCATGACGATCCAGGGCCGTTCGTCCTCGACGACCACGTCGTGCACGGTCACCACGGACGGGTGGTCGATGCGGGCGGCGGCGCGCGCCTCACGCTGCATCCGCAGGTGGGCGGTCTCCCGCTGGGCGTCCGTCAGGTGCTCGGGCAGCCGCGGCTCCTTCACGGCGACGTCGCGGTCCACGACCTCGTCGCGGGCGCGCCATACGGTGCCCATGCCGCCGAAGCCGAGGCGCTCGAGGAGGCGGTAGCGGCCGCCGACCAGCCGCCCGCCGCCGCTTTCGCGCTCGGGCTCGTTCGGGTTCGGGTTCGGGCTGCGGCCGTTCTCCGCTGGTGGCGCGGGCGGCTCCAGCTCGTAACTCGTCGCCGTCCGCGTGTCCTCGTCCCCGGGCTGCCCGCCCGCGCCCCCGTTGGTCGCCATGGCCGTATCCTCCCAGCCCCCGGCGCCGGCGCGGCGCCCTGCCGCTCGCCCGTGCCAAAGGTGTGACCGAAGGCGGGGCGCGGCCGGCCCGTCACCCGGACGCGCCGCACCGATGAGTTCGCGGGCGCCCGCCGGTCTACCCGCCGACCGCACCATCCGCAGCGACGGGAGCACACCGTGGGCCTCATCCAGATCGAACTGTTCGCGACCCTCGACCTCGTCGGGCAGGCGCCCGGCGGCCCGGACGAGGACCCCGAGGGGTTCCCCTACGGCGGCTGGCAGGCGCCGCTGGTCGACGAGACCACCGGGGCCCAGATCACCGCGGCGTACGAGGGCACCGACGCGCTGCTGCTCGGCCGGCGCACCTACGACATCTTCGCCGCCTACTGGCCGCACCAGCAGGGCGGCGAGGACGGCTGGATCGCCGAGCTCTTCAACCGCGTCCCGAAGTACGTCGCCTCCCGCGGCCGCCCGGACCTGTCCTGGGCCGGGTCCACGCAGCTCGGCCCCGACCTGGCCGAGGCGGTGCGCGAGGTCCGCGAGCGCCACGAGCAGGTACGGGTCGTCGGCAGCCTCGACCTGGTCCAGACCCTCCTGCGCGAGCAGCTCTTCGACCGCCTCGACCTGTGGGTCCACCCGATCCTGCTCGGCGTCGGCAAGAAGGTCTTCGCCGACGGCACCGTGCCCACCAACCTCACCCTCCTCCACCCCCCGGCCGCCTCCGCCAAGGGCACGACCCACCTCCACTACGCCCGCACCCCCGGCACCCCGCCCACCGGCGACATGACCACCCGCTCCGCCTGAGCCAAGCCACTGCAAACGATATCGCCTGTGCCGAAAAAGAGGTATCGTTTGGGAAGGGCATCATCGGGACAGGAGCGATCCTCATGGCGAGAACGGTCATCGACCTCGACGAGGACATGGTCACCGAGGCCATGCGCATCTTCGGCACCAGGACGAAGGCGAAGGCCGTGCGCCTGGCCATGGAGGACGCCGTCAAGCGCCACCTGCGCCAGGAGTTCTTCGACGCCATGGACGCCGGTGAACTCGACTTCAGCGAGATCGTCGAGAGCACCGGCCCGCGCCACGCGGACGGCTCGCTCAAGCGCGACGGGAGCCACGACGGAGGCCGCGCCGCCTGATGCGGGACCGCTACCTGATCGACAAGTCCGCCCTGGCGCGCTGGACGAAGCCCGGTGTGAAAGAGGTCCTGGGGCCCCTCCACGAGCGCTACCTGCTCGCGGTGTGCTCTCCGACCGAATACGAGATGGTCCACTCCGCGCGGGACTGCGCGGAGGCCCTGCGCATCAGCACCTGGCTGCACGCCTTCGACTACCTGCACACGGACGACGCGGCCTTCACCCGCGCGCTGGAGGTCCAGCGCCACGCGCTCAACGCGGGGTTCCACCGCGCCCTGTCCCTGGCCGATCTCCTCGTCGCCGCCACCGCGGAACGGAACCGCCTGACCGTCCTGCACTACGACGGCGACTTCGACATGATCGCCTCCCTCACCGAGCAGCCCACCCGGTGGGTCGTCCCGCCCGGCACCGCCGACCGCTGACGTCACGGCGTCCGCCCTCTTCCGGCCCGGGCGTCAGGAGGGGGCGCCGGGCCGGAAGAGGGCGGCGGCGTTGTCGTGGCACACGGCCCGCAGCCAGTCGCCGCCGAGGCCGAGGCGTTCCAGGGCCTGGAGCTGGTGGAGGTAGGGGTAGGGGATGTTGGGGAAGTCGGTCCCGAGCAGGATGCGGTCGCCGAGGTCGGCGAGGCGTGGGAGCGCCTTGCGGGGGAAGGGCATGAAGCCCTCGGTGAAGTCGGTGAACGCCATCGTCGTGTCCAGGCGTACCTGCGGGTGGCGTTCGGCGAGGTCGAGGAACTCCTCGTACTCGGGCATGCCCATGTGCGCGACCACCAGCCGCAGTCCGGGGAACCGGGCGAGGACCCGCGCCACGGGTTCGGGGCCGGTGTGCTTGCCGGGCGCGGGCCCCGAGCCGCAGTGCATCACCACCGGCGTGCCGCTCTCGGCCAGCAGCCCCCACGCCGCCCGGAGCTGCTCGTCGTCCGGGTCGTACGCCCCCACCTGGACGTGCGCCTTGAAGACCCGGGCGCCGGCGTCGAGCGCCTCCCGTACGTAGTCCGCGGTGTCCGGTTCCGGGTAGAGCGTCGCGGTGTGCAGGCAGTCCGGGGTCCGTCGGGCGAAGTCCGCCGCCCAGCCGTTCAGCCACCGGGCCATCCCGGGCTTGTGCGGGTACACCATGGAGGTGAAGGCCAGCACCCCGAACTCCCGCAGCAGCGCGACGCGTTCTTCCTCCTCCCGCCGATAGGTGATCGGCCACTCGAGCCCCCCGACCAGCGGCCCCGCGGTGTCGAAGTACTCCCACACCTTCCGCAGCACCCGCTCGGGCATGAAGTGCGTGTGCACGTCGATCCCCCCGGCCAGCCCCAGCCCCCGCCAGAACCCCCGCACCGCTTCCGCCTCGCCACCCATCACCCGCTCCTTCCCTCACCCGCCACACCCTGCCGTCCCGCCGATCATCTCGAACCCTCCCCGCGGTCTGCCGTGAAGGGCGCTCGGACGGGCTCGCCCCGCACCGCCAAGTGCCGCGGGCGCGCGTACGGCCCGGGGTTCCACCGCATCCCGCCCCCACCACGCTGCCGGGTTCAGTAGCGTAAGTGGACAGGCCAGGAGACGCAGCAGGGCGGGGGCTCACCGGTATGACGGACGCGGCGCAGCCCGGTCGGCCCCAGGGCCCGGTGGACCCGGAAGAAGGGCCCGTCCAGCGGTTCGCCTCCGAACTGCGCGCGCTCCGGGAGGAGTCCGGCACACCGACCTACCGGGACATGGCCAGGGCGACCGGGCTCGCGGTCAGCACCCTGTCAACTGCCGCGGCCGGGCGGCGATTGCCGTCACTGCCTGTCGCGCTGTCCTTCGCCGGGTTCTGCGGCGGGGACCCCGGCGAGTGGGAGCAGCGGTGGCGGCGCGCGGCCGAGGAGGACAGCGCCCTGCGCGCCGCCGGCAGCGGCAGTGCCCCGCCGTACCGGGGGCTGTCCCGGTTCGAACCGGCCGACGCCGGCCTGTTCTTCGGCCGCGACGCCGTACTGGAGCGGCTGGTCGCCCTGTCCGGCAGCCGCCGGTTCACCGCCGTCTTCGGCCCGTCGGGCAGCGGCAAGTCCTCGCTGCTGCGGGCCGGCCTGATCCCCCGGCTCGGCGCCGCCGACCCAACTGCCCCGCGCCCCGCGGCGATCCGCATCCTCACGCCCGGTCCCCGCCCGCTCACGACGCACCGCGACCGGCTGCGGCCGGCCCCCGGCGACAGAAACGGCGGCGACGGCGACGGCGATACCTGGCTGATCGTCGACCAGTTCGAGGAGCTGTACACCCTGCGTCCCGATCCGCAGGAGCGGCAGGAGTTCGTCCGCCGGCTGCTGGCCGCGCAGGAGCCCGGCAGCCGGCTGCGGGTGGTCGTCGCGGTGCGCGCCGACTTCCTGGGCCACTGCACCCGGCACCCGGAGCTCGTCGCCGCCCTCCAGGAGGGCTCCGTGCTGACCGGCCCGATGAGCCGGGACGAGCTGCGAGCGGCGATCACCAGGCCCGCGACGGTACGCGGGCTGCGCGTGGAGAGCGCGTTGACGGAGCAGCTGCTCTCCGCCGTCGAGGGCGAACCCGGCGGGCTGCCGCTCATGTCCCACGCCCTGCTGGAGACATGGCGGCACCGCAAGGGCAACGTGCTGACGCTGGCCGCCTACGAGCAGGTCGGCGGGCTGCGCCAGGCGGTCGCCCGGACCGCCGAGGAGGTCTACGGCAAGTTCACCCCGGCGCAGGCCGGCACCGCCCGCCGCATCCTGCTCCGGCTGGTCGTCCCCGGCCGCAACGGTGCGCCCGACACCCGCCGCCCCGCCGACCGGGCCGAGATAGACGCCGGCGAGGACAGGGAGACCACCGACGCCGTCGTGGAACAGCTGGTACGGGCCCGGCTGCTCACGGTCGACGCGGCGGCGCACCCGCCCACCGCGCCGGACGCCCTCGCCGCCCCGGCAGACGGCCCGGCAGACGACACGGCAGACGACACGGCACACGGCGCAACCCACCTCCCGGGCGACAGCCCGGCAGACGGCACCCACCTGCCCGGCGGCCCCGGCGGCCCCGGCGGCGGAAGCGACGGCACCCTGGCGCTCGCCCACGAAGCCCTCATCACCGCCTGGCCCCGGCTGCGCACCTGGATCTCCGAGGAGCGCGACCGCCTGCTCGCGCACCGGCGGCTCGCCGACGCCGCCGCCTCCTGGCAGGAGGCGGAGCGGGACCCCGCGCTGCTGTACCAGGGCAGCCGGCTCGCGGACGCCGCGGAGGCGTTCCCTCCCGGCGACCCGTCCCTCAACACCGCGGAGCGGGAGTTCCTCACCCTGTCGCTGCGCCGCCGCTCCCGCTCCGTACGCCGGCGGCGCCTGTTCGTCGCACTGCTGGCCGTGCTGTCCCTGCTGACCTCGACCGCGGCGGTGGTGGCCCTCCAGCAGCGGGCCGGCGCCCAGCGGGCGCGCAACACCGCCGTCTTCAACCGGATCACCGCCGAGGCCGACGCGGTCCGCGACACGCAGACCTCGCTCGCCGCTTCCCTCGACCTCGCGGCCGACCGGCTGCGCCCGCTGCCCGACCTCTACACGCACCTGGTCACCGACTCCGGCAGCGCCCTGTCGACGCCGCTGGACATCGGCGCCGGTATCGTCACCGCGGCCGTCTACAGCCCGGACGGGCGGGTCCTGGCCACCGCGGACGACCACGGCCCCGTACGGCTGTGGGACGTCACCACCGCCACCCGGCCCCGGCTCCTCGGGAAGGTCGAGGGCGCCGTGCAGGTCGCCTTCAGCCCGGACGGCCGGACCCTGGCCACCGCGGGGACCGCCCTGGCCACCGCCGGAAGCGCCCCGGACGCCGCGGACCGCGCCCGGCTGTGGGACGTGGCCGATCCCGCCCACCCGAGGTCCCTGGCCGAACTGCCGTCCGGGCACACGGACTTCGTCACCTCGGTGGCGTTCTCCCCGGACGGCCGTACGCTCGCCACGGCCTCGGACGACCACACCGTGCGGCTGTGGGACGTCACCGACCAGCGGCGGCCGGCAGCGCTGGGCGGGCCGCTGACCGGGCACACCGGGGACGTCGACTCCGCCGTGTTCAGCCCGGACGGCCGCACCCTGGCCAGCGCGGGCATCGACGGGTCCGTGCGGCTGTGGCGGGTCACCGACCCCGCCCGGCCGGTCCTGCTGCGGGTACTGGCCGTCAACACCGCGGGGGTCTACCAGGCCGTCTTCAGCCCGGACGGGCGCACCCTGGCCACCGCGGGCAACGACGACCTGGTCCGGCTGTGGGACGTGAGCGACCCCGCCGAGGCCACCGCGCTGGGCGAGCCGCTGACCGGCCACAGCGCCGCGGTCTGGTCGGTGGCCTTCAGCCCGGACGGCTCCATGCTCGCCAGCGCCGGCTACGACGACACGATCAGGCTGTGGAACGTCACCGACCCCCGCTATCCGGTCGCGTTCGGCCGGCCGCTGACCGACCACACCGACGGCATCTGGTCGGTGCGGTTCCGGCCGGACGGACGCGGGCTGGCCAGCGCCGGCTACGACGGCCGGGCCCGGCTCTGGACCCTGCCGGACACGGTCCTGGCCGGCTCCGACGGCGGCTTCGCGGCGACGGCGTACAGCCCCGACGGCCGACTCGTCGCGACCGCGGACAGCAACAAGGGCGTCCAACTGTGGCGGACGAGCGGCCGGGCGGCCGCGGTGGGCCCGCCGCTCGAGTTCCCGGCCGCGGTGCACGCGGTGGCCTTCGCTCCGCGGGGCCATGTGCTGGCGGCAGTCGGGGACGCCGGCACCGTACGGCTGTGGGACGTGTCCGACCCCGCGCACCCGGTCGCGCTCGGGTCGCCGGCCGGCCTGGCCGGCGAGGTCGACACGGTCGCCTTCAGCCCCGACGGCCGCACCCTCGCCGCGGCCGGCGCCGAGGGCGTGATCCGGCGGTGGGACGTCACCGACCCGGCCCGGCCCGCGGCGCTCGGCGAGGACCTGGCCGCGCACGGCGGTCCGGTCACGTCCCTCGCCTTCGCCGCCGGCGGGCGCACCCTGGCCGACGGCGAGGAGAACGGCAGCGTGCGGCTGTGGACCGTCACCGGCCGTACGGCGCGGCCCGCCGCGGTGCTGACCGGCCACGAGGACTCCGTCACCGCGCTCGCCTTCAGCCCGGACGGGCGCACCCTCGCCAGCGGCAGCCGGGACCGCACCGTCAAACTGTGGAACGTCGCCGCCGCGCAGCGCTCCCCCGCCGGCGGCAGCCGGCCCCGCACCCTGACCGGGCACCGGGACTGGGTGTCCTCGGTCGCCTTCAGCCCCGACGGCCGCACCCTGGCCAGCGGGAGCCTGGACCGGACCGTGCGGCTGTGGGACGTCTCCGACCCGACCCGGCCGGCCGCGCTCGGGCAGCCGCTGACCGGCCACACCGACGCCGTCACCGCCGTCGCCTACAGCCCCGACGGCCGGACCCTGGCCAGCGTCTCGTGGGACGCCACGCTCCGGCTGTGGGACCTGCGCGCCGACCACGACACCGCCCGGATCTGCGCGGCCGTCGGGCCGACCCTCACCGAGCCGCTGTGGAAGAAATACGTCGGCCCGCTCGACTTCACCCCGCCGTGCCGGTGACGAGCAGCGGTCAGGACAGGGCGTAGACCCGGGCCCAGTCCACCTCGTACACGGCGCTCTGCACGGGGTCGGTGTCGTTGTCGCGCACCGCGTCCAACTGGAGGGTCTGGTGCAGCGACCCGGCGCACTGGACGCACCGGCGTACGTCGTCGGCGCCGCCGGAGAAGCTGTACCACTCCGCACCGTCGAGGTAGCCGGTGACATGGTCCGGCGTCCACTCGACCGCCACGTCGTGCCACTGCGTCATGTCGACACCGCACTTCTGCGCCGACTCCTGCTGCGTCGGCACGCCGGCGTCCTGGGGGTAGTGGATGTTGGCCTGCGCGCAGTCGCCTCCCGGCACCTCGTCCTCCAGGTAGTCGTACTCCCCGTCCTGCGGCCAGCTCTCGGAGTCCGGCCACAGGATGAGCAGCGGGTGGTACGTCCACGCGGCCCCCGCCCCCGTGGGGTAGGACCGCACCCGGGCCTCCCACCTCCCGTACTGCTGGCCGAACCGCGACGCGAGCCACCCCGTGGTGCCGTCCCCGTCACCGACTTCCTCCAGAACGCCGCCCACGACCCGCGCGTTCTGCGGGCAGCGCTGCCCGTGACCGCCGTTGCCCGGCCAGCAGCCGTCGCTGTCCCCCGCCGTCTCCCACTTGGCCGGGTCGGGTGGCGCGGGCTGGGACGGCGAGCCGTAGTCGAACTCGTCGGTGCCGTCGGGGAGCGGGGTCCCCCAGCCGTACCGCTCCGCCGCTGAGACACCGTCGTCCGACGGCGCCGCGGCGGCCGCCCGCGGGCCGCCTTGTGCCGGGCCCGCCACGGCGACGAGCACCGCCACCACCGCGCTGACGGCGAGGCGGGCACCCCGCCCGCGCCGCCACCGGCCGGTCCGGGACTGCCGGTCCGTCCTTTCCATCCTTCTCCTCCGTTCCTCCGTCTCGACCGAGCGGGCACGGCAGATCCCCACCCCCGTGGAGGATCTGCCGGCCGAACCGCGTTGGCGCGGCCCGCCGCAGGACAAGTCCACCGCGCGGCGGGCTTGTTCGGCAGCCCCGCCGAGGGTGGCGAACAATCCGGCGGCCCCCGGACCGGCCCCGCCTCGGCTCCGGCGCGCGCCCGAACCGCCCGTCCCGGCAGCGCCGTTGGAGCACCCGGGCCCGTGAGCCGTTGTTCGCCCCCGGGGCGGAGGTGTCGAACAACCCCGTGCCCGGGGTGAGCTGGACACCGACGGCCCACGGGCCGTTCTCGCCTGCCTGTGCGGGACGGCAGCACGGCACGGACAGAACTACGGAGGACAGATGGCCGAGACGATGCGCGGCGCCGCGCCCGGTGAACCGGTCGCCGACGGCCCGGCCCCGCAGGAGGTGTCGCAGGAGGTGTCATGGTGCGCGGACCTGGCCGGCATCCGGCTGTACCGGCGCAACGCCTTCGCCGTCACCGGTCTGCCGGCGGACACACGGGAGTCCGGCGTACAGCGGTTCCGGCAGGAGTGGCAGGACCGGCAGGACGTGGCAGCGACCTGGCCGGGCGCGGCCGGTTCCCCGCTGGCCGGGCCCTTCGGCGCGCAGGAGGTGCGCGCGGCACTCGAGGCGTTCTCGGACCCGCGGCGGCGGTTGGCCGACGAACTGCTGTGGCTGTGGGACGGCGCGGCTCTCGGCTGCTCCTGCCCGGACCCGGTCCACCGCCGGCACGACGAGGCGGTGCGGTGCCATGCCCTCGCGCTGGAGGCGGCGGCCGGGCACCGCGAGGCCGCGCCGGAGGAGCGCGTCGAGCTGTGGGGGTGGGCGGCGGACGCCTGGGGCGCGCTGTGCGGGGGACCGGAGTTCGCGCGGCACGTCGCCGAACGGGTCAGGGCGCTGGGTGACGCGCGCTTCGGTGCGGTGGAGGCGGACGAAGTCGTCGCCGCTGTGCCGCGGTTGCTGGTCTCCCCGTTCCGCGAGATGGCCGCGGACGCCGACCTCGCGCCCGGGCTTCCCGAGCTCTGCGCGCGGTGGGCGCGGCACGCGGTGTTCGCCGGGCCGGTCACCGAGGTGTTCGAGGAGGTGGCGCGGGAGGGTGTGCGGACGGTCGCCGAGGGGCTGGCCGCGGTGGAGCGGAAGCGGGCGGACCGCGGCTACCAGGACGCCGTCCTGCTCGTGGAGCAGGAGGTGGTGCCGGCCTTCGAACAGCTGACCCGCCTGGGCCCGCTCGTCCCGGCCCCGCGGTGCGAGGAGGCCGCGCACCTGCTCGCCGCCGGGCTCGACGACCTGGTCGGAGACCTACAGGACCACTACGTCGGGCTCATCCCGAACGGGAAGCAGCGCCGGACGGTGATCGAGCTCGCCGAGAAGGCGTACGCCGTCGCTCCCGAGCCCGACCGGAAGGCCCTGGAGCGGAAGCGGGACGTCGTACGGCGGCAGTTCGGCGGCAGCGGCCCGGTCCCGGCACTGGAGACGGCGACCCAGACCCGCCTGCGGCAGATCGGCTGTCTTTCCGCCCTGCTGTTGTTCGTGGTGCTCCTCATCTTCAACGGCCCGATGATGGCGGCCGCCGGGACGTTCCTGACGGTCATCATCTACCTCCGCATCCGCATGGTCTTCCGCCTGGTCCAGTGGCTCGTGCGCCGCGTCCGGCGGCTCGTGCGGTCGGTCGGGGACCGCCGGAGTGGACCGGCGTGAGCCGCGGTGCGAGGACCAGGACCGGGCGGGTGCGGACCGGGCGGGTGCGGACCAGGCGGGTGCGGACCGGGCGGGTCCCCGGGCGGTCGGCCTGGAGCTGGTCGGCCGCAGTGTGGCAACTCCCCGTGCTCTGGGCGGCCTGGCCCTGGTACGACCACGAACGGGCCGTCTGGGTCCGCGTCGTAGTGTTCGTATCGGTCGTCCTCGCCACCGTGGTGATCGCGGTGGTGCCGGCGAAGACGGCCTGGTGGCACGGCTTCCACCGCAACTACGTGTGGGTGGTCTGCTCCGCCGTCTGTGCGGCAACGCTGTGGGGCGCCTTGCACCTCGCGCACGGTGCGGTCGGCGACCACCGGCTGATGCGCGGCCCCACCGCCACCGTCACGGCCACCCTCACGCAATGCAGGGGAGGCACCTTCGAGGGCCTCCCGACCTGCCTCTACAGCTGGACCGTCGACGGACACCGCGGCCGGCAACGGGACGTCGTCGCGTCGGCGACGCACCATCCCCGCCAGAAGCAGATCCGCGTCAACACCGACCAGAACGTCGAGCTGGTCCATACCCGCTTCAGGGAAGTCGCGAAGTGGACCGTCGCCGGCCTGCTCCTCGCGATCGACCTCGCCGTGTTCACCGCCGGGCGCAGCGCCTTCGAGCGGAACCTTGCGGATGGTCAGCGCCGACGGCGGCCTTGGTGAGCAGCACCGTGGCCACTGCCGGCAGGCCGGGTGCGTCGGGAGCGGCGGGTGCGTCGGGCACGTCGGGCGCCTTGTCGCCGTACAGGGGGCGTCACTTGCCGCGTCACTTGCCGCTGTAGACGGGGAAGGCGCTGTGCTCGCCGTAGTCCACGTCGCGCAGGTTCCGCAGCAGGTCCATGTCGGCGCCGGAGATCTCGAAGCCGACCTCGGCGTTGGACCGCATGTGGTCGGGGTTCGCGGTCTTGGGCAGCGACACCGTGCCCAGTTGGAGGGTGTAGCGGATGCACAGCTGGGGGACGGACACGCCGTACTTCTCCGCCATCGCCCTGACCTCGGCGTTCTTCAGGATCGCGCCGTGGGCGATCGGCGAGTACGCCTCCACGAGGATCTGCCGGCTCGCGCAGTAGGTCAGCAGCTCGGAAGGGGTGTTGCCGGCGTGCACGAGCAACTGGTTGACGTGCGGGGCGACCCGCGCGCCGTCCAGGACGTTCTCCAGGTCCTGCTGCTGGAAGTTGGAGACGCCGATGGCACGGATCGTGCCGGCCAGGTGGGCGTCCTCCAGGGCACGCCACGCCTCACGGTTGCCCTGGGCGTAGTCGCCGCCGCGGAAGTCGTCCCACGGCTGCGGGCTGTGGATCAGCATCAGGTCGATATGGTCCAGGCCCAGCTTCGCCAGCGAGCCGTCGATCGCGTCGACCGCATGCTGGTAGTCCTTGATCTCCGCGGCGAGCTTGGTCGAGACGAACAGCTCGTCACGCGGCACCCCGCAGGTGCGCACGCCCTCGCCGACGCCGCGCTCGTTGCCGTACGCCTGGGCGGTGTCGATGTTGCGGTAGCCGATCTCGACGGCCGCGCGAACCGCGTCGGCGGCCTTGTCGTCGTCGATGAACCAGGTGCCGAGCCCCAGCGTGGGGATCTCGACGCCGTTCGCCAGGGTGTAGGTCTCGTCCAGGACGGTCATGCGCTCGCTCCGTTCCTCGGCAGCTGCCCGTACACCTCGTCGGCGACGGGTTCGAGCCACTCGTTGCTGACGTTCTCGCCCGGCGTGATGAAGGCGACGTGGGAGAACCACGCATCGGCCTTCGCGCCGTGCCAGTGCTTCGTGCCCGCCGGGACGCGGACCACGCTTCCCGGTTCCATGCTGACCGGAGCCTCGCCGTCGGCCTGGTACCAGCCGCTGCCCGCCGTGCACAGCAGGATCTGGTCCCCGCCGCCGGCGGTGCCGTGGTGGATGTGCCAGTTGTTGCGGCAGCCCGGTTCGAAGGAGACGTTGCTGACGGGAACGCTTCCCGAGGCGAGCGGGGCCAGGTAGCTCTGGCCGACGAAGTACTGCGCGTAAGCGTCGTTCTTCTCCCCGAGCGGGAAGATCTGGTCAAATCCGTTGCCGGCCATGTCGTTCTTTCTTTCCGTCTGTTTCGGCCCGCCTCACCGTGCGGTGCGGGTGCCGTCTTCCGGGGTCTCGTCTTCCCGGATGTCGTCTTTCCGGCTCGCGTGCGCGCCTGCGCTCAGGCGGAGCGCTCGTCGGCGATCTTCTTCAGCTGCGTGATCGCGGTCATGGCGTTGGGCCAGCCGGCGTAGAAGGCCAGGTGTGTGATCGCCTCCGACAGCTCCTGCACGCTCAGCCCGTTCTCCAGCGCCTTGCCCAGGTGGAAGGGGAGCTGCTCGGTGCGGTACAGAGCCGCCAGCACGCTGACCGTGACCAGGCTCCGGTCGCGCGGCGACAGCTCCGGCCGCTCCCACACGTCGGCGAACAGCACGTCATTGCTGACCTCGACCAGCTTCGGCGCGATACCGGCCAGCTCCTGGGGTGCGGACAACTTGGCCATCGGATGTCTCCCTGCAACGAAACGAACACATGGACCGGCACGGATACGGCTCGGACCCACCGTCTGCCACCGGCGGCCCGACGGCATCTCCAGCGGAGGCCGCGGTGCCGTCGGCGCGGCGCCGCATCCCTGCCGACTTCAAGAAAACCGCAGCTCACAGGCCCGGGAAAGGCACCGCCGTTACAGGTACTGACAGGACCCCCCACCTCTGCTCCACCCCGCCTAGCCTGGACGGCATGGACACCGCCCAGGAGATCCGCGAGTTCCTCGCCACCCGCCGCGCGAGGATCACCCCGCAGCAGGCCGGGCTGCCCGCCTTCGGCGGTGGAAACCGCCGGGTGCCCGGGCTGCGCCGCGAGGAGGTCGCCCTCCTGGCCGGAGTCAGCATCGACTACTACGCCCGCCTGGAACGCGGCCAGCTGGCCGGGGCCTCCGAAGAGGTCCTGGACGCGCTCTGCCGCGCCCTCCAGCTCGACGACGCCGAACGCTCCCACCTGCACGACCTGGCCGCCGCCCAGCGCCGGCGGCCGACCCGCCGCACCACCCGCCGGACCGGGGCCACCGTCCCCGCCAGCCTCAGGCGGGTCCTGGAGTCCATGACCGGCTCGCCGGCCTTCATCCGCAACGGCCGCCTCGACATCCTCGCCGTCAACGACCTCGGCCGCGCCCTGTACGCCCCCCTGTTCACCGCCACGGCCCCCGCCACCGCCCCGGTGAACATCGCCCGCTTCCAGTTCCTCGACCCCGCCGGCCGCGGCTTCTTCCCCGACTGGGCCACCTCGGTCAACACCACCGTCTCCCTGCTGCGCACCGAAGCAGGACGCGCCCCGTCCGACACCGAACTGACCGGACTCATCGGCGAACTCGCCACCCGCAGCGACGAGTTCCGCGCCGCCTGGGCCAAGCACAACGTGCGCCTGCACCAGACCGGACGCAAGGCGTTCCGCCACCCGGCGGTCGGCGAGATCACCCTCGACTTCGACACCATGCAGCTACCGGGCCAGGCCGGGCTGACCCTCACCGCGTACAGCGCCGAACCGGGCACCCCGGACCACGACTCCCTGCTCCTGCTCGCGTCCTGGGCCGCGACGGAACAGGAACGAGCGGACACCGGACCCTGACCACCCCGGCCACACCGGCGGCGGGCAGAACACATACGGACCCTCGGCGACAGCCAGGTCAGGGGACGCCCCAGCCTCCGTCGGGTTCGCCGCCGACGTGGGTCAGTGCGGCCTGGTGAAAGGCCTTGAGCCGGGCCGATTCCACCGGCGGCCGCCAGACGAAGCCCCATTCGTAGGGCGGCGCGTCGCCGAGCGGGACGTAGGCCACGTCGGGACGGGCGTAGGAGGCGGCAGCGTGGGCGGATGCGGGGTAGACGCCACGTCCGGCGCCGACCAGGGCAATGAGCTCCTGGACGGTCTCCCCATCCTCGCCGCGTCCGACCAGGCGGCCGTCCGGGGTGCGCGCCGGGACGTGGTGCGCGTCCCAGTCGTCGGGGAGGGAGCGCGGTGAGCGCAGCACGGTGTCGCGGGCGAGGTCGTCGAGGCGGACGCAGGCGCGTCGGGCGAAGGGGTGGCGGGCCGAAACGACGAGCGCGTGGGGTTCGCGGACGAGCACCGGTCCGACGGTCAGGTCCGGCTCCCGACGGGCCGGGAGCACAGGAGGACGTCGATCTCGCCGCTGCGCAGCGGCACGTAGCCGTCGCTGAACTGCACCTCGCGAATGTGTATTTCCACGTCGGTGTGCCGACGCCGCTGCGCTCCCCTCGCGCTCCCTCGGACCTCTGCAAGCGCCACCGGTCGGCCTGTCGGACAGACGAAGCGCCGGCGAAAGGTAAAAACCCCAGGTCGCGAACTGTGCGACCTGGGGTTCCGGTGGAGCCGCCTTCGGGATTCGAACCCGAGACCTACGCATTACGAGTGCGTTGCTCTGGCCAACTGAGCTAAGGCGGCTTGGTGCGGGTGGTGCACTGCTTCGGACAAGGGTGTCAGCAGCAGCGGGGGAAAGTCTACAGGGTTCCCGGGGGTGGTCGGGACCGCGGGGGGATCATGGGGAGGGGCTGGTCACGGGGGTGGTCACCGGGCCGGGCGGGGCCGGGTGGGGGGCCGGTTGCGGGGCGGGGGCGGGTCAGGAGCAGGTTTTGCCGTTGGGCGGAACCGTCCCCGCCAGGAGGTAGGCGTTGACGGCGGAGTCGATGCAGGAGGACCCGCGGGCGTAGGCGGTGTGGCCGTCGCCCTGGTACGTGAGGAGGTGGCCCGAGGAGAGCTGGGACGCCAGGGACTTCGCCCAGGCGTACGGGGTCGCCGGGTCGCGGGTGGTGCCGACCACGAGGATCGGGCCGGCCCCGTCGGCGGTGATCTTCGCGGCGTGGCCGGTCGACGCGACCGGCCAGTACGCGCAGCCGAGGGACGACCAGGCGAGGGTGGTGCCGAAGAGCGGGGACGCCTTGCGGAAGGAGGGCAGCGCCTTCTCGACGTCGGCGGGGGACTTGAAGGCGGGGGGCAGGTCGAGGCAGTTGACGGCGGCGTTGGCGTACATCAGGTTGCTGTACTTGCCGCTGTCGTCGCGCTCGTAGTAGCTGTCCGAGAGTTGGAGGAGCGCGTCGCCCTGGCCCTTGGTCGCGTCGGTGAGGGCGCTGCGCAGGCTCGGCCAGGCGGACTGGTCGTACATCGCGGAGATCACACCGGTGGTGCCGAGGGCCTCGGTGAGCGGGCGGGAGACGTCGCCGGTCTTGAGCGGGTGGGCGTCGAGGGAGGCGAAGAGCGCGGTGAGGTGCTTGCCGGCGTCGGCGACGGAAGTGGTGCCGAGCGGGCAGCCGGAACGGGCGACGCAGTCCTTCGCGAAGGCGTCGAACGCGACCTCGAAGCCGCCGGCCTGGGTGCGGCTGCTGTCGAGCGCGCTGATCGAGGGGTCCATGGCGCCGTCGAGCACCAGGTGGCCGACGTTCTTGGGGAACAGCCCGGCGTAGGTGGCTCCGAGGAAGGTGCCGTACGACTTGCCGATGTAGTTGAGCTTCTTGTCGCCGAGGATGGCGCGCAGCACGTCCATGTCGCGGGCGGAGTCGACGGTGGAGACGTGGGCGAGCAGCTTGCCGGAACGGTGTTCGCAGCCGTTGTCGAAGGTGCGGTCGGCGGTGGTGACGGCCTTGATCTCGGCGCTGTCGTCGGGGGTGGTGTCGACGGCCGTGAAGGTGTCCATCTGCTTGTCGGTGAGGCACTCGACGGGCTGGCTGCGGGCGACGCCGCGCGGGTCGACGGCGACCATGTCGTAGCGCGAGGTGACGGCGGAGGGGTAGCCGAGGGCCGCGTACTGGAGGTAGTCGATCGCGGAGCCGCCCGGGCCGCCCGGGTTGACCAGGAGGGAGCCGAGCTTGCCGCCCTTGCCGGTGGCCACCTTGCGGGCGACGGCGAGCTTGAGGTCGTCGGCGGCCACGGGGTGGGCGTAGTCCAGCGGGACCTTCATCGTGCCGCAGTCGAAGCCCGACACGCCGCAACTGTGCCAGCTGATCTTCTGGTTGTAATACGACGCCAGGTTCGCGCTGATGCCGCCCGCGGCGGAGCCGGCCGCCCCGGAGGACGCGGCGGTGGACCCGGCGGAGGCGCCGGGCGAGTCCGCGGCCGCCTTGTGACCGCCCCCTCCCGAGCAGGCGGACAGCAGCAGCCCGGTCACCGCGATCACGGTGGCGGGCATGCGGAGCAGGCGCATGGAGTGCTTGGCGGCTGGCATCGGCGGCTCGGGTCCTCCCGTTGACGTGAGGCGAGCGTATCCGGCGTGGGGCGCCGAGGTTCGCCACGCCTGTCGCCTTTTGAGTGATTCCGGGTTTTACGGGTGGTTACGAGGTGTGACGAGGGGGTGGGTGGGCATTCAAGAGGTGTGGGGCTGGTGGGGTTGGCCGGGCCACAGTGGCGGATGAGGGTGCGGGCGCGGTTGGGCGCGGGGTAGGGGTGGGTGCGTGGGTGGTGCGGGTGAGCGGCACGGGTGGACGGTGCGTGATCAGGGCGCCGTGGCGGGTCGGTGCGCGGGCGGCGGCGCGGAGGAACTGGACGCGGAGGGCCTGGGTGCGGAGTGGGGTGCGGACGGCGCGTGGGGCGCCGGTGCGGAGTGGGGTGTGCGCGGGGCCTTGGTGGTGGCCGCGGATGTGGCGCCGGGTGCCGAGGCAGGTGTCCTGGCGGGTGCCGTCGCGGTGGAAGGGCGGCGGGGCGGCCCGGCGGGAGAGGTGGCCTTCGGGGCGGCCGGGGCAGTAGGCGTGGGCGTGGCGCTCGGTGCGAACGGCGACCCGGGCGTCGGGGTGAGGCTCGCCGTCGGGGTACGGGCCGGGCTGTCCAGCTTCTCGGTGAAGTAGGCGGCGGCCTTGGCCGGCAGGTCCCGCGCGCTGCGTACGCCGTCGAAGAGCCGGACCTGGTCGCCGGTCGCCCCGAGCGAGTTGCGCAGCCGTACGGCGGAGGCGCGCTGTGCGGTCTGCGTGGTGGCCGCGGCGAGCAGGAGGGACGGATAGCGGCCGGCCGGGCGGGCGATGGCGGGGTAGTCGCCGGAGATGCCGACGGCGGCGGCGTAGCGGTCCGGGTGGGACAGCGCCTCGCGGACGGCGCAGGGCGCCTGTGTGCCGAACCCGATCACGCCGTGCGCGGTGCGGGCGGTCAGGGTCCGGTAGCGGGCGGCCACTTCGGTGAGGACGGCCGCGGAGTCGGTGGTGCAGCTGGGCGGAATGACGAGGAGGAAGGAGTTGGCACGGCCGCGGTCCGTCTGCGCGGCGAACGCGGAGTACAGGTCCGCCGCGGCGGCGGAGCCGGACCGGGCGGCGGACGAACCGGACGACGGACCGGGCGAGGGCGAACCGGACGGGACCGCGGACGGCGAGGAGCGCGCCGAGGAGGAACGCGCCGAGGAGGGCGACGAGAGCGAGGAGGCATGGACGATGACGACGGGATAGGCGACGCCGGCCGCGGCCGGCGTGGTGTAGCGGTGCGGCAGCCATACGCGGGTGCCGTCGCGCAGCTCCTCCAGGGTGCCGCCCGCGGGGTGCCCGAGGAGGCGCAGTTCCGGCGGCGGCGCGGGCGCCGGGGTGCCGGCCGGGGTGCGTACGCGCGTCGGCGGCACGGCGGTGGGCCGGGACATGCGCGCGGCCACGGCACGGGTACGGCCCGGGACGGCACCGGCGTCGTGCAGGAGCGGTACGGCGAGGGTCGCGGCGAGCAGTGCCGTCACCCCCGAGGCGCCCGCGCGCAGCAGGGTGCCGCGGTGGTCGACGGGCAGCTCGTACACCCGGCCGGCGCGCTGGCCGTACCAGTACCGCAGCGCGCGCACCGCGAGCAGCACGGCCGCGCCCAGCGCCGGCAGGAGGAGGAGTACGAGTACGGCGTCGGCCACGGCAGGGCCCTTCCGGGACGGCAGCGGCTCCGCGGGGACACGGCGGGTGGCGGGGGCGCTGCCAGCACCTTGCATCGGCGGCCGCCCGGTGGGCGGTACCCGGCTGCGCCCGGGCGCGGTGATCACCCGAAGGCAGGACAAGGTCACGATCTGCGGGAGGAGGAAGGGGAGGAACGGTGAGGAAGGGAGGAGGGTGCCGGGCGTCCGGTCAGGTGCGGTCCGGGTCCGGGTGCGGGTCCGGGTGCGCGGGTCCCGGGCCCAGGCGTCGGCTCAGGCGCGGCCCGGCCCGAGCGTCCGCCCCGCCCCGCCCGGCCCGGCTCAGGCGCCGCCCGACCCGGGCGTCCGGCCCGCCCCCGCCCCGGCCCCCGCCCCGGCCCCGGCCCCGGCCCCGGAGAAGGCTCAGCCGGCGCGCAGCGCGAGCGTGAGGGCCTCGACGGCGAGGAGCGGCGCCACGTTGCGGTCGAGCGCCTCGCGACAGGCGAGCACGGCGTCGATGCGCCGCAGGCTCTGCTCGGGCCGGGAGGCGGCCGCGATCTGCTCGATGCCGTCGATGACCTCGATGTTGGCCACGCGGTCGGGTGATCCGCCGAGTTGGAGGTTGAGGACATCGCGGTAGAAGCCGGCGAGGTCGGTGAGCGCGAGGTCGAGGGTGTCGCGCTGGGTGCGGGTGGCGCGGCGCTTCTGGCGGTCGGCGAGGTCCTTCATCACCCCGGCGGTGCCGCGCGGCATCCGCCCGCCGGTGCCGGCCGCGGCGCCGAGGGCGGCGCGCAGTTCCTCGGTCTCCTTGGCGTCGACCTCCTCCGCGACGGCCTTGGCGTCCTCGCCCGCGGCGTCGACGAGTTCCTGGGCGGCGCGCAGGCAGCCGCCGATGTCGGCGATGCGCAGCGGGAGGCGCAGGACGTTGGCGCGGCGGGTGCGGGCGGACTCGTCGGTGGCCAGCCGGCGGGCGCGGTCGATGTGCCCCTGGGTGGAGCGGGAGACGCGGGCGGCCAGGTCGGGGTCGATGCCGTCGCGGCGGGTGAGGACGTCGGCGACGGCCTCCGGGGAGGGGGTGCGCAGCGTCAGCAGCCGGCAGCGGGAGCGGATGGTGGGCAGCGCGTCCTCGACGGAGGGCGCGCACAGCAGCCACACCGTACGGGGGGCGGGCTCCTCGATCGCCTTGAGCAGCACGTTCGCGGCGCCCTCGGTGAGGCGGCCGGCGTCCTCCAGGACGATCACCTGCCAGCGGCCGCCCGCCGGGGAGAGGGAGGCGCGGCGGACCAGGTCGCGGGTGTCCTTCACGCCGATGGTGAGCAGGTCGGTGCGGACGGTCTCGACGTCGGCGTGGGTGCCGATCAGGGCGGTGTGGCAGCCCTCGCAGAAGCCGCAGCCCGGAGGCGCGCCGAGTTTGCGGTCCGGGCTGACGCACTGGAGCGCGGCGGCGAACGCCCGCGCGGCGGTGGCGCGGCCGGAGCCGGGCGGGCCGGTGAAGAGCCAGGCGTGCGTCATCCGGGAGGCGTTGGCGGGGGCGGCGCCGGGCTCGCCGCCCTGGCCGCCGGACACGAGCGCGTCCGCGGCCTGGGCGGCCGCGGCCAGTTCGGCCACCACGGCGGGCTGGCCCACCACGTCGTCCCACACGGTCATCGCGACCGCACCTCGCCTCACATCACGTCCGGCGGCGCCCGGCGGTTCCCGGGTGCCCCTGCGTGCGGACGGCTGCCGTACGACGGCGCCGCCCGCTCCCCCATTCTGCGGGACGCCCCGGACAGTCCGGCCCGCGCGCCCGGCCGACCGGCACCCGCGCAGACCGCACACACCGCACGGCACCGCGGCGGCGCCCCGCCCGGGCACTGCCCGCACGCCACGCGCCCCGTCACAGCGTGAGCCGTTGGACTCCCCCGGCCAGCGCGCGCTGCTCGGGCGCGTCCGTCCCCGTCCAGCACGACCCGCGCCGCCCCAGCAGCCGCCGCAGCCACAGTTCGGCCGCCACGATCTCGCCGAGCCCTTCCAGCGCGAGCACCTGCGCGCCGCTGACGCCGTCCTCCGCCGCCCCCGAAGCGGCCGCCCGGAACGCCCCGCGCAGCACCCGGGCGTCGACCAGCCCCGCGTCCGCGAGCAGCGGCGCCTCGAACAGGTCGAGCAGCGGGTCCAGCGCCGCACGCAGCCCGACGCGTACCGCCGAGGTCCCCGCGGCGGCGGACGGGCCGCTGCCCCAGCCGTTCGGCAGGCCGTGCACCCCCGCACCCGACAGCGCCACCCGCAGCACCTCCGCCCGCGCGCCGGGCCGGACCCGCAGCGCGCCCGGCAGGGCCTGGCAGGCGCGCACCACCTGGTTGTCGAGGAAAGGCGCGTGCAGCCGCTGGCTCGGTACGGCCGCGGCCTGCTCCAGTACCCGGTAGTTCGCGGCGTGCCGGGCCAGCGCGGCACGGGCGCGGCGCTCGCCGGGCCGTTCCAGCGGCCAGGGCCGCCGCGCCGCGTCCGCGAGCCGAACCGATACTTCCGCCAGCGCCTCCCCGGTCAGCCAGCGCGCCGCCGGACCGGAGCGGACCCACACCATCGCGGCCAGCGACGCGGACAGCGCGCCGCCGCCCGAACGCCCGGGGCCGTCCGGTCCGCCGAGCCCGAAGTCCCGCCGCAGCAGCGCGGCCGCCACGTCGTCGACGCCCTGCCGGTAGGGCGTACGGGCCAGCCGGCGCGCGGCGCGGTACACGGTCAGCGGCACCGTGACGGAGGTGAGCGACCCGGTGAGGGTGCCGCCGCCGTCCGCCCGGGTCAGCGCGGCGACCGGGCGCAGCAGGTGGCGGCGGCGCCGGTCCATCAGCAGGTCGGCCAGCCGCGCCGGGTGGGCGTCGAGCACCTGGCGGGCGCCGTAGCCGATCAGGTGGTCCGCGCCGCCCGCGGCCAGCCGCCGCCGGTGGCGTTCGGCGCTGACCAGCGCGGGCCCGGGCTCGTCGGTGAGCGCGCCGAGCCCGCCCGCGCCCTCGGCCCATCCGGCGACGAGGTCGGCGTAGGGCAGCGCCTCGGGTCCGCCGGGGACCACGACGTGCCGCAGCCGCGGGTCGGCGCCCATCTCCCGGGCCCGTTCCAGTTCGGCGGCCGAGCCGTGCGCGTGCGGCCCGTCCGGCCCGCCGTCGCCGTCGCCGCGCCCGCCCACCAGGTCGTTGAAGGTCACCGCGAGCAGCCGCTCCCCGGCCAGCGACCCGGGCGCGCCGGGCAGGGTGCCGGGCATGCCGGGCAGCCCCGCGGCGAGCAGCGCCAGCGTGGAGGACGCGATGCCGCCCGACAGGTCCGCGCCGATCCCGGGCGCGGGTCCGGCCCCGTCCAGCGCGCCGTCGGGCACGAAGCGCGGCTGCGCCAGCCGGACCCGTACCGCGTCCAGCAGCGCGTCGCGCACGCCCTCCACTGCGGCCAACCCGTCGGCCGCGCTGGCCGGTTGGTGGCCGGCGGCCAGGGAGGCGGCGGGCTCGTAGCCGGTGACCTCGGGTGCGCCGTCGCGAAGGATCAGCGCATGGCCGGGCGGCACCCGCCGCACCCCCAGGTACGGCGTCCCGTCGAGCAGCGCCTCGGGGGCGTCCGGGCAGGCCAGGGTCGCCGCGAGGTGGGTGACGTCGAGTCCGGCCTCGATCAGGTCGGCCAGCGGGAGTGCGGCCGTGGCGTAGGCGGTGCCGTCGCGCCAGCGGGTGTGGAAGACCGGCAGGGCACCGGCGAGGTCGCCGAGTACCGTGATGCGGCGGCCGAGTTGGAGGACCGCGGTGTAGCTGCCGGGCCAGGCGGTGACGTGCCGCAGCGCGCCGCCGCGGGCCGCGACCAGACCGGCCCGCAGTTCGGTGTCGGTGGCCCCGCACCGCCCGAGTACGGCCAGCCGGGCCACGCCGTGCGAACTGCCGTTGCCCGTACCGCCGTACGCGCCCGCGCCACTCGAACCGGCGTCCCCGCCCAGGCCGTTCGCCGCCGCGTAACCGGCCGCGCCGTATCCCCCCGCGCCGTATCCGGCCGCGCCGTAGGAGCCGGTGCCGTACGACGCGCCGCCGTAGGAGCCGCTCCCGTACCCGCCGGTTCCGGCCGCGGAACCGTTCGCCCCGGCCCGCCCGTTGGCGTTCGCCCCCGGGTCCGCGTGCACCACGCGCACCTCGTCGGGGCGCCAGTCCCCCACCGCCCACAGCGGATCGGCCTCGCCCCACAGGAGCTGTGCGCCGACGGGCTGGAGTGCGCGGGACCGCGCACCGGGCAACGGACCCGCGGTGGCACTGCTCCACCCCACCAACCACCGCATCGCCGCCTCCACAGGCTGTGGACAGCCGGCAGGGCCCGGTTCCGCTGCTGCTACCGCTCACCCCGCCGGGCCGCCACGTCTGACGTCCGAAAGACCATGCTGCCACGTGGAGACGCGCAAGGAGGCGCACGGGTGCACCAAGCCGGGCCGGGTCGCGCCCCCGGCCCGGGGACACGACCCACCCGGACCGAGGCGTGCGCCGGCCGGCCGCGGCCCGGCGGCGAAACGTCTGGTTCGCGCCAAAGTCCGCGGCACATGCCGCAGTTGATATGCCGCGCGAGTGCCCGGCAGATCCTCCGCGATGATCGGTGGCGGTCACGGAACGTGTCCCGGACCGGCAGTTCGCCGTGGAATCGTCTTTACAGAACCGGCCACGGGGTCAACGGCCCGGGAGGCGTTCGGACGCCGCCCGGGCCGGTCCGCCACCCGCGGGGATTGTGGCAGCGGAACCCCCTGGCCCGCTCCACCCCGGCATAGCCGCCTGCCGGAGCCCGCGGGCCGACCCATGGCCCCATGCAACCGCGGCGGGGACAGCACGGCACAGAGCGCACAGCCGGGCGCACGGCCACATATACCGGGAGCACACGCCGGATCGTGCGCGCATCGCACGCGGGGCGCTTGCGGGCACCCGTCCGTTTCCGGCCATCCGCCACGAGCCTCTTAACGGTCGGGATGCAGCGAACTACGCTGGGTGTACCCGGTTCGCACACGTAAGCGCGGCTCGGGTGCCCGCCGCAAGTACCGTACCGGCCGCACCGCGGCCGCCGCGGTGGCCGAATCGGGCTCCAGGGGGAGGGCGACACCCGTACCCCCGGACGACATCACCAGGCCGGGCCGGCCTGCCCCCAAGCGGCATCACGAGGTGAACCGCAGTGAACAGAGAACACCGCGGGCCGAACGAGAAGCTCGGCACCCTTCTCGCCATGGCGGGCATCAGCAACGCCGGACTCGCGCGCAGGGTCAACGACCTTGGCGCACAACGCGGTTTGACGCTTCGCTACGACAAGACGTCGGTGGCCCGCTGGGTCACCAAGGGCATGGTGCCGCAGGGCGCCGCACCCCACCTGATAGCCGCCGCGATCGGCAGCAAACTCGGCCGTCCCGTGCCGCTGCACGAGATAGGTCTCGCCGACGCCGACCCGGCGCCGGAGGTCGGCCTCGCCTTCCCCCGGGACGTCGGGGAGGCGGTGAAATCAGCCACCGATCTGTGGCGACTCGACCTCGCCGGACGGCGCGGCCCGGGCGGCGGCGGCATCTGGCAGAGCCTGGCCGGATCTTTCGCAGTGAGCGCTTACGTCACCCCCGCCTCGCGCTGGCTGATCACCCCCGCCGACGCCACCGTGGCCCGCGACGCGCCCGCCCCCGGCATGGCGCACGTCGGCCACGCCGACGTCACCAAACTCCGCGAGGCCGCCGACGACGCGCGCCGCTGGGACTCCAAGTACGGCGGCGGCGACTGGCGTTCGGGCATGGTGCCGGAGTGCCTGCGGGTGGAGGCCGCCCCGCTGCTGCTCGGCTCCTACAGCGACGACGTGGGCCGCGCGCTGTTCGGCGCCACCGCCGAACTCACCCGGCTGGCCGGGTGGATGGCCTTCGACACCGGTCAGCAGGAGGCCGCGCAGCGGTACTACATCCAGGCGCTGCGGCTGGCCCGCGCCGCCGCGGACGTCCCGCTCGGCGGCTACGTCCTGGCGTCGATGTCCCTCCAGGCGACCTACCGCAACTTCTCCGACGAGGGCGTGGACCTCGCGCAGGCCGCCCTGGAGCGCAACCGGGGCCTGGCCACCGCCCGCACCATGAGCTTCTTCCACCTGGTGGAGGCCCGCGCGCACGCCAAGGCCGGCGAGGCCGCGGCCTGCGGCGCCTCCCTGTCGGCGGCCGAAGCGCTGCTGGAGCGCGCCCGCACCGGCGACGCCGACCCCAGCTGGCTCGGCTTCTACTCCTACGACCGGCTCGCCGCCGACGCCGCCGAGTGCTACCGCGACCTGCGCCTGCCCCGCCAGGTGCAGCGCTTCACCGAACAGGCGCTGGCCAAGCCGACCGAGGAGTTCGTCCGCTCGCACGGGCTGCGCCTGGTGGTCTCCGCGGTCGCCGAGCTGGAGTCGGGCAACCTCGACGCGTGCTGCGCGGCGGGCGTCAAGGCGGTCGAGGTGGCGGGCCGGATCTCCTCCGCGCGCACCACGGAGTACGTCCGCGACCTCCTGCACCGCCTGGAGCCGTACAACGACGACCCCCAGGTGCTCGACCTGCGCGAGCGGGCCCGCCCGCTGCTGGCGGCCCCCGCGTAGGCGGGCGCGCCCGGGAGCAGGGCCGTACCCGCGCGCCGTATCGGGCGTGTCCGCAAGGTCACGCCCGTACGGCACGCCGCCGCGCCCTGCCGCCGCCGTAGAATCGACGGCATTGTGCCGACGCCCACCACCTCCTCCGCCCCTGCTCCCGCGCCCGCCGTGAAGTTCCCGGCCGGGCCCGCGCCCGACCCCGCCGGGTCCCGCGGCGAGCACCGCATCCGCAGCTTCCACGCGCGGCGCGGCCGGCTCACCAAGGCGCAGGAGGCGGCGATCGAACGGCACTGGGCGCGCTGGGGCGTGGAGCTGGACGGCACCGCGCTGGACCTGGCCGCGCTGTTCCCCGCGCCCGGCGGCGGGCGGCTGCCGGTCGTCGTGGAGATCGGCTTCGGCATGGGCGACGCCACCGCCGCGATGGCCGCCGCCGACCCCGGCACCGGCATCCTCGCCGTCGACGTGCACACCCCCGGCCAGGGCAACCTGCTCGCGCTCGCCGACCGCGACGGCCTGACCAACGTGCGGGTGGCCAACGGCGACGCGATCGTGCTGCTGCGCGACATGCTGCCGCCCGCCAGCCTGGACGGGCTGCGGGTGTACTTCCCCGACCCGTGGCCCAAGGCCAAGCACCACAAGCGGCGGCTGATCCAGCCGGACTTCCTCGCCCTGGCCACCCCGCTGCTGCGGCCCGGCGCGGTGGTGCACTGCGCCACCGACTGGGAGCCGTACGCGGAGCAGATGCTCCAGGTGCTGAACGACGCCCAGGGCCTGGCGAACCGGTACGGCGACACCTTCGCGCCGCGGCCGTCCTTCCGCCCCCTGACGAAGTTCGAACGGACCGGCCTGGCCAAGGGCCACGTGGTGCGCGACCTGCTCTTCGTACGGGTCTGAGGCCGCCGCCGGAGCAGGTTGTCCCGCACTCTCGCGCGGCCCCGGCCCACCCCCGTACTGTCGTCATGGTGACGACACATTCGTACCCTTCCGCGCCGGACGCCCCCCTCGGGGACGACGCGCCGCAGGAGCCCACCACGGCGCACTACGGGCCGCGGCGCGCCTTCTGGGAGAGCCGGGCGGTACGGACGGGTGCGCTGTTCACCGCGCTCGCGGTGTGCGGGGTGGTGATCCTGGCGGTGCTGCGGCACCACATCGGCACCGAGCCCTTCCTGGTGGGCATGGCGCTGGCGCTGCTGCCGGTGCCGCTGATCGTCTGGGCCTACCTGTGGTTCGACCATGTGGCGCCCAGCCCCTGGCAGAACGTCGTGTTCGCCTTCTCCTGGGGTGCCTGCGCCGCCACGCTGGTGGCGATCTTCGCCAACGAGTACGGGGCGAAGCTGCTGGCCTCGGCGTTCTCCGCGACGCCCTCGCAGTCCGACCAGTGGGGGGCGACGTTCGTCGCGCCGCTGGTCGAGGAGACCGCCAAGGGCAGCGCGCTGCTGCTGCTCTTCCTCTTCCGGCGGCGGCACATCGAGTCGCTGCTCGACGGGATCGTGCTCGCCGGGCTGACCGCGACCGGCTTCGCCTTCACCGAGAACATCCTCTACCTCGGCAACGCCTTCGACCAGGACAAGGCGCTGGGCGACGGCGGGATCGGCACCACGGTGGCGACCTTCGTGGTCCGGGTGCTGATGACGCCGTTCGCCCACCCGCTGTTCACGTCGATGACCGGGATCGGCTTCGCGCTGGCGGCCACCCTGCGCCCGGGGCTGCACTGGCGCTGGCGGTGGGTGCCGCCGCTGTGCGGCTGGCTGCTGGCGATGGTGCTGCACGGCACCTGGAACGGCAGTTCCTCCCTGTCCCCGCTCGGCTTCCTGACGGTGTACGTGTCGGTGATGGTGCCGGTGTTCGGGCTGGTGCTGTGGCTGGCGTTCTGGGCCCGCTCCAACGAACTGCGGACGGTCCGCCGCGCCCTGCCGCCGTACGCCGCCGCGGGCTGGCTCGCGGTCGGCGAGCCGAACGCGCTGGGCACCATGCGGATTCGGGCGGAGGCCAGGCGCGAGGCGAAGCGGCTGGTGGGCGAGCAGGCGGCGCGGGCGGTCCGCGACTACACGGCGTTCGCCACGCACCTGGCGTTCCTGCGGGCGGCCGCCGAACGGGGCGCCCCCGAAGCGGACTTCGCCGCGCGCGAGGCCGAACTGCTGTCCCACCTGTGGCACCGCAGGGCGCTCGCCCAGCCGGCCCTGGCGCACGCGGTGGCGCTCGACGAGCCGCCGGCCCGCCGGATGCCGCCGCCGCTCCCGTACGGGCCGCAGGGGCCGTACGGGCCGCAGGCCGCCTACGGCTACCCCGCCGCGTACGGGGCACAGTACGGGGCCCCGTACGCGCCGCCGTACGTCCCGCCGCCGCGCGCCGCGTGGGAGCCGCCGCAGCCGCACGTCCCACCGCCCTACGGCGCCCCGCCGCCCTACGGTCCTCCTCCGTCGTACGGTCCCCCGCCGCACCCGCCCAAGCACCTGTAGGGGCGCGCCGGAACCGCGGTGCGCGCGGGGCGCACACCGTATCCCCCGCTTTGCACCCGGCGTACTCTTTGGGGGGATTGATTTCCTGGACGGATTCGGCCTGGAAATCCAGTGATGCTGCTGTAACACTCTGTGCCTGATGGGTCGGTTCCCGACCCGTGGGGGCTCGTACGCGTCGGGGGACGCCGGTTCGGCGCGCGCGGCGGGCCACGGAGATCGGGCGGCGATGGATTCCGAACAACCGGTGGGCGGGCCCGTGTCGGGCCCCGGCGCGGGCAGGACGGCGGGCGCGGCGGGCGCGGACCCCGCCGCGGACCGGTGGGCCGACGGTCTGCCGGAGCAGCACCAGGTGGCGGTCGACCGGTTCCCGGGGCCGCACGCCGGGGAGTTGGTGCTGCGGGACCTGGCGGCCGCGACGCACGCGTACGCGGACACCCTGCACCGTGATCCGCCGCCGCTCGATCCGCCGGAACTCCAGTGGCGGCTGGCCGCGGACGCGGCGCTGGCCCGGCGCGGGGTCCGGGTCCGGGCGGTGTACCCGCGCGCGTCCCTGCACGAGCCGGCCCTCGCCCGCTTCCTCCAGGCGCTGTCCGACGCGGGCGTCACCGTACGGGTGATCGACCATGTGGCGCACGACCTGCTGATCTTCGACCGGCACACGGTCTGCCTGCCCTCCCACGACCGGCCCGTGCGGCAGGACGCGCGCCGGCGGGCCGCGGCGCCGGCCGCCCCCGGACACGTACCCCGGACGTCCGTCCCCCGCCCAACCGCCTTACCGGGCCCGGCCCCCGGGTACCCCGCGCCCCAACCGGCCGACCCGGACGAGCCGTCGCTGCTGCGCATCCAAGGCGACGCCCTCGTCCGCTCCTTCACCGCCATCCACGAGTCGTACTGGCAGCGCGCCACTCCGCTGCCGCTCGCCGGGGCCGGTCTGCGGCACGCGCCGCTCGGCGCGCTGGAGCGGGCGGTGATCCGGCTGATGACCAACGGCTACGGAGACGACCGCATCGCCCGCAAACTGGGCATCGAGCGCCATGAGGTGGAGGACGTGATGGCCGCGCTGATGGAACGCCTGGGCGCCGGGAGCCGTTTCGAGGTCGGCTACAAACTGGCCCGCGCGCTGGACCCCTCCGAGCTGTCGCCCGGGCGCGGATGACGCCGGCCGGCACCCGCGCCCGCCGCTCCGCCGTTCCGCCGACCCGCCGCTCGACCGACTCGCCGCACAGCCGCACCGGCCCCGCCCCGCCCCGACCCGACCCGAAGGACGCACCGTTGACCGACCGCCAGGCCATGCGGACGCTGCTCTCCCGGGCCCGCGCCCGGCAGGACCCGGCCGCGCTGGGGCTGTCGCCGCGCGCCGAACCGCGCGGCCGCAAGGTCGCGGGGCTGACCCACGAGCACATGACGCGGCTGCTGGGCTGGCCGGAGCACAAGTACGGCTACGTGGAGCGCGGCCGGCTCGCCACCATCGACACCGGGCTGCTCGAACCGATCGCCCGGATACTGCGGCTGACCGAACAGGAGTGGGAGGCGCTGGTGTTCTACGCGACCGGCGCGCCGCCCGCCTTCCCGCTCGACCCGGAGGTCGGCCGCTCCGTGCCCCGGCCGTGGCGGCGGGTGCTGGCCGCCACCCACGACATCGCGTACATCAGCGACGCCGCCTGGGACCTGGTCGCGTACAACACGGCGTTCACCCGGCTGTTCACGCCGCACGGCGTGCCGCGCAACGTGATGCGCTGGATGCTGCTCGCCCCGGTCGCGCGGGATCACGTCCTCACCGACTGGGAGAACAGCTGGCTGCCTCTGCTGGTACCGCAGTTGCGGGCCCGCGCCGCCGCCCGGCCGACCGACCGGACGCTGACGCGGCTGGTCGCGGACATCCGGCGCGACCCGGTGGTGGGCCCGCGCTACGACTCCCCCACCACGGAGTACCTCCAGCCGCGGGCCGAGGGCTCCCGGCCGCTGCACCACCCGGAACTCGGCCCGGGCTGGGCGACGTTGTGCGCCGCGGAGCCGTTCGGGGTGCCCGGGGGGCGGCTGATGTTCGTGCTGTTCGACCAGGGCGAGCGGCCGGCGCCGCAGGAGCCGATGTACGCCCCGGCGCCCGGCCCGGTGGACGCCGCCGAGGCCCGGGGCGGCCCGGCCCCCCGGCCGCCCGCCGCGGACCGCGCGGGCCACCCCCCTGACCACCGCCTTCCACCGGACCAGCAGACTGGGACCCCATGAGCATCGAACCACCCAGCCGCCTTGAGGCGTTGACGCCCGCGGTCCACCTGTGGCTGCCCGACGGGCACGACACCTGGGGCCTGGCCAACTGCGTGCTGATCACCGACCGGGACAGCGCGCTGCTGGTCGACACCCCGTACACCGCCGACCTGACCCGCCATCTGGCCACGCTGGCTGACGAGGTGCTGCCGGCCGGCACCCGGATCACCACTGTCGTCAACACCCACGGCAACGGCGACCACTCCTACGGCAACGGGCTGTTCACGGCGGCCGGTGCCGAGGTCATCAGCACCGAGGCCACCACCGCCCACCTGTGCAAGGAGCCGAGCCCGGCCCAACTCGCCCGGCTCGTCGCGGACTGCGACCCGGCCACGCCGCTCGGGGCCTACCTGAAGCGGCACTTCGCCCGCTACGGCGACTTCGGGGTGAGTGAGGCGGTGCCGCCGACCCGCACCTTCAGCGGCCGGCTGGACCTCGAAGTCGGCGGATTGGCAGTCGAGTTGATCGAGGTGGGGCCCGCGCACACGGTCGGCGACCTCATCGTCAACCTGCCCGGCGAGGGCGTGGTCTGCGCCGGCGACGTCATCTTCTGCGAGGACCACCCGGTGCACTGGGCCGGGCCGCTCACCGAGGTGCACCGCGCGGTGCAGCGCATCCTGGCCTGCGACCCGCGCGTGGTCGTGCCCGGCCACGGCCCCGTCATGACGCCCGCGGACGTCTCCGCGTACGCGGACTACCTGCTGCGGGTGCGCGACCGCGTCCACGCCGGGCACGCGGCCGGGCAGACCGTCGAGCAGACCGCCGCCGAGCTCATAGCCGCGGAGACCAACCCGCGGTGGGGCCTGACCGAGCGGCTGGCGATCCTCACGGCCGTGGAGTACCGCGTCCTGGACGGGGACTCCTCCCCGGCCGACCTGATCCCGCTGGTCGACCTCGCCGCGCACTACGCCCCGACGGCCGACCCCACCGCCGCCGCCTCGCCCGTCGCCTGACGGACCCGGCGCCGCCCCTCCCCCGCCCCGGGGCCCGGCCGCTCGTCCGCGCGGAACGACCGACGGCCCCGGCGCCGGGGGGGTGGTCGCCAGGGCCGCCGGGGCGGTGGGGTGCGATGGGTCGTCAGAGGGGTGCGGGAGCGGCGCACGGCGTACGGCGGGGGCGCCGTCCGTGCGGGGGCCGGGCGCCCAAGTCGCCCGGCGGTACTAGATGGTGACGTCGTGGGCGCGCAGCCAGGGCAGCGGGTCGACGGGGGCGCCGCCGTCCGGGCGGACCTCCAGGTGGAGGTGCGGCGCGGGCACGTTGCCGGTCGCGCCGACCCGGCCGATGGTGTCGCCGGTGGTGACCCGGCCATCGGTGACGACCATGGTCGACAGGTGGCAGTAGCGCAGTTCGGTGCCGTCGTCGAGGGTCAGGACCACCCGGTAGCCATCGCTGCCGGCCCAGCCCGCGGAGGTGACGGTGCCGCCGTGCACGGCGTGCACGGGGGTGCCGGTCGGCGCGGTGAAGTCCTGCCCGTTGTGGAGGTTGGCCCACGGGTCGGCCTCGCCGAAGGCGGCGCCGAGCGTGGCGCAGGCGACGGGCTTGATGTAGGAGGCCGCGAGCCGGGCGAGCCGCTCGGCCTCGGCGCGGGCCGCCGCGGCGGCCTCCTCGCGGGCCTTCTCCTCGGCGGCCGCCTTCGCGGCGGCGACCTGCTCGCGCACCTTGCGCTCGGCGGCCTCCCGGGCGGCCTGCGCGGCCGCGGCCTGCTCTGCGGCCTCGCGCTCGACGCGGGCGACGGCCTCGCGTTGGGCGGCGACCTGGCCGAGGAGGCGGGCGCACAGGGCGGCGCCGGGGTCGGTGGGGGCGGCCGGTTCGGCGACTTCGGCGGCTTCGGCGGCTTCGGCGGGCTCGACGAACGCGGCGGGCGCGGTCGCGGGCTCCGCCTCGGCGGCGGGCTCCGGGTCGCGGACGGTCTCCACGGCAGGCTCCGCGGTCGGCTCCGCAACCGGCCGCGGCAGTATGGACGTCGAGTCGGCGCCGGCCAGCACGGTCGGGTCGTACACGGGCATCCCGGCGAGCGGGGCACCGGCGGGGGCGGCGTCCGGCAGCGGGTACGGCGCCGGGCGCGCCGCGGAGTCGGCGGCGGGCGCGGGGGCCAGCCCGGCGGCGCCGACACTGGCGTAGGCCGCGAACGCGGGGGTGGGGGCCGGGGCGGTCATCGCGGCGGAAGTCCCGTTCGCCGCGGCGGCGTTGGCGCGCTGGCGGGGGAAGTGGAAGTCGTCCCGCTCCTGGCCGGCGAGGTCGCCGTCGAGCCGGGCATGGGCGTAGGCAAGCTGGTCGGACGCCACGACGGGCGCTCTCCTTTCCTTCCCTCTCGCCTACCGGGTTAGCTGACGGGTTCGGAGGAAGAAGGTCTCCTACGGGCCTGACTACTGCCCGATTCACCCCATTTTCTCGGGTCCCCGGTTCCCGCGGACGGGATTCGGCAAGCGCGCGGTCCGCCGTCCTGGCGGCGGCGGTGACGACCGCGCTGCGTTATCGAACGTTAATAGAGCCGGAGTCGTTTTCCAAGCCGTATCAGAGAGTTGGGCATAGGAACAAAACAGTCAGGGTATAGAGAGAGCAGGCAAATCGGTCAGTCGATGTGGCCGTGAAGTGATGTGAGCGTGCATCAGTCGTTATCGGTGCGGGGAAGAGGGCTGGGACATGGTGGCTACGGTGTGTGAGTGGGCGAACTCGGCGCGCAGGCGGCCGGGCGGGGCCGCGCGGCGGGTCCGCCAGTGGCATGGACCTCTGCCATTGCGCGAAGCGCTTGGCAGGTCGCGGCGCCGGACCCCAGGATGGGCGGGCCGGTACTTGTCATGGACCCGACCGTTTCGAACGTCCCGACCGCTTCGCGACCTCTCAGGGAGCCCGCCATGGAACGCCCCAGCAGTCCCCGACTCCCCCACACCCGCCGGTCGTTACTCCGCGGCGGCCTCGCGCTCGGCACCGCCGCCGGTGCCGCGCTCGCGGGCGGGCTGTGGACCGGCAGCGGCCGGGCCGCCGCGGCCGGCGCCGTCGACTACCCCGGCGCCACCTGGGCACCGGCCAGCACCGCCAACTACACGGCATCCAACCGCCCCACCACCTATGCGATCGACATGGTCGTCATCCACGTCACCCAGGAGACCTTCGCCGACACCATCACCCTCTTCCAGGACCCGGCCCACGCCGCCACCGCGCACTACGTGGTGCGCTCCGCCGACGGCGCCATCGACCAGTGCGTCCGGGAGCACGACGTCGCCTGGCACGCGGGCAACTGGTCGTACAACACCCGCAGCATCGGCATCGAGCACGAGGGCTGGGTCGACGACGCGTCCTGGTTCACCGACGCGATGTACCACGCTTCCGCAGCGCTCACCGCCGAGATCTGCGACAAGTACGGCATCCCCAAGGACCGGCAGCACATCATCGGCCATGTCGAGGTGCCGGGCACCGACCACACCGACCCGGGGCCCAACTGGGACTGGGTGCGCTACATCCGCCTGGTGAACGGCGGCTGAGCCGCGGCGGGCACCGGCGGCCCGCCCGCGCCCGCCCGCGCCGACCCGCGCCCTCACACCCGGCTGCCCGAGGCTGTGCAGGGGGCGTAACCGGCCGCGCTTCGCGGGTGTGACCGCGGCGAAACGGGCCTTTCGTACGGTGCGACGGTCAGCCGTACCCGAGAGGGGAGCCGCGTGCCCGCGACCGTGCCCGCCACCGCGACCGCGCCGGTGCCCGCGCCCCCGCCCGTGTCCCTACCCCTGCCCGAGCCACGGTCCGGACCCCGGCCGGAACTCCTGCCCGGCGCCGAGCAGCGGGCGGAGGGCGACGGGCGGGTGCGTACGGTGTGCGCGTACTGCGGGGTGGGCTGCGGCATGGTGCTCCAGGTGGCCGCCGGGCCCGACGGGCGGCGCGGCGTGGTCAAGGTCTCCGGCGACAAGGACCACCCGGCGAACTTCGGCCGGCTGTGCACCAAGGGCGCCACGACCGCGGACATGCTCGCCGCGCCCGGCCGGCTGACCACCGCCCTGGTCCGGGCCGAGCGCGGCGGCCCGGCCGCCCCGGTGCCGGTCGCCGACGCGGTGGCGGAGACCGCCGCGCGGCTGCGGGCGATCATCGACGAGCACGGCCCGGACGCGGTCGCCTTCTACGTCTCGGGCCAGATGAGCCTGGAGGCGCAGTACCTGGCGAACAAGCTCGCCAAGGGCTTCGTGCGCACCAACCAGATCGAGTCCAACTCCCGCCTGTGCATGGCCAGCGCGGGCAGCGGCTACAAGCTGTCGCTGGGCGCCGACGGGCCGCCCGGGTCCTACCGGGACTTCGAGCACGCCGACGTGTTCCTGGTGATCGGCTCCAACATGGCCGACTGCCACCCGATCCTCTTCCTTCGGATGATGGACCGGGTCAAGGCGGGCGCCAAGCTGATCGTGGTCGACCCGCGGCGGACCGCCACCGCGGCGAAGGCCGACGTCTTCCTCCAACTGCGCCCGGGCACCGACCTCGCGCTGCTCAACGGACTGCTCCACCTGCTGGTCGAGGCCGGCCGCACCGACCCGGAGTTCATCGCCGCGCACACCGAGGGGTGGGCGGCGATGCCGGAGCTGCTGGCCGACTACCCGCCGGCGGCCGTCGCGGAGCTGACCGGGGTCGCCGAGGCGGACCTGCGCGCTGCCGCCGGGCTGATCGGTGACGCGCGGGAGTGGATGAGCTGCTGGACGATGGGGCTCAACCAGTCCACCCACGGCACCTGGAACACCAACGCCCTGGTCAACCTGCACCTGGCCACCGGCGCGATCTGCCGCCCGGGCAGCGGTCCGTTCTCGCTGACTGGCCAGCCCAACGCGATGGGCGGCCGCGAGATGGGCTACATGGGCCCGGGGCTGCCCGGGCAGCGCTCGGTGCTGGTCGACGAGGACCGGGCCGCCGCCGAGGAGCTGTGGGGCCTGCCGCCCGGCACGATCCGCGCGGACGGCGCCGGCGGCGGCACCGTGGAGATGTTCCGGCGGATGGCGGCCGGGCAGATCAAGGCGTGCTGGATCATCTGCACCAACCCGGTGGCCTCCGTCGCCAACCGGACGACCGTCGTCGAGGGCCTGGCGGCGGCCGAACTCGTCGTCGTGCAGGACGTGTTCGCCGACACCGAGACCACCGCGCACGCCGACGTGGTGCTGCCGGGCGCGATGTGGACCGAGACCGAAGGGGTGCTGGTCAACAGCGAGCGCAACCTCACGCTGGCCCGGCCCGCGCTCGACCCGCCCGGCGAGTCGACCGCGGACTGGCGGCTGATCGCGGACATCGCCTGCGCGATGGGGTACGCCGACGCCTTCACCTACACCGGCGCCGAGCAGGTCTTCGAGGAACTCAAGGGCGCCTGGAACCCCAAAACCGGCTACGACCTGCGCGGGGTCAGCTACGAGCGGCTGCGCGGCACCCCCGTGCAGTGGCCGGCCGCGGACCCGGACGGGCCCGACCGCAATCCGATCCGGTACACCGGGCCGGACGGGCCGAGCTTCCCCACCGCGAGCGGCCGCGCCGCCTTCTTCCCCCGCCCGCACCTGCCGCCCGCCGAACTCCCCGACGACGACTACCCGTTCGCGCTCAACACCGGACGGCTCCCGCACCAGTGGCACACCCTCACCAAGACCGGGCGGGTGGCCAAGCTGAACCGGCTCAACCCGGCGCCGTTCGTGGAGCTGCACCCCGCCGACGCGGACCGGCTCGGCATCGCCGACGGCGACACGGTCGAGGTCGCCTCCCGGCGCGGCCGGGCGCTGCTGCCCGCGGTGGTCACCGACCGGGTACTGCCCGGCTGCTGCTTCGCGCCCTTCCACTGGAACGACCTGTTCGGCAAGGACCTGAGCGTCAACGCGGTGACCAATGACGCCGTCGACCCGATCTCCTTCCAGCCGGAGTTCAAGGTGTGCGCGGTGGCCCTGGCGAAGGTGGCCGCGGCGGTCGGGGAGACCGCGGAAGGCGGGGGCGTTGCGGAAGGCGGGGATCTCGGGGCTGCCGGTGCTGCCGGGGAGGCCCCGGCTCTCGCGGAGGCCCCGGCCCCGGCGCTGGACGCACCCGCCGCCGTACCCGCCGTCGCGGCGCCTGCTGTTGCGGCACCCGCCGGACTCGCCGGTGCCGTCGGCCTGTTCGGCCTCACCGATCCGCCGCCCGTGCTCGGCGCGGACGAACGGCAGTACCTCGTCGGGTTCCTGGCCGGGCTGGAGTCCGGTGCTCCCGGGGTGCCGGTGCTGCCCCCGGACGCGCCGTTCCGGCCCGCCCACGCGCGCTGGGTCAACGGCGTCCTCGCAGGCATGTACTCGCGCGCGCCGGAGGCACCGCAACCGCACCCCCCGTACCGGCCGGACAAGCAGTCCGGGCAGGGCCCCGCCGCGACGGCGCCGCCCGACCGGCCCGTGCCGCCCCCCGTACGCGATGTCGTGGTGCTGTGGGCCTCGCAGACCGGCACCGCCGAGGACTTCGCGGCCGGTGTCGTGGAGCGCTTGGCGGGCGCGGGCCACCGTCCCGCCCTGGCCGGCATGGACACCACCGACCCCCGCACCCTGCCGGACACCGCCGACCTGCTGCTCATCACCAGCACCTACGGCCACGGCGACGCGCCCGACAACGGCGCCGGCTTCTGGGACGCGCTCACCGCCTCCGACGCGCCCCGCCTGGAGGGCCGCCGCTACGCCGTACTGGCCTTCGGCGACTCCTCCTACGACGACTTCTGCGGCCACGGGCGGCGGTTGGACCACCGGCTGGGCGAACTCGGCGCCGTACGGCTGGCACCCCGCACCGACTGCGAGCCCGACTACGAGGACACGGCCGGGGCGTGGCTGGAGGGAATGCTCACGACCCTGGGGCAGACGCCCGCCGCACCGCCCGCGCCCGTATTCCCGCCCGCACCCGCGCCCGCCGCACCGCCCGCCTCCGCACGGCCGCCCGCGGCCCCGCCCGGCGTCTCCGGGGCGCCCGGCGCGGCCCGCACCGCCCCCGCCCGCGCCGCGCGGCCCGTGACCGCGCTGCTGACCGGCAACCGCCTGCTCAGCGGCCCGGGTGCGACCAAGGAGGTGCGGCGCTTCACGTTCGACACCCGCGCGTGCGAGGTGCCGCTCGGCTACGAAGCCGGGGACGCGCTCAGCGTCACCCCCGTCAACTCCCCCGACCTCGTGGCGGAATGGCTCGCCGTGACGGGGCTGGACGGCGCCACCGCCGTGGACGTGGCCGGCGGGGGGACCGTCTCGCTGCCCTTCGGCGAGGCGCTGCACCGCCACTTCGACATCACCCGCATCACCCCGGCCCTGCTCCGCTTCGTCGCCGAGCGCACCGGTGACCGCCGGCTGCGCGACATGCTCCGCGCCGACGGCAACGACCGGCTCGCCCAGTGGAGTTGGGGCCGCCAGGCGGTCGACGTGCTCGCCGAGTACACGGTGTCCGCGACCGCCCAGGAGTGGGCCGGCGTCCTCCACCGGCTCCAGCCGCGCCAGTACTCGATCTCCTCCAGCCCGCTCACCGACCCGCACGAGGTCGCGCTGACCGTGGCGGTGGTCCGCTACGACAGCCCGCGCGGCCGGGCCCGGCAGGGCGTGTGCTCGCCCTTCCTCGCCGACGCCGCCGAACGCGCCGAGGTGCCCGTCGCGTTGCGCCGCGCCCCGAACTTCCGGCCGCCTGCCGACCCGGCCGCCCCGATGGTGATGATCGGCCCCGGCACCGGCGTCGCGCCCTTCGTCGGCTTCCTGGACGAGCGCCGCGCCCGCGGCGACCGCGGCCCGAACTGGCTGTTCTTCGGCGAGCGGAACCGCGCGACGGACTTCTACTACGAGGCGGAGTTGACCGCCCACCTCGACGGCGGCACCCTCGCCCGCCTCGACACCGCCTTCTCCCGCGACCAGCGCGCGAAGGTCTACGTCCAGGACCGGATGCGCGAGCACGGCTCCCGCCTGTGGCGCTGGCTCCAGGACGGCGCCCACCTCTATGTCTGCGGCGACGCGGCCCGCATGGCCAAGGACGTCGACCGCGCGCTGCGCGACGTCGCCGCCGTGCACGGCGCCCTGGACCGCGACGCGGCCGACGCGTACGTCAAGCGGCTCGCGGCGGAGAAGCGGTACGTCCGCGACGTGTACTGAGGCGTCCGCCCGCCGCCGGGCGGTCGCGTCAGCCGAGGCTGCTCGCGGCGAGTTCGTAGTCGTTCGCCTGCGCGGGCGTGAGGACCTGGGAGACCCGGATCAGGGAGGCGCCGACGTAGTAGTGGTACTCCCCCGCGCTCGCCGTGCCCTGGGCGCCGCTCTCGATCGACCGGGCCCGCGCGTGCGCCTGCGCCGCGGTCGCGAACGTCTCGATGCTGCCGCCGCGGACGACCGCGTCCGCCTTGGTGCCCTCCACGTCGGCGGGCTGCACCCGGGAGTCGGCGAACGCCACCTTCGACAGGTAGCCGCGCGAGGTGCCGAGCAGGTGGTCCGGGTCCGTGGCCGCGGTGTACACGACCGTCGTCGTCATCGTGGACACGCTCCGCTCCAGCGTCGAGGCCACCTGCTCCGCCGACGTCAGGCCCACCGCCACCGCCTGCTCCGAGGCCGTGGCCGCGCTCCGGACGCCGCCGCCGTCCGCCCCGCCCGACGAGCACCCGGCCAGCAGCCCGCACACCGCGGCCACCGCCACGAGCCCAGCGCTGACACCAGTGGTGCGGAAGGTGGCACAGATGCGCATGTTTCCCCCAGATCGGGACGTGAGGGCATACGTTAACCCCGCGGTCCCGCTCTCCGGGAGCCCCGGGACGGCATCCGCTCAGTCAAGACCCGGTAACGCCCCCGCAACTCTCCGCTGTGCCGCGCCCATGCGGCCCGGCAGCGCCTCTCATCGGGCCACGCCCCCGCACCTTCCGCACACCGCGTCAGCCGCGCAGCGGGGCCGCCAGCGCCTTGCGCCACCGGGCCCGGGCGAGCAGCCTGCGGGTCTCCCGCTTTCCGGGTTCGTGGTAGATCACGAAGTCGTCGAAGCGGTACACGCCGGGCCGGTCGGCGACGGAGACGGCCGCGTCGCGTATCGCCACGAGCTGGGCGGGGGTCATCTGGAGGGCCCGTTCGCCCGGCTGGAAGGTCGCTCCGAGCGGGTGGTCCCGCCCTGGCCGCCGCGCCATCTCGATGTGGCAACCCAGCACATGGGTGACCGGGTGGGTTCCGGCGAACTCGGCCAATTTCCGCATCGTCGTGAGGAAGGCCGGGAAGTCGGCGACATAGAGCCGGCCCGGGAGCACGGTGTCGCCGGTGAACAGGATGCCGGTCCAGCGGTCGTAGAAGGTCAGGGACGAGTCGTGATGGCCGGGCGTGGCCAGCACGTCGAGCACCCGGCCGCCGAGGTCGAAGGAGACCGGGGCGCTCCCCAGGGCCGCCGCGTCCGAGCCGAGGCCGAAGAACTCCCGCGCGGCGTCCGCCTCCTTCGGCACCACCGCGGTCCCGGGCCGGTCGGTGAACTGCGGGTCCCCCGCCACGTGGTCGCCGTGCGCGTGCGTGTGCGCCACCACCAGGCCGTACCCCTCACGCGGGTGTGCGGCCAGCCACTGGTCCACCAGCCCGTCCACGGTGGCGCGCAGCGGACACGCCGCCGGGTCCCCGGTGGCGCCGGAGTCCAGCAGCAGGGCCCGCTCGTTGCCGAAGAGGAGGAAGAGGAAAGGCGCTTCGTAGTTCACCGTCTTGCTCTGGCGGAGCAGCACGGTGTGCGGGTCGTACCAGTGCGTCTGGACGGGCGGCTCCTGCTGCCATCGGGCGCGCACGCCATGCCTCCAGACGACGTCCAGCGAGCCGTCCACCGGAGCTTCGGTCTCGAAGTCGACTTCCCCGTCACGCGTCACTGCCATCCCCGCCTCTTCCGGTCGTGCGTTCCCGCCCTGCCGGGTACGCCTCGCCTGCGCCCGGTCCGGACGCCGGGCGCGCGGACCCGCTCGGCTCGGCGGACGCGGCCGCGCCGTCCGTGCCCCAGCCCTCCGCGGCGACCGGTGTGGCCGCCATGAAGTACCGCACGAGCCGCCGCGGCGGCGACCCGCCCCCGACCGCGTCCCGCACCCACGCGTCCGAGCCGGCGCCCTGCTCGGGCGTCACGAGGTACGGCCGCAGCAGTTCCTGCCACTGCCGCTCGATCTCGGGCATGTCCTCCGCGGAGACGACCGCCAGCGCACTCACCATGCCGGCCTTGCCCCGCCACTCCGGGCTCTCCGAGCCGCGGCGCTCCGCGTACCCGAGGATGGCCGCCATCTCGCGCTCCACGACGCTCCGCTCGAGCCTGCGGCCGATCGCCTCGGCCGCGGCCGTGTCCGCCCCGGCCACGTCGAACCGCATCTCCCTGCTCGCGTCCACAAGCCGCCACCGCCGCTCCCGCCGGTCGCCCCCGTGCTCCGCCTCTTCCACGAAGCCGTACTTGCCGAGCTGGCGCAGGTGGAACGAGCAGTTGGCCTGCGGCACGCCCAGCGCCCGCCCGCACCAGGCCGCCGTCGCCGACTCCACCGTCGAGAGCACTTCCATCAGATCCAGCCGCAACGGATGCGCCAGCGCCCGCATCGCCTTCGGATCACCGATCGTCATACCCCAAAGAATACTTTGGCAATCCGGAATGTCAACGCTTTCTTTGGCATGGTGGAGTCGTGCCCCGTCCAGGGCCGGGCGGGGGGTATCCGGCGGGCCCGGACCGCCGGCGGCGGGGGCGTGCTGCGGTGCTGTCACAGCACGGTCACAGAGGTCGGCAGCCGGGCGCTGGGTGGGGCAAGGTGGCCGCATGCGTACCCGAATCGCCGCCGCGGCCGTGGCCGCCGCCGCACTCGCCACGTTCTGCGCGACCGCGTGCTCCTCCGGCAGCGGCGACAAGAGCGCGTCGGAGCCGACCACCCCGGCGACGGCGTCGGTGACCGCCGCCCCGACCACCGGCGCCACGGCGACCCGGCCGCCAGCCCCGAGCGGCGCGAACCGGCAGACGTACCTCGCCGCGCTCAAGGCGATAGACCCGTCGCTCGCCGCCGACCCGAACCAGGTGATCGAGGAGGGCCGCCTCCAGTGCACCGTGATCAACGGTGACTCGCAGACCGCCGACCACCTCGCCGCCCAGCGGTTCAGCAGCACCGGCCACCAACTGACCGACGCGCAGGGCGCGGCGATCGACGCGGCGCTGAAGCTCACCGTCTGCAAGGGCTGAGCGCGCGGCGACCGGCCCCGCGCCCGCGGCCGCCCCAACCCCCGCGCACCCGCTGCCGGGCGCCGCGCCCGACCTGCCACCGGGCTTGCCCGGGGCCGGAGTTGCGCACGGGGTACTCCGCCAGGTATCCACAAGCCCTAACGCTGCGGGAAGGTGACGCATGGCTGGACTGACGGACGTCTGGAAGCGATCCGCGATCGGACGCCTGTCGAAGCAGGCGTCGCACATCGAGTTGATGCACCGCTCGATGGGCTTTGCCGCACTCGGCTTCGTCACGCTGATGCCGCTGCTCGTGGTGGTCGCCGCCGCGACCCCGTGGGAGCACCGGCCCGGCTTCGCGCAGTGGGTGATCGACGGCATGGGCCTGGACGGCAACGGCGCCCGCAGCATGCGCAGCATGTTCGCCACGCCCAACCACGTGCTGAGCACCACCGGCGCCTGGAGCCTGGCCACGGCGGCGTACTTCGGGCTGTCCTTCGTGGCGAGCGTCGAGACCGGCTACCGCAAGATCTGGGACCTGCCGGCCGGCCCGTGGCACCGCGACTGGCGCCGCGCGGTGTGGCTGGCGGTGCTCACCGCCTACCTGTTCTGCGAGTCGCAGAGCGCGGCGGTGCTGGGCAGCGGCCCCGTGCCGAGCGCGGTACGCATCCTGCTCACCTTCGCCCTGGGCGTGCTCTTCTTCGCCTGGGGCCAGAACTTCCTGCTCTACGGCTCGGTCCGGGTGCGCACCGCCCTGCCCGGCGCGGTCCTGACCATGCTGGGCCTGGCCGGGCTGCGGATCTTCTCGCACCTGTTCTTCGCCCCCATGCTCGAGTCCAACGCGGTCACCTACGGCCCGGTCGGCAACGTGCTGACGGTGGTCACCTGGCTGGTCGGCGTGGGCTTCGTGGTCTTCGGCGGCGCCCTCGTCGGCCGGCACGTCCGCGACGGCCGCACGCTGCGGCGGGGCGGCGAGATACCGCGACCGCCGCAGCCCGAGGGCTGGTTCGAGAAGCCCGAGGCCACCGTGCCCGCGCTGCCGTGGCGTTCGGACGGCGCGGGCGGCGCGATCGACTGACCCCGCCGACCCCGCTCGTACGACACAGCGCGGCGGCCCGCGCACACCCCGTGGCGGCGCTTCCCACAACAGCAACCCCCCTCGTACGCAGGGACGTTGACGTGAGACGCTTCGCGCACGGGCGTTCGCGGGAGGGGCGGGCACCCGTCACGGAGAGAGGAGCGCAGCGTGACGCAGAACGGCTTCCGCGCCGACGAGATCGACACCAGCAGGCCGCATCCCGCGCGGATCTACGACTACCTGCTGGGCGGCAAGGACAACTACCAGGTGGACCGCGAGGCGGGCGAGCAGCTCATCGGCGTCGCGCCCGAGGCACGGATCGGCGTGCAGGCCAACCGGGCGTTCCTGCAACGCGCGGTGCGGCACGTGGTCGGCGCCGGCGTCCGGCAGATCCTCGACATCGGCACCGGGCTGCCCACCTCCCCGAACGTCCACGAGATCGCCCGGGAGGTCGCGCCCGACGTGCGCATCGCGTACGTGGACAACGACCCGATCGTGAACACCCACGCCAACACGCTGATGAGCGAGGCCGGTACGACCAGTGTGGTCCTCGCCGACCTGCGCGACCCGCAGGCGATCCTGAACCACCCCGACGTCCACCGGGTCATCGACTTCGACCAGCCGGTCGCCCTGCTCCTCGTGGCGATCCTGCACTTCGTCACCAACGCCGAGGAACCCGAGCGGATCGTGGCCACGCTGCGCGACGCGCTCCCGGCCGGCAGCTACCTGGTGCTCTCGCACGCCACCAGCGACTTCAACGACCGCCGCGAGACCGCGACCGCGTACACCAACGCCACCGCGAGCATGAACCTGCGCAACCGCGCCGAGATCGCGCGGTTCTTCGACGGCTTCGACCTGATCGAGCCCGGCGTCGCGCAAGTGCCGTTCTGGCGGCCGGACTCCGAGCCCACCGCCGACGAGCGCGAGATCGGCTTCTACGGCGGCGTGGGCATCAAGAACGCCTGATCCCGGCCGCGTTCGCGTCCGCGCACCGCTCCCGCCCTCCGTGTCCCACGGGGCCGGGCCGCTCTTCTCCCGCCCTGTGCGGTCGGCCCGGTCCCCGGCAACTTGCCGGTGGCAGTACCCTCTTGACCCTCACGGCCCCTCCTCTCCGGTCTCCGGGCGGCTGCCGGACGCCGTGGGCCCCGGCAGATCGGCCCGGCCGCCGGTGGAATCCGAGTACGGAACAGGGCGTCGGGGAGCTGCGAGCGGCAGTTCCGCCACAAGGGGCAGCGCGAGGGGCGGATTCAGGTGAGCGACCACCAGGGCACGGGCAAGGACGCGGGTGCGGGCATACCCGGCGAGGGCGGCGGGGCCGCGGAGCAGCAGGAGCAGCAGCCCGCGCGGAAGCCCGAGCAGGAACCCGCGCCGAAGTCCGCGCAGCAGCCGTCGGGGAGGCCCGCGGCCAAGGCGGTCCGCAAGGCCCCGGCGACACGGCCCGCACCGAAGGACGCTGCTCCCGCCGAGGGCGCGGCGGACGGCTCCGGCTCCGGGGAAACGGCTGAGGGCGCCGCCCCGGCCGGCGCACCCGCGGGGACGTCGGCGCGCAAGGCGGCCCGAACCCGCGCCGCCGTACCGGCGAAGAAGACCGCAGCGGCCGCGTCCACCCCGGCACGCAAGGCGACCGCCGCGAAGAAGGCGGCCCCCGCCCAGAGCGCAGGCCCAAGGACGACGTCCAAGGCCGCGCCGAAGACGCCGAAGATTCCGCCGACAACCGCGCCCAAGCCCGCAGCCACGGCCGCGGCCACGGCCACGAACCCGTCCGGCACCGCGAAGAAGGCGCCCGCCCGCCCCGCGGCGAAGTCCGCCCCGGACAAGGCCGTCACCACCCCCGCCGCTCCCGGCACCGCCACCCCCGCCGAGCCGCCCGCGCCCGCCTGGCAGGTCCCCGGCTACACCCACACCTCCGGCCCCGCCGCCGTCCCCACCGGCCAGGTCGTCCGGGCGACGCGCGACGCCGACGGCACCCAGGTCGCCATCACCTACCTCGCCCCCGAACTCGCCGGGGACGCCCGGTTCCGCGCCCGGCTGCGCGCCGAGGCCGAACGGCTCGCCACCCTCGAATCGCCGTACACCGTACGGCTCCTCGCGTACGTCGAGGACGGCGCGCACGCCGCCGCCGTACGGGAACCGGTCGAGGGCGTCACCCTGGCCGCGCTGCTCGACGCGAAGGGCGCGACCTCGCCCGAGGCGGCGCTGACCGTGCTGAAGGGCGCGCTGCTCGGGCTCTCCGCCGCCCATGAGGCGGGCATCTCGGGCGGCTCGGCCTGCCCTCCGGCGAACCTGCTGGTGACGGCCGAGGGCACCCCGGCGCTCGTCGACCTCGGCGGCACGTCCAGCACCGCCGACATCCCCGCGGACCTGCTCGCGGCCACCGCCACCTGCCACGCCTGCCTGCCCGAGGGGAAGGCGGCCGAGCCCGTACAGCCCTTGCTGGCGGCGGGGTTGGCGGCCGAGCCGGCCGAACGGCCGCGCAGCGCGATCGACTTCGCGGTGGAGCTGGAAGCGGTGGCCGTGGCGGCGTACGGCGCCGCGTGGGAGGAGCGCGGGCGCGCCGAACTCGCGGCTCTGGTCAACACGTTCGCGGTGGCGCCGGGAGCGGACGCCGTACCGGCGGGCGCGGCCGCACCCGTGCCCGTACCGCTGCCCGCGCCCGCACCCGCGCCCGGTGAGCCGGCGCGCTCCGGTGTCGCGCTCGTGCCGCTCGTCACCGCGGACTACACCGAGGGCGCCGCTCCCGGTGCCGGCGCCGGGGAGGAGCCCGACCGGCGGCGGCGCCGCAAGGGCCTGCTGCTCGCGGCCGCGGCCGTCATCGTCGCGGGCGCGATCACCGTCACCGCCGTGGCGACGGGCGGGAAGCACGGCACCGCGGCCGCCGCGGACCCCTCGCCGTCGGCCGCCCTGACCACCGCCGCGTCCCCGGCTGCCACCGCCTCCGCGGCCTCACCGTCGCCGGAGGCCACCACCGCCTCGCCCACCGCCACCACCCCGTCCCCGAGCGCGACGTCGGCCGTACCCGCCCCGACCACCGCGCCCGCCACCGCCACGTCCGCGCCGGCCGCGACCACCACGCCGACCACGATCCGCCGCACCACCGCGCCGCAGCCGCACGACCCGGCGGGCTCGGCACACGTCACCTCCGTCGCCGTCACCGGCGCCCAGTGCACCTCCGACGGCCGTACCGCGAGCGCCACGGTCCGGGTCCGCTACGACGGCAGCTCGGGCACCCTGCGGGCCGTGTGGTGGCGCAGCTCCACCCCGAACCCCCAGGGCTCGGTCCAGCTGGTCTCGCCGCAGACCGCCCAGTTCCCCAAGGGCGGCAGGAGCTTCACCTACAGCGGGAAGGTCTCGGACATCGCGCCGGACCGCGACCGCCCGTACGTCGGGATCACCGTCTCCACCAGTCCCGCGGCGGCCTCCGGCGACAACTCCTTCGCCATCGCCTGCCGTTGAGCCGTTCCGGCCCGCCCGCACACCGGTCGGTGCGCGGGCGGGCCGACGGCATCGCGCTGCCCGCCTCCCGCGGTCCTACGGCTCGATCGGCACCCCGCGGCGGGCCAGCAGCGCCTTGAGCGACTGGATGACCGGGAACACCTCGTTGTTGAGGTCGGCGCCCTGCGTCTCGTACGCGCGCTGCTCGGCCTCCACGATCACCCGGTCCTGCCCGAAGATCCCCTCGGTGAACAGCGTGATCACCGGCCACAGCAGATGGATCACCCCCGGCACCGGCGGCTTCTGCACCATGATCAACCCGTAGGTGTGGTTGTGGTGTTGCGCCTGGTCGGTGGGCACGTACGCGTTCCACAGGTCGAGCGCCGGCGGCTCCTCGCGCTTGCCGTCGGTCCAGTAGCGCAGCGTCTGGTACGGGTAGCCGGTGCGGATCGTCATCAGGTCCGCGTACTTGTCGGTGCTGCCGCTGCCGATGATCAGCCGCTCGCCCAGCGACTGCTTGCCCTCGGTGCGCGAGAAGGAGTAGTCCGCCTCCAGCCAGTCCTCGCCCTCCCGCACGTCCAGCAGCCGGGCCCGTATCCGGCCCATCAGACTGCGGTGCAGGAACTGGTGGTTCATGTCCATCAGGTTCTCGTGCATGAAGGAGTAGTGGCAGGCGATGTCCCGGTCCAGCACCCGGGTCTTGTACCTGCTGTCGCGGTGGTAGGGCAGTTCGGGCACCGGGGTGACGTCGGCGAGTTCCTGGTCGCCGGGGAAGACGAACAGGAAGCCGTGCGCCTCCCGGCAGGCGTACGCGCGCACCCCGTTCGGCAGGGTCCGTTTCCGGTCCAGGTAAGGGATGTTGACGCACGCGCCGGTCCGGTCGTACGCCCAGCAGTGGTAACCGCACAGCAGCTGCTCGTCCTTGACCACCCCCATGCTCAGCGGCACCTGGCGGTGGGCGCAGCGGTCCTCCAACGCGTACGGGGCGCCCTTCTTGGGCCGCACCAGCACCAGTTCCGCCCCCGCGAACCGCGCCGCGAGCGTCCTTCCCGGCTTCAGGTCCCGTGAACGCGCCAGCGGATACCAGAAGTTCGGGTCGATCCCGGTCGTCCTCGTGGTCGGGACGTCACCCTCGGGGGCCACGTCCCGGTACTTGCGCAAAGGGTTCGCCTTCGGCAGCGTCATACCCCCGAACGTACCCACGGCCTCCCACCCCGCCCCGCGGCCCGTTCAGTATGGACTTGGTCAAATCTCCCGGCCGCGACCGCGGGCGGTCACGGGTAGTACGGGGTGTAGGTGACCGAGGAGACCTTCAGGTAGCGGGCGCCGTCCGCTGTGGCCCAGGTGGAGGCGTCCGGGTTGCCCGGCCAGTCCCCGCCGACCGCGGTGTCGATGATGAAGTGCATCCCGACGCCCGAACCGGTGGTGTACCACTTGGTGCCCTGGTAGACGTCGTCCACGTCGAAGTCGATGTGGTCGGGCCACCAGCTGAACGAGTACGTGTGGTAACTGTTCGTCCAACCCGCGGAGTTGTGCGCACTCCACTGCGTCTGCGCGTTGTTCGTGTCGTGGAACGTCTGGTAGACGGTATCCGGGTCGGACCCCACGATCTCCGCGCCGTCCATCTCCGGCAGCCACGGGTTCAGGTACGCCGCCCACACCGCGGGCAGCAGCCCCTGCCCGTTCGGCATGCTCGCGGTGAAGCGGTATGTCCCGTACCCGTACAGCGCCTTGGACTCCACGCGCCCCGAGTAGTACGTCCCGCCGGACTGGTACGTCTTGATCATCAGCGTCCCGCCGTCGTACCACACGCAGTCCGGCGAGTACGTCTCCAACTCGTTGTTGGCGGTCCACCGGCCGCTGATCACGTTCCACGAGTCCACGGTCTGCGGCGCCCCCCACGAACTCGCGTGCGCGGACGGCTGCACCAGCACCAGGGACAGGAACCCGGCGACCACCGCGCCGAGGAGGCGGCCGAGCCGCACACGCACAGGTGACATCGGAACTCCGTTGCTCGAAGGCCGTGGGGGGACCGGAGTGGCAGCGCCGCCCTCGCACCGTAGCCCGTTGGTCCGTACCTGACAAGATGCGCCGCGGGCGGTAGCCGCACGCCCCGGCCGCCCCGGCCGCGGCGCCGGTGACCGCCGCCCGGGCCGTCGTCCCTTCACGCGGGCCCGGGCGGCGGTCGGCCGGATCAGGCGCCGGCGGTCGGGGTGGAGGTGGGGGCTGCGCCGCCACCGGGCACGTCCTCGCCGTCGTTGGTGGCGGCGGGGTCCACGGCCATCGTGATGTGGCCGGCCACACCGCGCTGGATGTGCCGGTGGTCGTAGACGAGCTTGAGCAGCCCGCCCTGGGTCCCGGTACCGGGGTAGATGCCGTCCTCGTCGAGCGTGGTGCGGGTCACGGTGTTCGCCGAGTACGGGGACACACCGGTGGTGGCCTCGACGGCGGTCTCGGCGAAGTAGAACTGCCCGGTGTGGCAGGTGCGGCCGCCGGTGTAGCCCGCGGAGGTGCGCGTGCCGCCGGTGTGCACCTTGGTGTGCACGTGGACGGCACGGCCGGTGTACCAGCCCGGGAAGACGGTACGGAAGGTCACGAAGCCCTCGTGGTCGGTCATCTGGATGCCGCGCAGCCAGGTGAGGTCGTCCGTCGGGGTGGCGTGGCCTCCGCCGCCGCCTCCGGAGGGCGGGCCGCCGGTGGGCGGGGTCCCGGTGGGCGGAGTGCCGGTGGGCGGGGTACCGCCGCCGCCGTTGCCGGTCTGGGTGTAGCCGGAGTAGACGCCGGAGGCGTCGCAGTGCCAGATCTCGACGGCGGAGTTGCGCAGCGGGCGGCAGGTCGTGGCGTCCACCGCGCGCAGGACGAGCAGCAGCGGGATACCGGTGCGGTCCTCGACGACGTTCCTCCGGAAGAGTTCGTAGTCGAGGTAGTACGGTCCCTCGATCTGCTCGCTGGTCAACTGCATGCACGTGGTGGCGGCCAAGGCGTCCGCCCGCACGGCTCCGACCGTCGCCGATCCCGCGGCGGTGGTCCGGTCGGAGGCGTGTGCCGCGGCGCCGAGGCCCGTGAGGGCCACTGCGCCGGCACCGGCGAGGGTGAGCGCGCGGCGGCGGGTCAGGGCACGGGAGACGACGGCGTTGTCGGGTTCGTCGTGCTGTCGGTTGGTCATTTGCGTGACGCTAGGAAGGCAGCCTGTGACGGCCATGTGAAACACCAGCCGGATTCCGGCCAGATGAGCGCGCCGCGGGTCCGGCTTCGTACGGCTGCGGACAGCGGCGGGTGCCGGACGAGGCGGTGGCCGGCCGAGGCGCGCGGTCAGCGGGTTGTCCTGATGGCGGGCCTCCCGAGGCGGTTGGGGGTTTCGGCGAGGGCGTCGGCGTACTCGTAGGGGTCGTGGTCGAAGACCAGGGTGCGGCGCTCGTCGAGGGTGTAGGCGCTCCAGCCCGGGTCGCCGTCGTGCGCGAAGCGGACGAGGGCGGTGTGCATGCGCGTCGCGAGGTGCTGGGGGGCGGCCGGGCCCAGGAGTTCGGGGGCCTGGGGTGCGTCGAGGTGGTCGAAGGCGAAGGGGAGGTCGGCGCAGTGGGCGGCGCCGAAGACGGGGGCGGGCCAGGCGGACTGGTAGGCGTAGGTGGGGATGCCGGCCCGGGCGGCGGTGTCGGCGATGTGGCGGGCGGGGCGCCGGAAGGTGCGGTCGCTCAGCGCCTGCGCGAGCGCGTGCCCGGGGTTGCGGCTGCCGAGCCGGCCGAGGTAGGTGTCGAGGTCGTCGGCGGTGAGGCCGAGGTTGGCCATGCCCTGCACGCAGGCGTCAATGCTGGGAGCGGTGGTGAGGTCGCCGAGCAGGAAGTTCCACTCCTGGGTGGTGGTGCCGATCAACAGGGCCTCCACCGCGCCGGGTTGGGAGAGTGCGTCCTCGGGTGCGGTGGTGATGGCTTCGCCGTCGAGGGTGGGCTGCCAGCGCAGTGCGTCCCGGCCGGCCCGGCGGGCGCGCTCGTCGACGCTGTCGGCGGGCGCCTGGACTTCTCCGGGCAGCCAGGCCCGTTCGAGTTCCATGCGGCGGGCGGTGGGTGCGGCCGAGAGGGCCTGCCGGGTCCGCGCGGTGCCGAGTTGCGCGGCGAAGTCGGCGGAGAGCTGCCGCATGCGCTCCAGCGGCGTGAGCAGAGGCGTGCCGGCGCTCATCACGAGCAGGCGGCGGAACAGGCTGCGGGCGGCCGGGGCGCCGGTCAGGGCGAGCGCGGCCGTCGCGCCGGCGGACTGCCCGGCCAGGGTGACGTTGGCGGGGTCGCCGCCGAAGGAGGCGATGTTGTCGCGTACCCAGGTCAGCGCGGCGGTGATGTCGAGCACGGCGCGGTTGGCGACCTGGTCGTCGAGGATCATGAACCCCTCGGCGGCGACACGGTAGTTGGGGACGACGAAGACCACGCCGTCGCGGGCGAAGGAGGCCCCGTCGTACCAGGGGCCGGCGTTGCTGCCGGTGAAGAAGCCGCCCCCGTACAGCCACACGATCACCGGGAAGGGGCCGTCGCCGCGGGCGGGGGCGTGGACGTTGAGGTTGAGGGCTTCGTCGCCCGCGATCACGGGGTCGGGGAAGAGTTCCTGGGCGACATGCGGGTGGGCGGGGCTGGGTCCGTGGCGGGTCGCCTCGAAGCAGGTGGTGAACCTGCCCCGCGGCTGGGGGACGTCGAAGGCGCGGCCGGGGTACGGGGCGCGCGCGTAGGGGATGCCGAGGTAGGCGGTGTGGGTCGCGTGCGCGATTCCCCTGACGGGGCCGCAGGGCGCGTTGACAGGCACGGAGTGCTTCCTTCTGGCGGGCGGGTGTGGGGAAGAGGAGGGCCGCGATCGCGGGATGGCGCTCCGCGGCGGTGGCGGAACCGGTCCGGCTCAGGCGGTGTCGGCCTCGTTCGCCGCGGCCGCGGTGTCCGGAGCGGGCCGGAGCCGCAGCGCCAGGGCCGCGGTGCCCAGGGCGAGGACGGCGAGCGCGTAGAACGCGACGCGGTAGCCGTCCACGACGGCCGCGTTGCCGCCGCTGCCGCTGTGGCTGGTGACGCCGGCGGCGATGGTGGCCAGGACGGCGAGGCCCAGCGCCGCACCGAGCTGGCGGCACATGTTGAGCAGCCCGGAGGCGACGCCGGCGTCGCGGGGGTCGATGCCGCTGGTCGACGCGACGATCGCGGGCATCATCGTCAGGCTGGTGCCCGCACCCACCACGACGGTGGGCAGCAGCACGCCGGCGACGTAGTCCGAGCGGACCGGCAGCCGCCCCAGCCAGACCAGACCCACGGCGGCGACGACCCCGCCGACCACCACCAGGCGGCGGGCGCCGACGACGGGGATCAGCTTCTGGGACAGCAGCACCCCGGCGCTGATGACCGCGACCATGGGCAGCAGGGACAGTCCGGTGCGCACGGCGCTGTGTCCCAGGACCTGCTGGAGGTAGAGCGAGAGGAAGAACAGCGGCGCGGTGATGACGGCGCCCATGCACAGCGTGAGGACGTTGCCCATGCGCACGTTGGCGACGGAGAAGATCCCCAGCGGGACGAGCGGTTCGCTGCTGCGACGCTCGACGGCCACGAACGCCGCGAGCAGCACCGCCCCGGCCACGAGCGAGCCGATCACCCGGGCGGCTCCCCAGCCCGCGTCGGGCGCCGCCGCGACGCCGTAGACGAAGGTCGCGGCCGACAGGGTCACGGTGAGCGCCCCCGCGAGGTCGATGCGCGAGCGGCGCTGTGCGGTCGCGGTCGGCGCCAGGCAGGTCAGGCTCGCGACGAGCAGGCCGGCCCCGATGGGTACGTTCACCAGCATCACCCATCGCCAGCTCACCGACGCCAGCAGGCCGCCGACCACGATGCCGGCGGCGCCGGCGCTGGAGGCGGCCACGCCCCACCAGGTCATGGCGCGGGTGCGCTCGGACGGTTCGGTGTGGCTCGCGGTGATCAGGCTGAGGCTGGAGGGCGCCAGCGCCGCGGCCCCCGCGCCCTGCACCACCCGGGCCGCCAGCAGCATCCAGCCGTCCTGCGCCAGCCCGCCTGCCAGCGAGGCCGCCGAGAAGACGACCAGACCGGTCTGGAAGACGCGGCGGCGTCCGAACAGGTCGCTGGCGCGGGCGGCGAACAGCAGCAGACCGCCGAAGGCGACCAGGTAGCCGTTGACCACCCACTGCTGGGTCGGGGCCGACAGGCCGAGGCCCGCCTTCATGGCCGGCAGGGCTACGTTCACGATGGAGGAGTCCAGCACCACCATGAACTGCGCCACGCACGCCACGACCGCGACGGCCGCGAGCGCGACACCGGGCTTGGCCACCCCGTGCGAAGGGTCCGCGGCCGGGGGCGCGGAGGTGCCGGCGCCCGGGGCGAGGGGGGATCGGTGGGGCATGACGGTGCTCCTCGGTGTTTCCGGATAGGCTGTCCGTCAATCGTAGAGCGATAACGGATAGGCTGTCCACCAAGGGGGTGCGAGCCTTGGGGCAGGCCTAGCGGGTATCCCGGACCGGCGCACCCCGGGGTCGGCGCACCCCGGGGTCGGCGCACCCCGACCCGAGGACCAGGCCTGGAGGAGGAGCACATGGAGGCGGGCACGACGGCGTTCCCCAAGCGGCGCGCGGCCGCGGAGCGCAACCGCGACAAGATCCTCGACGCGGCCCGGGAGGCGTTCGCCGAGCCCGTTCCCGACATCTCCATGGCGGAGATCGCCCGTCGCGCCGGGGTCGGCATGGCCACGCTGTACCGCAACTTCGCCGGCCGGCAGGAGCTCCTGGAGGCGCTCTACGCGGACGAGGTCGACCAGGTCTGCGCCGCGGCCACGACCGAGCCCGGCCAGACCCCCGCGGCAGCACTCATCACCTGGCTGCGCCGGCTGATCGCGTTCATCCCGCACAAGCGGCTGATCACTTCCGAGCTGCTGGAGCACACCGACCGCGACGGCCTCACCAGCCACCGCGCCCGAGCCGTCGAAGCGGGCCGCCCCCTGCTGGCCGCCGCCCAGGAAGCCGGGCAGATCCGCGACGACCTCACCCTGGAGCAGGTCTTCGACCTGATCGTCGCCATCGCCAAGGTCAACGAGTCACCCGACTACCTGCACCCCCTCTTCGAAACCGTCCTCGACGGCCTCCGCCGCGGCCCGGCCTGAGGAGCCGCCCGACCGCAGGTCGGACGGCAGCAGGCTGCCCACCTGGCTTCGGCCGGACGAGAGCCTTCCGTGCGTTCCGCACCCGAGCGCTGTCGTCAGAGCAAGGCGCATCCTCGAACTCTGCGGACGCCATCGGCCCCGGCTGTGGCGGTGTCGACGTCACGGGTCCGCGCGAACGAGGTCGACGCGTCCGTGGCCCTGAGAACGCACCAGTCGTAGAGGCGGATCACCACGGCTCACGAGGTCAGGATGCCCGTGGTCGGCCGGCCCTGCTCGACGCGTTCGAACTCGGTTATGCCGCAATGGAGTTCCTCGTTGGTCCGAACGGGGCCTGGACACTGGTCGACCTCAACCCGAACGGCCAGTGGGCGTACGTCCCGGCACTGCGCACCCCCATCACCAACGCCCTGGCCGACCTCCTGGAGGAACCCGCCCGCCGCCGACGAGCTGCGCCGCCTCATGACCGAACGCCTCGTCGCGGACGGCGCCCTGGGCACGCCGGGCTGGCGCGATGCGTTCGCCGAAGTGCCGCGCGAGGTGTTCGTGCCCGAGTTCACCCTGCGGGCCCGCGGCGGGAAGGTCCGCTACACGCCGGCGGACCCCTCCTGGATCGCCGCGGTGTACCAGGACACCTCACTCATCACCCAGGCCGACGAGACCGGCACTGCCACCAGCTCCAGCACCGCGCCAACCCGCGGGGTACGCCCCGACGCTCGTGGCGGGCGACGGCGTGGCGGGCCACCCCGACCGAGCGCCCTACGACCGGCTCGTGGCGACGTGCGGCGTCGGCCGCGTGCCGGACGCATGGCGGACCCAGGTCCGGCCGGGCGGCCTGATGGTCGTCGCCGTCGGGTACGGCATCGCGCGCCTGACGGTCGGCGAGGACCACAGCGCATCCGGCCGCTTCCTGCCGCACCTCACCGCGTTCATGGCGGCCCGCTCCACGCCGGACGCGACCGCGGCCGCGGCCCGCCACATCGCGGGCACCCTGGCGGCCGCGCAGGGAGAGCACCAGACGATCACCGTCCCCGCCGGCCTCGACGCCGACCTGCCGCAGCTCCTCGCCTCTCTCATCCACCCGGACGTCGCCCAGATCGACCTCGTCGACGCGGACGGGCGCACCGTGCGCTGCCTGTACACCCCGGACATGGAGTCGTGGGCCCGCATCACCATGCGCGACCCCCGCGAGGCCGACCTCGTCCACGGGGGGCCGCGCGATCTCTGGGCGGAGCGCGCGCCGCACCTGCACACGTGGGTCGAGGCCGGACGCCCCGGCATCGACCGCTACGGACTCACCGTGACCGCCGAGGGCGGCCACACCCTGTGGCTCGACGACCCGACCGGGCACGCCTGGCCCCTCACGTAGACCTCACCGCGCTGCCCACCCCGTCACCCGCGGGTCTTTGTTCGCCCGGGCCCGGCACGCCACCCCAAGGTTCGCCGGGCACGGGTCCGCTGGTCACCTCCCGGGGGGACGCACCGCTGCGTACCCTTCTCGTCGTGGGGGGGGACCCGCCGTGGCGGCGGTCCAGCCCTGTGGCTGATGCAGTGAGCCACTGCGCACGACAGGGGAGATGGCATGGACTTCACCAAGAACGTCAAGGGTTTCGCCAGAGGAGCCGCAAGGCGTTTCACAGAGGTCGTGGCATCCATGAAGCAGGCCAAGATCCAGTCCATACGCGACGATGCGCAGAAGGCCATGGACGAAGGCCGCGTCGTTTTCGTGTACCGGATCAACGGCGGCTCGCTGGACTACTCAGGCTCGCTCGATGGCCTCGCGGAGTACATCGAGGTGATCGAGACGGTGGGATGGCGACTCGATCAGTCAACATTCACGCACGACAAGGAGGGGGCTACGTCGGCTTTTCTCACCTTCCGGCGAGCGGAGGGCTCCGTTGGGGCAAGGTGAGAACGAGCAGCGATGCCCACCGCCCTCGGCAACCGTGGCGCTTTGAGCCGGGGTTGCCCGGCAGTCGTGGGGATATCACCACGACTGGCCGCCAGGTGATGGTCATGCCGACCGAGTACGACAGCCACCGACCCCGCTGGGCGAGCCAGGCGACGAACTCATGAGTACCGCCGGCGGAGTCGGTACGGTCAGTGTCCGGCGTCCACGCCGGTACTGCTTCGGCAGCTGTGCCAACGCCAGTTGGGTCGTGGTGATGTGGTCAGCGGCGGTGTTGCTGCCTGCGTTTCCCGGCCGCAGCAGTCCGGCCACCGGTTCCCCACTGCCGCCGCTGCCGTGATCGACGAATCCCATCAGCGGGTGGTGTCCGAAGGTCTTCTTCCAGGTCGCGGTGGCGTCCTGCTTCTCGGAGTGGGCCAGCACGAGCACTCCGTCCAGGTCCACGATCACCGGCTCTGCCCGCAGCATTGCGACATCGGCAAGGCCGTCTCCGCCCAGAGCGACTGCCAGGGCCACGTCCAGCAGGATCTTGCCCGGATCGTGCACCGCCCTCGCACGTCGCCACGGCGTCAGCGCCGCCGATATCGCCTGGTCAAGCCCCACCTTGCGAGCCGTCTCGACCAGCAAAACAGCCCCGGCCTGGGACACCACCGCTCGGCCACCGCCCTGAACGCGGACACGTGGGTACGACCCGATGGTTAGGCTAGCGGCGTGACTGACTTCGTGCAGGTGTCCACCGCCACCGAGACGCGGGAGCAGGCAGTTCAGTTGGCGGAGTCGGTCGTACGGGCGCGGCTCGCGGCCGGGGCACAGGTGGTCGGGCCGGTGACGTCGGTGTTCTGGCACCTCGGGGAGTTCGGGACCGGGGAGGAGTGGCAACTGCTGCTCAAGACCACCGCCGAGCGGTACGCCGCTCTCGAAGAGCACCTGGTGGCGCACCATCCCTGGGACAAGCCGGAGGTCGTCGCCGTACCGATCACCGCGGGTTCGCCTCCGTACCTGCGGTGGGTGGAGGCCAGCATCGCACCGAGCGAGAGCCGGTAAGCGTCAGCCCGCTGCCTGTTCCAACACGACGGCCACCACCGGTGATTGCCGATGAACCGCAAGTTTGGTGAGTAGCGGCGCCAACCGGGCGCGCGGGCGGACGGACGCGACGCCGTCAGCCAGGTCCAGCGCGCGTCCCGTTGCGGCGGCGGCCTGCTCGACCTCTCCAGCGGTGAGGTACGAGTCCGCGAGCCACGACGTGTAGAGCGCCTTGTCGCGGGCGTGGCTGTCGTCATACGAGGCGAGCGCGCTCTCCAGGACGGGAACGGCCCTCAACGGCCTCCGCAGTTCGGTCCAGCACCGGCCGGTCATGATCTGGAGTTCCGTGTGATCGACCCATGCGACCCAGTCCGGTTGGGGTGAGCCGTTCGCACTCGCGAGTGCTTCATGCGCCGACGCCAGAGCCTGCTCGGCCTCGGTCGCCTGCCCGGCCGCGTTCGGCGGGCTCGATAGGGTCCCCCGGCACCCCGGATCACCACCGACGCAAGGAGCAACCCCGCAGTGAACCACGAGACATGGACGACGATCGACCGCCTCGTGCGGTGGCTCGACGAGAACGACAACGCCACGCCGGAGACGGCACGGCTGCTGCGGCTGCTCAAGCTGTCGGAGGAGGTCGGCGAAGTCGCCCAGGCCGCGATGGGGGCCGCGGCGGCCAACCCCCGGAAGGGCAACTCGCACACCTGGGAGGACGTCCAGCACGAACTGTGCGACGTCATCCTGAGCAGCATGGTCGCGCTGGCCACGCTCACCCCGGACGCGGGCAAGGTGTTCGAAGAGCGGCTCGGCGTCGTCGCCGACCGGTCGCTGTCCCGGCCGGAGCACGCCGAAACGGTGTGAACCCGACGAAAAGAGGCCCTGGCCGGAATCACTCCGACCAGGGCCCTTCCGGTAGGCCGCGTGGGACTCGAACCCACAACCAATGGATTAAAAGTCGCCCGGATTCCGGACCGAAGGATGACCCGTAGTCCGCAAGGATCCTGTTCGTGCAGGTAGGCAGCATGACTGGTCCACTTCGGGGCAGACCGTTTTCCCTGTTCCGCAGGCGTCCGGGCTCACACCGGGCTCACCGGGGTGCCGCGAGTGCCGCGGGTGCCGCGGGTGCCGCTGAGCTTGGCACGGCAACGGGCCGGGCTCGTCGGGGTGGCTGCACTCATCGGGAAGGCGGGAGAAGCATCCGTCCGCCTTCCCGATGGGATCAGGTACCGACCGTGACGCGAGCGGCGAACTTTGCTAGCGCTCCAGGCGATTTTGAGATCCATCCAGCAGGTGTGTCGGCGGATCGTCGGGTAGTAGTGGCAGCGTCGGGCTGTTGCCTGGTGGCGTCTGCGCCAGATTGACCAGTGCAGCATCCTGGCAGCGTTCTAGGCCAGCGGGCCGAGGACGACTACGAGCCGGATCGCAGCCAGGAGTGCAGCAGTCGAAGACACGTGCACACCGGCACCCGCGACCCAGACGTCAGCAGGGGCAATGAGGGCTCGTGATTCCGCCGCTGTACGTCGCGGAATGCCTGTTGCTACGCCTCGCAGGGGCGATGAGGGCGCGCCCGTTCGGCCTCATCGGCGCCCCTCCGTTCTCCGTTGCTACCCATCGCAGGGGCAATGAGGGCACCGTGGCCCTGCTGATGTCCACGCCTCTGCCGGAAGGTTGCTACCCCTCGCAGGAACGATGAGGACCCACGTCATCGCGCTCGCCGTCGCCGCCCTGATCATGTTGCTACCCCTCGCAGGGGCGATGAGGACCTGCTCTCCGACCAGCCGGGTCAAGGTGTAGTCGGACGCGTTGATACCCCTCGCAGGGGCGATGAGGGCCGATGCTGGAGCTCCAGGTCCAGTACCAGCGCTACCGGTTGATACCCCTCGCAGGGGCGATGAGGGCCAGCCAGCCGCACTTCTTCCAGGGCGGCCACATCTAGTTGACACCCCTCGCAGGGGCGATGAGGGCGGCCGACGCCCCCACCGCGCGCCTGCTGTTGCCCGCGTTGCTACCCCTCGCAGGGGCGATGAGGGCGGGCGGCCAGACCGTGGGTGAGCGAACTGCCCGCGGGTTGCTACCCCTCGCAGGGGCGATGAGGGCCCCGCGTCCAGCTCGCCGTCCCGCCGGTCGACGGCCGGTTGCTACCCCTCGCAGGGGCAATGAGGGCCCACGGCGGCGACCCGATCCGCGTCGTCGTCCGCAACACGTTGCTACCCCTCGCAGGGGCAATGAGGGCGGTGTACTTCGGCGCCCGCAAGGCGAGGGTCGAGTCGTTGCTACCCCTCGCAGGGGCAATGAGGGCCGCGTACGCGTCGTCCCGCAGCGTCAGCGACTCGATGTTGCTACCCCTCGCAGGGGCAATGAGGGCCGGCGTTCTGCCACGCGGCGAGCTCGGCGCGTGGGTTGCTACCCCTCGCAGGGGCAATGAGGGCTCGGGGTGCTGGTCAGCGCGCGGCGGGGCGTGTTCCAGTTGCTACCCCTCGCAGGGGCAATGAGGGCTCCGAGACGCAGATGCAGATCACCCGGGGGTCGCACGGGTTGCTACCCCTCGCAGGGGCAATGAGGGCCCCTGGTCGGCGGCTCGCCCACCACCGGCCCCGACAGGTTGCTACCCCTCGCAGGGGCAATGAGGGCCCCGCACGGCGGTTTCCACTGCGAAGGCAGTGGTGCCGTTGCTACCCCTCGCAGGGGCAATGAGGGCACCCTGCCCGCCAGCCCGCTCGGCCCCGGACCGGCCAAGTTGCTACCCCTCGCAGGGGCAATGAGGGCTCGTCGCGGACGACACCGGCGCCACCACCACCGTCACGTTGCTACCCCTCGCAGGGGCAATGAGGGCCTGGCGGCCGACGCGAACTGCGGCGCCGACCACGCGTTGCTACCCCTCGCAGGGGCAATGAGGGCACCTGCGGGTGCCCCACCCCGACCAGGAAGCCGCGCGGTTGCTACCCCTCGCAGGGGCAATGAGGGCCTGGTCCTGGTCGTCGTTCACCCCTCCAACCTAGTTGTTGCTACCCCTCGCAGGGGCAATGAGGGCCGCCGCTTCGAGCGGCGGGACAAGGACCGGGCCACGGTGTTGCTACCCCTCGCAGGGGCAATGAGGGCGGGACTTCATCTCGTCGGCGACATGATCCGCCTCATGTTGCTACCCCTCGCAGGGGCAATGAGGGCGCGTCGGGCACGGTGAGTCTGAGCCGGGCCCGCAGGTTGCTACCCCTCGCAGGGGCAATGAGGGCACGTCCCACGAGGGGGACACAGTGGCGCCGGCCGCGTGTTGCTACCCCTCGCAGGGGCAATGAGGGCGCTGGGTGCGGGCGTTCGGGTCGGCGTCCGCGATGTGTTGCTACCCCTCGCAGGGGCAATGAGGGCGCGTGCACCGTGCAGGTGGTCACCATCGGACCGCGCTGTTGCTACCCCTCGCAGGGGCAATGAGGGCGCGGGAAGGCATCAGCGGCCCGGCCGTGGTCGACGCGTTGCTACCCCTCGCAGGGGCAATGAGGGCACGCGGCGGGCGGCGCGCACGGCTGACCGTGCGGCGTGTTGCTACCCCTCGCAGGGGCAATGAGGGCAAGTGCTGTGGGAGGCCATCGCCGGGGCCATCGCGGGGTTGCTACCCCTCGCAGGGGCAATGAGGGCGCGCCTACACCGCGACCGGCAACGCGCTGCACAACGTTGCTACCCCTCGCAGGGGCAATGAGGGCTCACCGTCCCCCCTGGCCGCGGCCCATCGTCTTCGTGTTGCTACCCCTCGCAGGGGCAATGAGGGCTTTGCTGGACGTCTGCCCGCGGGACCGGCCCGTCAGGTTGCTACCCCTCGCAGGGGCAATGAGGGCCCCACGGTAAAGCTGCAGGTCGGGTGGTGGGAAGGGGGGCGTTGGGGGTGGGGTTTTGCAGCGGACCTCCGGTAGTGCGGGTGGGCCCGGTGTGGCGCTGAAATTCGGTGGGGGTCGGGGTGGTTCAGAGGACGTCGGTCGGGGCGGGTTCGGTCGCGCCCCACTCAAGGCGCTCGGGGACGGCTCCTGGGGGGAAGGTGTAGACAAGGACGTTGTCGTAGGTGAGGTCGAGGACGGATTCGACGGCGCTGTGGAAGCGGCGGAGTTGGGCGTCGCTGAGGTGGCCTTCGAAGACGCTGCGTTGGACGTGGTGGAGGTATTTGCGGCAGGTGCGGAGGATCTTGGGGTTGCGTTCGGCGAGGGTGTCGTAGACGACAACGACGTACACGACCGGCTACCACCAGATCCGGAAGGGCTTGTAGGGGGTGCCTTCGAGGCAGTGCCGGGTGAGGGCGAGGGCGTCGAGGTAGAGGAGTTCGTCGTAGGCGACGTTGCGGGCGAGGGTGCGGTGGGCGACGGTGACGGCGAACTCGTCGCGGACGGTCTGGACGACGAGTTTGCGCCCGGTGTCGCTGAGCATCGCCTGGTTGGTGTCGCGGTCGAAGTGGTGTTCCTTGAGCTGGTTGCGGGCGGCCATGCGCAGCAGGAGGCGTTCGGCCATGAGGGGTTTGAACATCTCCGACAGGTCGAGGACCAGGGAGTGGCGTTGGCGTTCCATGGTGCCGTGGAGGAAGGCGATGCCGCTGTGGAGGGGAGTGAGGCGTACGGCGGTCAGGACGCGGGCGTAGGTGATGCCGTTGACGTAGCTGATGAAGGCGTTGCCGGCGTTCTTCGGTGGGCGGCGGCTTCGCCCGTTCAGTTGGAGCCAGTCGGGGAGTTTGGTGTCGATGACTTCCCAGGCGGAGCGGCGGAAGGTGCCTTCGGCGCCCATGAGTTGGGCTTGGGTGGTGCTGGTCTTGAGGGAGTCCTGCAGGACGGTGTAGGGGCGGGCGAGGAGTTTGCGGTCGACGACGCGGCGGACGTTGAAGGCGCAGGCGTCCACGATGTTGCGGGCGATGGCCATGCCGGCTTGGGGGTCGGCGGCTGTGCGGGCTTGGGCGAGGACGGTCTCGCCGGAGGTGCTCGTGTCGGAGGTGAGCAGGGAGCCGGCGTAGTCGCCGTAGTAGCTGAGGAGGTGGACGTTGATGCGGTGCCGGTTGAGGAGGGAGACGACTGCGGTGTTGATGTCGGTCTCGGCGCAGGCGACGATGTCGCGGACGTCGGTGACGGGGATGTGAACGCCTGCGGCGTTGTCCCGTTCGATGATGAGGGATTCGTCTTTGCGGCGGATGCGGCACGGGCTGGTGAGCCAGTAGGTGCGGGCGGCTGCGGGCATCTCATTCCGTCCAGCAGTAGTCGGTGAAGCTGCATCCCCGGCAGGCCGAGCGCGCGAGGCGGTCGGGGGAGTCGGCGGTGCGGGCGATGGTCAGGACCGCTTCGATGTCGGTGTCGGCCTGGCGTGCGGCCTGCTCGTCGTAGGGGAACTTCCGGGTGCGGCGGGTCTTGGGGTAGTGCAGGACCGCGCCTTTTGCGTCGATGCCGACGCGATGCAGGCGGTGGCAGTAGTGGCGTCCTTGTGCCTCGTCGGCGGGGGTGGGACGCGAGGAGGACTTCACCTCGTGCACCCAGTGGTTGCCGTCGAGGAAGTCGAGTTGGGCCGCGCCCAGGTCGACCGGGGTGTTGCGGGTGTAGGAGGTGTCGTGGACGGCTTCGCCGAGCTGGACTGCGGCGTTGAGGTGTTCGGGGCGGATGCCCCGTAGGTACAGCCACAGTTGGCGTTGGCAGTGGTAGAGGTACTTGATGTGGACGCCGCCGACGTCGTCGTAGCCGATCATGCGTCGGGCCGTTCCGCGGGCTGGGGCGACGGGAAACGCGCCGGCGCGCCCTGTCCTCGCGTGAGGACGGTTACGCACGGCGCCGGTCGCCTCGGGTTTTTGGAGAACGCGGTCAAAGGGATCTCCCGCCAGGGATGTTGACGTGACGTTTGGGGCTGGGCATCTCGGGACGACATGTCCGCGGGCCCAGGATTCGCGATCCCCTTAAGGGCCGAGTTCCACCGGTCACGGGCGCGTCACGTGTCCTTGGTGGGTGCCCGTTCGCCGGGCGTTCCCCTTGAAGGGGCGATGAGCCGACCATACCGCAGCACTTGCAGCGTCCAGTCAGACAGTTGCGACCCAGTCCGTGAGCGCGAGAACGCGGCTCAACGATGGAGCAATGTTGACCATCATATCGCCGCTGCCACCGGCCGCCATGTACTTCGTGTCTTACTGGACGCTGCTTTGAAGTTGCGATCTTGTAGTCGGTCGGCTACTTTCTGCTCCGTTCGGGTGCCGCTCCGACGGCTCCCACCACGCGGCTCACTGTGACAGGGGGCACTGACAGCGGGAGCTGTCACCGCCCTGAGCTGCGGTTTGAAGGCTGTTCCGATCAAAGGGGATGGGGATGCGGTTACGGGTGGAGTTCCACACGGGGGCACGGGAGTTGCCGTGGCGGGACGTGCTGGCTCCAGGGCGTGCGCTCGCGTACGAGCTGCTGAAGCGGGGAGCGCCAGCGTTGGGTGCGGCTCTGCACGCGAAAGGGTGGGGGCCGTACCGGATGGCACCGTTCGGATACGGTGCGCCGACGTTCCGGGCGGCCCGGCGCCGTCGGGGGGTGTACGCGGCGGACGGGCCGGGAGTGGTCGAGTTGGGCAGCCCGCTGGCCGCGGTCGTCGAGGGCTGGGCCGCCGGCCTGCGGGAGACGCCGGTGCTGGCGTGGGGTGCTACGGCGTTCATCGTGGACCGCGTGGTGCCGGTGGAGACCCCGTCGTTCAACTCGGGTCGCGCGGTGTTCCGTACGTCGACTCCCGTGGTGACCAAGGCCACCTTGGAGCGTGTCGCGCAGGGACAGCGGCCGGAGGGCACGGTGTGGCGGCTTCCGGGCGAACCGGAGTGGGACGTCTACGTGCAGAACAATTTGCGCCGGAAGGCCGAGACGCTCGGCCTGGACGCGGAGGTGACGCTGGAGCGTGTCGGCTGGACCGGGCCCAAGCGGTCGTTCGCGGTCGCGGGGGCTGCCGGGGGCGGGGGCAAGAAGCCGGGAGCGTGCGTCGAGGTCACCGTGTCGGGGCCGCCGCAGACGCTGTCGGCCATCGCGGACTGGGGGATCGGGCAGGCGAACGCCGCGGGCATGGGGTGGATCGATGCCTGACAGTGACGGTCAGGGCAACAGCGGCCCGCCGGAACGAGCTTCGGACCCGGAAGGGCATGGCGTGTCCGTCGTCCTGACGTCGAGCCCGCTGCAGCGCATCGGGGCGTTCGCGTTGGCCGCTCTTGCCAAGTTCTCCTCGCCGGAGCTGATCACGCCGGCGGCGTTCTCGGCCGTGACCGACCGGATGACGAACGATCTGCTCCGGACGTCGGAGCTGGCCAAGGCAGCCGATCCGGGCGGGTTCTGGCTCAGCGCGAGTTACCTGCTGTGGCCCAACTCCAAGATCAATCCGACGGCTCGGGGACGGCAGAGTCCCCAGGAGCGGCGGGAGCAGATCCGCGGGTGGCGCTCATCGCAGGCTGCGCTGCGTCGGCTCGGCGTCCCGTGCGCCTACTGCGGGCGTGAGGCGTGCGACTGGTTCGGGAAGGTCGACATCCCGCTCGGCGCGAGCGTGGCCTACCGCAACACCACGGCGCCCGGGCACCAGGGCACTGCGCTGTGCTTCCCGTGCGTGTCGTGCCTGTGGGCGTTCCCGTACGGGGCGGCACTGTCCGGCGGCCGGGCTGCGGCCATCCACTCGTGGGACGACGAATTCCTGGCGCGGGTGACGCGTTCCGCGGTACAGCAGACACTGGAGCGCGCGGCGATCGCTGCGCCTGTGAAGGGCGCGAAGAAGAGCCCGTACGCACGTGAGCTGGCGGTGCTGACCGCGGTACGCGGCTACGGCCGTCGTATCACCGCGCCGGTGGAGTTGCTCGTGCTGTCGAACTCCAACAAGGAGCAGGTGCTCGTCACGCAGGAGATGAGCCAGCCGATCGCCGAGTGGCTGCGGTCGACGGTGCGGGATGCCGACCGGAGGAACGGGTACGCGGCGCTGGCGGCGACGCAGGCAACCAAGCAGGTCCCGGGCGAGGCGTACTTGGCCAAGCGCGCGTTCGCGCGGCCCGCGCACGTGCTCAGCGCTGCTGTCGCCAATCTGCTGACGCGGGCGGCCGCCTCACAGGGTGCGGTGCCGCCCGAGGTGGCGTCGCTCCACGCGATCGTGCACTCCTACTGCATCGAGGTACTGACCATGGACGAGAAAGACGTCGAACGCATCACGCTGCTGGCGGGCCGGCTCGCCGCGCTCCTGGGGCAGGACAGCCGCCCGGGTCCTTTCCGTGACTTCATCCGCGCGAACAGCCGCGGCGGGAACCTGTACGGCTGGTTCCGGTCCCGGGCGGTGGAATGGCAGCTGCTCCCCCGCCCGGAAGGGACCGAGCCGGTGCTCCTGCCGGTGCGGGACTACCGGCTGCTCTTCGAGGACGAGCGCTCCTGGTCCTGGCGCAGGTTGCTGACGTTCGCGGTGCTGGAGGCGCTCGCGAACAACGGATGGCAGCCGAAGGGGTCCACCGAGGAGATGCGCGAGTTGCAGGACGAGCTGTCCGACTCCGCTGACTCCGACTCCGACTCCGACAACGACGAGAACTGAGGAAGAACGATGACGTTTCTGGTGGGGCAGACCATCCTGGGCATCAAGGCCGGCGCGCCGAACAACGGCCGCGGCGAGGACAACCGCGGCATGGTCAAGCAGTTCACGTCAGGCAAGGACGCCTACCCGTACGTGTCCGCGCAGGCCGCCCGCCGGTGGCTGCGCGAGAGCCTGCCCGAGGATGAGCCGACGTCCCCGGTGATCCGCAGCGGCGAGGGCAAGAAGCAGCAGGCGTACACCAAGGGCCGACCGGACCTGTATCTCGACGACGACCTGTTCGGCTACATGATCGCGGTCAAGGCCGACGAGGAGGGCGCGAAGAGGGGCGAGTCGAAGACGTTCATGCGTGACACCGTGCTCGCGACCGGCACGCTGGTCGCGGTGGTGCCCAACACGCCGCAGATGGACTTCGGCACCATGAGCCGCGACTTCGAACCGGGAGCCCACCCGGTCATCCACGAGCACCAGATGTACACCGCCGACCTCGCCGGGGACCTGCTGCTCGACCTGCCCCGGGTCGGCACCTTCGAACTCGGCGGCAAGACCAGCAAGTCCGCCCTGCCCGCGGCGACCGCGGCCTCGCTGCTCGAATCCGGCAGCGTGAGCGTCACGATGCGCGGTGTGGAGTGTGTGCGCCTGCCCCTCGCCGAACGGCGCCGCCGAGTGGCAGTCCTCCTGCGCGCCATGGCCGTGGTCAAGGGCGGCGCGAAACAGTCGGCGCACTACGGCGACCGCACCCCGGGGCTGATCATCCTCGCGCCGGTCAAGGGCGGCACCAACCCCTTCACGCGGGTGATCCGCAACCGGCAGCACGCCACCCACTTCGACACCGACATCCTCACCGAGGAGATCGAGGCGTGGGCCGACGTGCTGGACGGCCCGGTCCGTATCGGGTGGGCTCCGGGGTTCCTCGGTGACCAGCGCGACCGCGCCACCACCGACCTCAAGGCGCTCGTCGACGAGAAGAAGGTCGTCATCGGGCACCCGCGGACCGTCCTCAACACCCTCGCCACCGAGATCGAGGACGGCGACCACGACGCGTGGTTCGACGACGCCCCGCTCACCTGACGTTCCGCACCCGCGTCATGATCGCCCCTGGCAAGGGGACGCCCGACCGACCACACGTGCGCGAGGAAAACCATGCCCCCAGCACTCCAGGTAACCGTCTCCGCCCCGATCGTCAGCTTCCGCAACCCCCTCTACGACGGCCTGCAGGTCGGCCTGCCCTGCCCGCCGCCCTCCACCGTCGGCGGCCTGCTCGCCGCAGCGGCCGGAGGATGGGACCGCGTGCCACCGGCCACCCGATTCGCCATGGCCTTCCACGCCGCCGGCCACGGCACCGACCTGGAGACCTACCACCCGATCGCCGGCCCCGGCACCGAAACCAACACCACCATCAAGGACCGCGACTTCCTCGCACACACCACGCTCACCATCTGGCTCGACACGGACCTCGACCTGTGGCGGCGCGCGCTGCGAGCACCCGTGTGGCCGCTGCGACTCGGACGCAGCCAGGACCTCGTGTCCGTGCGGGTCCGCCCGGTGGACCTGCAACCCGGTCCCGGCGTCCAGGGCCACGCGATCGTCCCCGACGACCTGCCCGGCGCCACCGGCACCCGGATGCGCCTGACCACCGCCATCGCACACACCCGCGACCGCACCCACTGGGGCGGCTACCGCTACGCCCCCGACGGTTCGACCGCACAGATCGACACCGGAACCAGGACCGCCGAGGGCCAGGCCGTCGCCCTGCTACCGGCCACCCACCCCGACCGGTTCCT
>NZ_JBYIRL010000040.1:0-78828 GCF_057708125.1 Actinacidiphila sp. bgisy145
AGAAGCGGAACGACCGGAGGTAGGTGGCGTTCGGCGAGCCGACGCCGGTGGCGTCGTCGAAGCCGTGCACCGCGTTGAGCGAGGTGTCCTGGCCGAAGCCGATCAGCCGGACGATCAGGTTGCCGTTGACCACACCGGCGTCGTAGACGCTGCTCAGCGGGGTGCTGCTGTGCTGGGCCTGCTTGTCGACCACGTCGGTGGTCAGGTGCGAGCGGGCGTAGATCGCCGGGTTGGCGAAGCCGATCGCGTGGTGCGCGCCCTGGATCGCGTCGGCCTGCACCGCAGCGAACTCCGGGGACGAGACGCTGGTGCCGCCGTAGCCGCCCTCGCTGTAGTCCGCGCCGTCGGAGATGCCGACCAGCACCGAGGTGTACAGGTCGCCGACCATCGAGATGTCCGGGGTCACCCGCTTGGCCTGGCTGGTCTTCTGACCGGTCATCAGGGTGTGCGACAGGGTGCTCGGGACGACGCCGCGCTGGTAGCCGGGCTGCGCGAAGTCCTCGCTGGTGCCGCCGCCACCGCCGAAGTAGAACGGCGCCGAAGCCGCGGCCGGGGTCCAGCTCTTGCCGTCGGCCGACAGCGAGGAGCGGGTGGTGCCCATGTCGGTCTCGAAGCCGTACTTGCCGCTCTTGTCCGAAAGCGCCAGCGCGGTGCCGCCGACCGAGGTCACCCACGGGTCGGAGTCGGGCCAGTTGGCCTGGGCGCGCGAGGTGTCGGTCTGGCAGTTGGCGCCGGTGGCCGCCGCCAGCGGGCTGCTGTCACCGCAGTCGCCGGCCGAGAAGCCGATGCCGATGCCCTCGATCGCGGCCTGCTGGAAGACCTGCTCGTACGCCGCGATCTCCGTCGCGGTCACGTCCGCGTCGTCCGTGGTGTGCATGATCTCGCCCCACGAGTTGGAGACGACATCGGCGAGGTGGTGATCGACGATCTTGGTGATCGCGGCCAGCAGGTCGTCGTCGGTGCAGGAGTTGGCGCCGACGTAGACCACGTTGGCGTCGGGCGCGAGGCCGTGCGCCATCTCGACGTCCAGCGCCTCCTCCGGCGCCCAGCCGTCGGGGCCGCCGCACAGGTCCTGGTTCGTCCACTGCGAGGAGTCGACGTACTCCGTGTACTGGCCCTTCCTGAACGCCTTGTCACCGTGGTTGGTGGCGTACTGGTCGGCGTCCGCCTCCATGGTGGAGCTGCCGTAGGCGTCGACGATCGCGACCGTGGCGCCCTTGCCGGTCAGCCCGGTGGCGGTGATGCCGTACGCCTTGCGGATCTGCGAGGGGTACAGCGAGCACTGGTCGAACGGCACGTCCTTGTTCGTGTAGCCGGCCGGCGCGCCCTTGGCGGTCTTCTCGCCCCAGTACGCGGAGCAGGTCGCCGTGGTGGGCAAGGTGGTGTCGCCCTTGCCGGCCGCGGTGCTCTTGGTGCTCTTGGCGGTCGCGGTGTCCGCGGTGACCTTGTGCGAGTCCGGCTGCGCCACGTTGCTGCCGGTCGAGGCCAGGCCGCTGACGCCGAGGACCGCGCTGGAGACCGAGGCCGGGACCTTCACGTCCTTCGCCGGCGCGTGCCGCAGCTCGCCCGACACCTTGTACTGGCGCTCGCCGGTGCCGAACGCCTTGGTGAGGGCGGCGTTGGTGCCCTTGACGGTGATCGCGTGCGAGGTGGTGCCCACCACCTTCAGGCCGGCGTCCTCCGCCCACTTCTGCACGGCGGCGATCTGCGCCTTGGTGGCGCCGAACCGGGCCTGGTACTGCGCGGCGGTGAGGAACTTGCCGTAGCTCGCGCTGGCCGGGTCCGAGACGGCCGTCGCGTACGCGGTGAGCCCGGCCGGGTCCTGGCCGGCGAGGTACACGGTGCCGGTGATCTCGGTGGCGGCCGGGACCGCGCCGGCGTCGGCCGACGCGGTGGCCCACGCCGGGTGCGAGCCGGTGATGGTCTTGGCGGAGGCGGCCGGGGTCGACGCCTGCGAGGGCGCGGCCATCAGCAGCGAACCGGAGAGCAGGGCCAGTGAGGCGGCCGCGACCACTCCGGCGCGGCCTCTGCCGCTGCGGGGTGCGTGTATGTGGGTGATGACGACTCCAACGTGATGGTCCGTGAGCAGGGAACGGCGGGCACGGGCCCTGTACCGCACGCTCGTTCACGACCCACACCCGCGGTGTAGTGTGCACGCCACGTGAGCGTTGTGGGAATAGCGTATGGGCGCTCAGCGGTGCCGCTTTACCGAAAACCGACGATCGGCGCCCGGTCGAATGCGGTCGGACCCGGGTGAACCGCCCATCCTGACAGCGGTGTCGGGCCACCCCGGGTCCGGATACGTTCGGTGGACGTCAGGTGTTGTCGGCGAGGTTGCGCAGACCGCTGAGCGGGCCGTTGAAGTAGTCCTGGTCGCCGGGGAAGGTGCCGGAGTCGGCGTGCTGCCAGAAGCTGTAGAACGGCCAGCCGGCCGGCAGCTTGCCCGCGCTGGAGGCGTAGCGCGCCACGAACAGCGGGTCGTTGGCGGCGAAGACCGGGGTGTTGCCGGTGCAGCGGGTCCACCAGTCGGTGGTGGAGTAGATCGTCGCCCAGCGGGTGGTCTTCGCGTGCACCTCGTCGACGAACGCCTTGATCCAGCTGACCATCGCGCTCTTGCTCAGGCCGTAGCAGGCGGCGCCGGAGGGGTACTCGATGTCCAGCGCGGGCGGCAGCGTCTTGCCGTCCTTGGACCAACCGCCGCCGTGCGCGACGAAGTAGTCCGCCTGCGCCTTGCCGCCGGAGTTGTCCGGGCGGGCGAAGTGGTAGGCGCCGCGGATGAAGCCCGCGTAGTAGGAGTCGGTGTAGTTCGCGTTGAACTTCGGGTCCTTGTACGTGGTGCCCTCGGTGGCCTTGATGTACGCGAACCGGGCGCCCTTGCGGTACTGGGCCGGCCAGTCGACGGTGCCCTGCCAGTTGCTGACGTCGAACCCGGGGGTGCGGGTGCCCGTGGTGCTCGCGGCGACCGGGGCGGTCCCGGCACGGCCCTCGTGGGCGGCGATCGACGAGCCCATCCAGTCGCGCTCGGGGTGCAGCAGCGCGCCGCGCACGTGCGGCGCGCCGCCGATCGCGTCGGCCGGCCCGGCGGGCGCGGCCAGGACTCCCGCGAGCGCGACCGCCGTGCATCCGATCGCCAGTGCCGACTTCCGTACGCCGTTCCGCCCCCGCGCGCTGTGCCCGGCGTCCCGCATGACTGCCTCCATGGGTGTGGCTTTGCTTCCCTTGTGCCCCATATGCGCCATTTGACCAGAGCGATGCGGCGCTCCGGCGCTGGACGCGCGGGGCATCACGGTCACTCCCGTGGGGCCGTACGGGTGAGCGGCGCCGGGCAGTTCGGTGCCGCGGGAAGGCAAAAGGCCACGTCGGCGCGGGTGGCGCCGGGGATCGCGACTGTGCGCATACATCCGTACAGACATACGTATCTACGGTCGTATGTACGGCTTGTATGGACATCGCGACGCGCGGGTGAGGCGCGGAGGCGGGGGTGGCGAGGGGCGGTGACGGGCGGTCAGGCCGGCGGGCGGCCCATCAGGTGGCCGAAGGTGTCCGGGTCGGCGGCGTAGCCGCACAGCAGCGGGTGGAAGCTCCACGCGCCGGACTCGGCGCGGGTGAACTCCGCGAAGGTCGCGGCCGTGGCGGTGCCCAGGTGGTCGAGGTCGCCCTCGGCGAGCACCGTCCAGCCGCTGACGATCTGGTAGCCGGGGTCGTCCACCATGCCGAACTCCAGCCGCCCGTAGCGCTGCTGGATCATCGCGCCGACCACGACCCTGCGGTACTGCGCGCCGAGCCGGTCCAGCTCCAGGGTCATCACCTCGTCGAAGCCGAGGCCCTTGCCGTCCTTGCTGTCGCGGTTGAGCCACATGGTGCCGTCGGGCGCCCGGCTGTCGAAGTGCACCAGGTAGGCCGGCTCGCCGTGCTCCGCGCCGACCTGGAAGGCCGCCGCGATCACGTCCAGGTCGCTCTGCGGGACACCCGGCGGGCTCGGGTCCCACCGCAACCGCACCTCGACCCGCTCGATCCCCTTGCTGAGGCCGGTCATCACACGCCTCCCACCCCGACGCGCCGTCACGAACTGCTGTGCTCTTTCGATTAACCCCCGGTCCGTACCGGCCTGTCCACTTCCCACAACGCCTTCCGGCCACCGGCCGGCGGACGCGGCGCCGGCCGGTACGCGGCGGCGCCCCGCGCGTCCCGGGGTGCCCGGGCGGGCCCGGCGGCCACACTGAACGGGCAAAGCGACCAAAACGCCCACCGTGAGGTGCTCATGATGTACGGGCTGGCCCGCCGCCACCTGCGGCCCAGGGTTCCGCTGCGGCCCGGAGAAGGGCACCGCGCGACCGAGAAGGAGCGGCTCACCAGCCTCGGCGGGCTCGCCGCACTCTCGCTCGACGCCCTCAGCTCGGTCGCGTACGGGCCCGAGGCGATCGTGCTGGTGCTGGTCACCGCCGGCACCGGGGCGATCGCCGCCACCACCCCGATCGCCTTGGCGATCACCGCGCTGCTCGCGGTGCTGGTGGTCTCCTACGGCCAGGTGATCGCGGCGCACCCCGACGGCGGCGGCGCCTACGCGGTCGCCAAGCGGGACCTCGGGCCGCGCACCAGCCTGCTGGCCGCGGCGAGCCTGGTCGTCGACTACGTGCTGACCGTCTCGGTGAGCCTGGCCGCCGGCGCCGCCGCGCTCGCCTCCGCCTACCCCGCGCTCCACTCCCACCTGCTGGAGGTGTGCCTGCTCGGCCTGCTGCTGCTCACCGCAGTCAACCTGCGCGGGGTCGCCGAGAGCGCCCGGGTGCTGATGCTGCCGACCGTGCTGTTCGTGCTCGGCATCCTCGGCGTCGTGGCGGTCGGCCTGGTCCGCGGCCACCCCGCGGCCTCGGTCGGCAGCCGCGAACACGTGCACGTCACCGAGACCCTCGGCGTCCTGCTGGTGCTCAAGGCGTTCTCGGCCGGCTGCGCCGCGCTGACCGGTGTCGAGGCCATCGCCAACGGGGTGCCGGCCTTCCGCGCGCCGCGGGTACGGCGGGCCCAGCGCACCGAGCTGATGCTCGGCGGACTGCTCGGCCTGATGCTGGTGGGCCTGTCCGTGCTGATCCACCGCGACCACGTGGTGCCGCGCGGCGGGGTGACCGTACTCGCGCAGCTCACCGCCGGCGCGTACGGCACCGGCTGGCCCTACACCGCCACCAACCTCGTGGTCACCCTGGTGCTCGGACTCGCCGCCAACACCAGCTTCGGCGGCCTGCCGGTGCTCATGAGCCTGCTGGCACGCGACAACCGGCTGCCGCACATCTTCGGGCTGCGCGCCGAACGCCCGGTCTACCGCTACGGCGTGGTCGCGCTCGCCCTCCTCGCCGCGCTGCTGCTCATCGCGGTCGGCGCCGACACCCACCGGCTGCTGCCGCTCTACGCGATCGGCGTCTTCATCGGCTTCTCCGTCAGCCAGATCGGCCTGGTCCGGCACTGGCGGTCCACGCGGCCCCCCGGCTGGCTGGGCCACGTGTGGGTCAACGGCCTGGGCGCGGCGCTCACCACGGTGGCCGGCGTGGTGCTGCTCAGCACCAAGTTCCTGGAGGGCGCCTGGGTGGTGGTGCTCGTGGTGCCGCTGCTGATGCTGATGTTCAGCCGGGTGGAGCGCTACTACGACGAGGTGCGCGCCGAACTCCGCCTCGGCCAGGTGCCCGCGCCCCCGGCGCGCGGCGGCCCCGGGCTGGTGGTGGTGCCGGTCGGCGAGGTCAGCGAGGTGGCCCGGTACGCGCTGACCGCCGCCCTCTCGCTCGGCGACGAGGTGGTCGCGCTCGCGGTGCACGCCGACCCGGAGCGGGCCGACGCGCTGCGCCGGGCGTGGGAGCAGTGGGAGCCCGGGGTGCGCCTGGACATCGTGGACAGCCCGCACCGCTCCCTGGTCGAGCCCGTGGTCGGATACGTCAAACGGCTCGCCGCGGACGGGCAGCAGGTCGCGGTGCTCATCCCCGAGGTCGAGCCGCGGCACCGCCGCTACAAGATCCTTCAGAACCAGCGCGGCATCCTGCTGGCCACGGTGCTGCGGGCGCGGACCGACGTCGTCGTGTGCATGCTGCCGTACCGGCTGCGCATCTGACGGCCCGTCCGTCACGCGGTCAGGTCCGTACGTCCGTCCGCCGGCCCGTCCGTCGCGCCGGCCCGTCCTTCGTACCGCGGCGCGGCCTCAGGCGTGCTGCGGCCCGTGGCCCAGCGGGTCGAGTTCGGCCGCGGTGGCGCCGTCGGCCGCGGTGGACTCGCTCAGCTCGCGGTGCTCCTCGTCGGAGGCGAGCAGGGCGCGGCCGGCGGCGGTGGCGTAGCGGAACGCGTCGGTGCCGACCAGCAGCCGCAGCGGCGGTTCGGGCATCTCCACGACCTCCAGCAGCAGGCGGGCGACCTTGGCGGGGTCGCTGGCGCTGGTCACGGCGCCGGAGCCGTGCCGCTCGGCCATGACGCCGACGGTCGCCCGGTACTCCGGCCGGACCGGGGCGATCCGCATCGAGGAGCCGGCCCAGTCCGTGGACATGCCGCCGGGTTCGAGCACGGTGACCTTGATGCCGAGCGGGGCCACCTCGGCCGCGAGCACCGAGGAGAAGCCGCCGACGGCCCACTTCGCGGACTGGTAGGCGGCCAGGCCCGGGGTGGCCAGCCGGCCGCCGACGGACGAGACCTGCACGATGTGTCCGGAGCGCTGCTCGCGCAGCACCGGCAGCGCGGCCTGGGTGAGCCGGACCACGCCGAGCAGATTGGTGTCGATCTGGGCGCGGAAGTCGTCGAAGGCGGTGTCCTCGGCGGCGGCGACGTTGGCGTACCCGGCGTTGTTGACCAGCACGTCGAGCCGCCCGAAGCGGTCGACGGCGGTGCGGACGGCGGCCCGGACCTGAGCGTCGTCGGTCACGTCCAGCGGGACGGCGGCGAAGCGGTCGCCGTAGTGCTCGGTGAGGTCGGCCAGGGCGTCGGGGGAGCGGACGCCGGCCACCACGCGGTGGCCGGCCTCGGCGGCGGCCCGTACGATCTCGCGGCCGAGGCCGCGGGACGCTCCGCTGACCAGGAAGACGGCGGACTCGGGGAGTGCGGCGGGTTCCGGGGCCGCGGCGGACGGCGAGGACGAGGGGGATGGGGCGGACGGGGAGGACGGGGTCGACGGGGAGGTCATGGCGGGGCTCCGCTCGGGAGAGGGCTACTGACTAACCGGTTGATTAGTAACTCCATGAGACTCCTCGCCGGGACCTTTGTCAACTATCCGGTTAGTAGATAGGCTGGGTGTCATGAACAGGGACGCGGAGGCGACACGGCGCCGGCTGCTGCGCGCGGCGACCGAGGAGTTCGCCGCCTACGGCATCGCGGGCGCCCGGGTGGACCGGATCGCCGCCGCGGCGCAGAGCAACAAGGCGCAGATCTACCACTACTTCGGCAGCAAGGACGGCCTGTTCGACGCGGTCTTCGACGCCATGTGCCGCGAGACCGTCGACGCCGTGCCGATCGACGCGGCCGACCTGCCCGAGTACGCCGGCCGGCTCTTCGACTCCTACGAGCGGCGGCCGTGGGTGCAGCGCCTCGCGACCTGGTACCGGCTGGAGCGGGCCGGCAGCGGCACCCTGATCCCGGTGCTGCTGGAGAGCAACGCGGCGAAGATCGAGGCGGTCGCGGCGGCGCAGCGCGGCGGCCTGCTGCCCACCCGGTTCAGCGCGGAGGAACTGCTCGGCCTGGTCTTGCACCTCTCGGGCTTCTGGAGCGCCAACACCCCGGAGTTCGACGCGCGGCTGGCCGGCGAGGGCGCGGAGCGGCGCCGCAAGGTGGTCGTGGACGCGGTGGCGGCGCTGGTCGCGGGGTGAGGCGCGGGGCCGGTGCCCGGCCCCCGACCGGCGCGCTCGGCCAACTTCCTTTCGAAGATCATGAGTTGGGCCGCGGCCGCGGTTGTACTCACTGGTAGATTTCCGGTCTGCCGCCCCTACGATGGCGGCATGACACTCGAGGCCACCCGGCAGTGCCACAACGCGCTCAACCCGCTGCACTCGCTGATCTACTTCGCGCCCGAGGCCGAGCGGGAGTACACCGCGATCGGTCTGGAACCCGGCGGCATGGGCTACTTCGCCAGCCGCGCGGCGGCCATGGGCGCCGTGGGCCCCGGCACCGTGGCAGCCGCCTTCTACAACTTCAACCCCGCGCTGATCGCGCGGTTCATCCCGCGGGCGTGGCAGGCCGCCGCACCCGAGGCCGTACTCGACGCGCGGCTGCGCGCGGTGGAGGCGGCGCTGACCCGGGTGCTCGGCGCGGACGCCGCCGACGACCCCGAGGTGGCCGAGGCCGCAGCGCTGGCGACCACCGCCGTCGAGGCGTGCGCGGTGCCCGGCCGACCGCTGTACGGCGCCCACGCCGACCTCGACATACCGAAGTCGCCGCAGGCGGCGCTCTGGCACTGCGGCGGCCTGCTGCGCGAGCACCGCGGGGACGGCCACGTCACCGCGCTGGCCGCGGCCGGACTCGACGGCCTGGAAGCGCTGATCACCCACACCGCGACCGGCACGGGCTCCGCTCCGGAGTTCGCCCGCGCCACCCGCGGCTGGAGCCAGGAGGAGTGGGACGCCGGGTGCGAGCGGCTGCGCGAGCGCGGGCTGCTCGACGCGGACGGCGCCCTCACCCCGGCGGGCACCGCGCTGCGCCAGGAGATCGAGGACACCACCGACCGGCTGGCCGCCGACCCCTACCGCCACCTCGGCGAGGCGGGTACGGCGCGCCTGACCGAGATCGCCTCGCGCCTGACCCGTGCCGCCGCCCAGAGCGGTGCCTTCCCCGCGGGGCTCTCGGCCCCGAAGTAGCCGGCGGACCCGCGCCGCCCCGCCGGTGACGGGCGGGGCGGGCGCGGCCGGTGCGGCGGCTGTGGCGGCGCGGCGCGGGAGCACGTGGGATCTTCGTACGAACGGCGGGCGGTGCCGGGCCGGTTGGAGCAGAATCACGGCACATGGCCATCGACTACCGCAAACGTCTGCGCATCGGCTTCCGCAAGGGGGCGGCCGGGCCCGGGGGGACGGCCGCCGCGGAATCCGGCACCGCGGAATCCGGGACCGCTTCCGGCACCGCGGGTGCCGAGCCGGCGGGTTCCGGCGCCGCGATCAGCCTGCGGAAGGTCGCCGACCGGGCGCCCGGCCTGGTCAGCCTCTACAAGCAGGCCGCGGTCTCGCTGGCCAAGCACCGCGTGGACGGCCGCCGGGCCGCCGTCTACCTGGTGCTGGACCGGTCCGGCAGCATGCGCCCGTACTACCGCGACGGTTCCGTGCAGCACCTGGCGGAGCAGACCCTGGCGCTGGCGGCGAACCTCGACGACGACGGCGTGGTGCCGGTGGTCTTCTTCTCCACCGGGATCGACGGCACCGCCGAGATCGGCCTCGACTCCTACCGCGACCGGATCGGCACGCTGCACGACGCGATGGGCCACATGGGGCGGACCAACTACCACCTCGCCATGGAGGAGGTCATCGCGCACTACCGGGCGTCCGGGGCGAAGGACCCGGCGTTCGTGGTGTTCCAGACCGACGGGTCGCCGACCTCGCGCGCGGCGGCGGAACGCGTGCTGTGCGCGGCCGCGGAACTCCCGGTCTTCTGGCAGTTCGTGGGCTTCGGCGACGACGAGTTCCGCTTCCTGCGCAGGCTCGACGACCTCCCGGTGCCCGCCCGCCGCGCCGTCGACAACGCCGGCTTCTTCCCGGTCGGCGCGGCGCCGAAGGAGATCTCCGACGCCGACCTCTACGACCGCCTCCTGGCGGAGTACCCCGCCTGGCTGACCGCGGCCGCCGCCGCCGGCATCCTCCCGCGCTGACCGGGCGGCCGGGGGATCGGGCGGCCGGTGATCGGGCGGCCGGGGAGCCGGGCGGTCAGCCCTTGACGGAGCCGGAGTTGGCGCCGCGCACGAAGTGGCGCTGGAAGACGAAGAAGAGCACGGCCACCGGGATGGTCGCCAGCAGCGCCGCGGTGAGCTTGAGCGGGTACTGCGTGCCCGCGCTGAGGCTGCCGGAGACGAAGCGGGCCAGGCCCGTGGTCAGGGTCTCGTACTGCGGGGACTGGGTGGCCACCAGGAAGTGGGTGAACTCGTTCCAGGACGACTGGAACGACAGGATGGTCAGCGTGATCAGCGCCGGGCGGGCCATCGGCAGCACCACCGACCAGTAGGTGCGGAAGATCCCGGCGCCGTCCATCCGCGCGGCCTCCTCCACCTCCTTCGGCACGGACAGGAAGAACTGCCGCATGATGAACACCCCGGCGGCGTCCACCAGCAGCGGGATCACCATGCCGGCGTAGGTGTCGAACATGCCCAGCTGGTTGAGCACCAGGAACTTCGGGATGAGCAGCACCACGCCGGGCACCGACATGACCGTCAGCAGGCCGTTGAAGAGCAGGTTGCGGCCGCGGAAGTCCAGCCGGGCCAGGGCGTATCCGGCGAGGGAGTCGAAGAACACCCGGCCGCCGGTGATCAGGACGGTGACCAGGACCGAGTTGCCCAGCCAGCGCGTGAACGGGATCGACTCGCCCCCGCTGCCCCCGAACAGCCGCCGGTAGGACTCCAGCGTGAAGGGGTTCGGCAGCAGCGACAGCGGGTGCGCCGCCGCGTCCGGGTCGGTCTTGAAGGACGTCACCAGCTGGATCACGAACGGCAGGACGTAGACCAGGCCCAGCAGGGTGGACACGGCGAGGATCAGGACGGTGCCCAGCGAGGGGCGCCGGCTGCGCGCGGGATTCCTGTGGATGACGCTCATCGGTTCCTCCCGAGGAGTCGGCGGCCGCGGCCGGGGTGCTCGCCGCGCTCCCGCAGCAGCACCCGCTGCACCAGCGTCATCAGCATGATGATCGCCAGCAGGACGAACGCGATTGCGGCCGCGTGGCCGTAGTCGCTGTCCTGGAAGCCGGAGGTGTACGACAGGTAGGCGGGGGTGAGGGTGGTGTTGCCGGGGGCGCCCTGGCTCATCACGTACACCGCGTCGAAGACCTGCCAGGTGCCGATCAGCCCGAGGGTGAGCACCAGGAAGATCACCGGGCGCAGCGCGGGCAGGGTGACGTGGCGCAGCGACTGCCAGCGGGTGGCGCCGTCCACCCGGGACTGCTCCTCCAGTTCGGCCGGCACGTCCTGGAGCGCGGCGAGGAACATCAGCATGAAGGTGCCCGAGGTGGTCCAGATCGCCAGCACGATGATCGTGCACATCGCGATGGACGGCCCGGCCAGCCAGTCCCACCACGACAGCCCGAACAGGCCGTGCGCGGCCAGCGCGTGCACCGGCTGGTCCGGGTCGACCAGGCCGACCGCCCCCAGCACCGACCAGACCAGGCCGTGCGCGTCGGTGAACCACTTCGGTCCGGTGATGCCCACCCACTTCAGCAGCGCGTTGACCGCGCCGCTGCCCTGGAAGAGGAAGAGGAACACCGTGGAGATCGCGATGGAGCTGGTGACGGACGGGAAGAAGAACGCGGTGCGCAGCGGCCCCTTGCGCTTCAGCCGGCGGCTGTTGACCGCCAGCGCCAGGCCCAGGGCCAGCACGGTCTGGAGCGGCACCACCAGCAGCACGTAGTAGAGGTTGTTGCGCAGCGAGATCATGAACAGCTGGTGGGTCAGCCCGCCGCTGCTGCCGAACAGGTCGGTGTAGTTGCGCACCCCGACGAAGTCGGCGGCCGAGCTGAACGGGTCGGACTGGCCGTCCCAGTGCAGCAGGCTGACCCACAGCGCCATCAGGATCGGCAGCAGCAGGAACAGGCCGAGCACGATCACCATCGGGCTGACGAACAGCCAGCCCCAGCGGCCGTGGTGGCGGGCGGCGAGGCTGCCGCGGGTCGGCCCCGCCGCTTTCCTCCGCCGGCCGGCCCCGTGCGGTCCGCCGCTCCCGCCCGGCCCGCCGGGTCCGTTCCCGCGGTCCGGTCCGCCCGGTCCGGCCGTCCCCGTCCGGCCGGCCGCGGGCAGTGCGACGGCCGCGGCGCCGCCCTGCTGCTCCTTGCGCATGTTCCTGCCCTTTCCCGCTGCCCGCTGGCCGGGTGCCACCGGTCCCACGAACCGTTCGCCGCCCGCGTCAGCCGGCCGACTTCAGCGCCGCCGCGCCGTTCTTCTGCAAGCTCGCCAGGATCGTCTTCGGGTCGGCGCTCGCCAGCCCGCTCAGATCGGTGTCGAACTGCGTCAGCACCTTGGTGAACCCGGGGATCGTCACCGGCCCCTGCCCGTAGGAGGCGCCGTCGGCGAACGCCTTGTCGGCCGGGTACTTCGCGCTGTAGGAGGCGAGCGCGCTGGTCCGGGAGGGCAGCACACCGTAGGCGCCGGCGAAGGTCAGCTCCTGCGGCACCGCGGTGAACGCCTTCACCAGCGAGACCGCCGCGGCGTGGTGGGCGCTCTTGTTGGCGATGCCCCAGCAGGTGCTGAACGACAGGGTGCCCTTGCCCGCCGGCCCCTCGGGCAGCGACAGCACCTTGTAGTCGACCGACGGGTAGTCCGAACTCATCGCGCCGGTGAGCCAGTTGCCCTCGATGGTCATCGCGGCCTTCTGGGTGCCCAGCGCCTCACCGCCCCAGCCGGTGTCGACCTGCTTGGGGAACTTCAGCGCACCCTCCTTCAGCAGCTTCTTGACGTAGGTCAGCGCCTGCACGTTCGCGGCGCTGTCCGCGGTCACCTCGGTCTGCCCGGCGTTGGTGATCCAGCCCCCGGCCTGCTTCATGAAGACGCCCAGTTCGTTGTAGGAGGCGTCGACCACCAGGCCGCTCGTCTTGGCGGTGGTGAGCTTCTTGGCGACCTTCTCCAACTGGTCCCAGGTGGTGGGGTAGTCCGCCGCGGTCAGGCCGGCCGCCTTCCACATCCTGGTGTTGACCGCGAGGGCCAGCGTGGAGGTGTCCTTGGGCGCGCAGACGAACTTGCCGTCGTAGGAGAAGGACTTGCGCAGCGAGTCGGAGAAGTCGTCCTGGTACGACAGCTGGTCGCCGTACGCGTACAGCGAGTTGCCCTTCGCGTAGTTGGCGAAGGTGCTGGAGCCGACGTAGAAGACGTCCGGCGGCTTGCCGCCCGCCAGCGCCTGGCCGAGCTGCTGGTCGAGGTTCTGGGCCGCGGTGACCGTGACGGTGTTGCCGGTCTGCTTCGCCCACGCGGCGGCCGCGGCCTTCACGGCGTTGGTCTCGGCGTCGCCGGACGAGCCGATCATCACGGTGAGGTGCTGCTTGCCCCCGCTGTCCTGCTTGCTGCTGGAGTCGCTGCCGAAATTCGACGAGCAACCGGCCAGCAGGAGGGCGCCGCACAAGGCGACGGGGGCGGCTCTGCGTACGTTCATCATCACTCCGAAGGGGAGGTGCCGATAGCGGCGGGCGGGTGCGGAAGACGGGGGCCGGTCAGGCGGGGTGGGGGCGGTGCCGGTCAGGCCGGGTGCGGGTGGGCGGGTGGCCCGGGGTGCGGGGCGGAGCTCTCCCGGACCACCAGCTCCGGGGGGAGCAGCAGCCGCTGCGGCTCGGCCTTCGGGTGCTCGATCCGGTGGACCAGCAGCCGGGTACAGGCCCGGCCGACCTCCTCCAGCGGCTGGTGCAGGCTGCTCAGGCTGGGCGAGAGCAGCGCGGCCGCCGGCGAGTCGTCGAAGCCGACCACCGCCACGTCGGTGCCGGGCGTGCGGCCGCGCTCGCGCAGCGCCCGGTAGACGCCCAGCGCGAGGGTGTCGCTGACCGCGACCACGGCGGTGACGGCGTTGCCGCCGTCCAGCAGCGGCGCCACGGCCTGCTGGGCCGCCGTCGCGTCGTCCTCGGCGGCCTGCCGCAGGCCGCGCACCGGCAGCCCGTGCCGCTCCATGGCCTCGCGCCAGCCGCGCGCCCGGTCGTCGCCGGAGCCGGAGCCGCGCGGCCAGCCGAGCAGCCCGATCCGGCGGTGGCCGGCCGCGACCAGGTGGTCCACCGCCTCGGCGGTGCCGTGCGCGCCGTCGACGTCGACCCAGTCGCCGATGTCGCGGGCTGACCAGGACCGGCCGAAGGCCACGAACGGGATCTCCCGCCTGGCCAGCCACGCCGGGCGCCGGTCGCCGCGGTAGGTGTTGCTGAGCACGAACGCGTCCACCGAGTGGTCGCGCAGCAGTTGGTCGTAGCGCTCCTGCTCGTCGTCGGCGCCGACCGGTGCGGCGAAGAGCAGCACCCGGTAGCCGGCGGAGTCCGCGGAGTCGGACAGCGCGTGCAGGAAGCGGTCGAGCACGGAGGTGGAGATGCTCGGCGGGGTCGGGGCGACGCCGTAGCCGATCAGCCGGCTGGAGCGGGTGCGCAGCGAGCGGGCGGCCTGGCTCGGCCGGTAGTCCAGGTCCGCGATGGCGCGGCGGACCCGCTCCAGGGTCTCGCCCGCGAGCAGGTCGGGGGAGTTGAGCGCATTGGAAACGGTCTGCGCCGACACCCCGGCCCGCTGCGCCACCATGGCCAGCGTCACCGGCTTGCCCCCACCGCCACCTGCGGCTTTGCCACGCGCCACCTACGGCCTCCCTCGTCGTCCGAGCTTCCGCGGCAGCGCGTTGTCCACGCGTCGCTGCGTTTGGTGGAACGATAAAATCCCCTTCTGGTGCTGGTTGGCAAGGGGTAAGGTGCGATTTGATCGATCCAAAGGTTCGATCCGAAGGTTCGATCCGAAGATGCGGACCACGCATCGACCCTCTTGACCCCACCGTCGCCACGACGAGAGGCACCGCACCGTGAACATGGCTGTCCAGGGGCGCACCGGCGCCGACACCCCCGCCTCCGCAGACCCAGCGGAAGGGCTCCAGCCGTTCCTGCACGACGCCTGCACGACCGTGTACGCGCCGAGCCTGGCGCTGTCCCGGCGCAGCGGTGACCTGGCGGGCGGGGCGGACGGCTTCTTCCACGGCGACCGGCGCGCGCTGTCCCGGCTGGAGGTGCGCTTCGAGACCGGCGGCGCGGGCGGCGCGGGCGGCACCGGCGGCGCAGGCGAGGACTCAGGTGAGGGCGCGGGCGGGGACGCGGGCTCGGGCGCCGTGCCGGTGCTGCTGGCGCCGGTCGGGCACACCCTGCGGGCGGCCGACGAGACCGCCTACCGCGCGGTGCTGCGCGGCGTCGGCGAGAGCACGGCCGACCCGGCCGTCACACTCCACCGGGTCCGGCGCTTGACGCCCGGCCGGTTGCGGGAGACGCTGCGGGTCACGAACTCCGGTGCGCTGCATGTCTCGCTGACCATGGTGGTGGCCGCGGGCACCGACCTGGCACGGATGGACGACGTCAAGAGCGGCCGCTTCCCGCGGCTGCGGCCCGCGGCGGCGGCCCCCGCCGAGCCCTCCGGACACCCCGAGCACCCTGCTCCCTCCGAGCCCCGCGACCCCGGTGGCCGCGGCGGTTCCGGCCTTCCCGGCGGCACCGGCACACCTGACAGCGCCGAGGCCGCCGCGGCAGCCGCGAACGCCGCGGCCACCGGCCTGACCTGGCACGACGAGGACGGCCTGCGCGTCGTGCTGCGCCCGCTGCCGGCCGCCGACCCCGCGCAGGACCCGCCGGCCGGCCCGGCCGCCGATCCGGTCACCCAGGCGGCCGTCCCCGTCACCCACGCCGCCGCCCCGGCCCTCCGGCCCGCGGACGGCGAGCTGCGCTACCGCCTGGAACTCGCCCCCGGCACCTCCTGGCAGGCCGACCTCGAGTGCACCGTGCGGGACCCGCGGCCCGTGCTCTTCCCGGCGCCCGCCGCCGGCAGCGTGGACTGGCCCCGGCCCCGGGTCGCCTCCGCCGACCAGCGGCTGGACGCCCTGGTGGCCCGTTCCGTCGGCGACCTGGAGCGGCTGCTGCTCACCGACCCGGACCACCCCGGCGACGCCTTCCTGGCCGCCGGGGCGCCCTGGTTCCTCACCCTCTTCGGGCGCGACTCGCTGTGGGCTGCCCGCATGCTGCTGCCGCTCGGCACCGAACTGGCCGCGGGCACCCTGCGCACCCTGGCCCGCCGCCAGGGCACCCGCACCGACGCACGCACCGAGGAGCAGCCCGGCAAGATCCTGCACGAGGTGCGCCGCGAGGCGCTGCGGCTGGCCGACTCCCGCGCGCTGCCCGCCGTCTACTACGGAACCGTGGACGCCACCCCGCTGTGGATCACGCTGCTGCACGACGCCTGGCGCTGGGGCATGCCCGACCACGAGGTCGCCGCACTGCTGCCGCACGCCGAGGCCGGGCTGGAGTGGCTGGCCCGCCACGGCGACGCCGATGGCGACGGCCTGCTGGAGTACGTCGACAGCACCGGCAGCGGCCTGGCCAACCAGGGCTGGAAGGACTCCGGCGACTCCATCCGCTGGCGCGACGGCCGGCTCGCCGCACCCCCCATCGCCCTGTGCGAGGTCCAGGCGTACGCCTACGAGGCCGCCACCGCCGGCGCCGCCCTGCTGCGTGCCTTCGACCGCCCCGGCGCGGACCGCTGGGAGGAGTGGGCCGCCACCGTACGGCGCCGCTTCCGGGAGAGCTTCTGGGTCTCCGACGCGCTCGGCCGCTACCCCGCGGTCGCCCTCGACGCCGACAAGCGCCCGGTCGACTCCGCCACCTCCGCCTTCGGGCACCTGCTCGGCACCGGGCTGCTCGACCGCGAGGAGAGCGCGCTGCTCGCCGCCCGGCTGGCCGGGCCCGACCTCGACTGCGGCTTCGGGCTACGCACCCTCAGCAGCCGCAACGCCGGCTTCAACCCGCTCGGCTACCACGTCGGCTCCGTCTGGCCGCACGACACGGCGATAGCGGTGCACGGCCTGGTCAGGGCCGGTTTCCCGGATCAGGCGGTGCCGCTCGCCAAGGGCCTGGTCGCCGCCTCCGCCGGCTTCGAGGCCCGCCTGCCGGAGCTGTACGGCGGGCACGGCAGCGCCTACGACGAGGCCCCCGCCCCCTACCCCGCCGCCTGCCGCCCCCAGGCCTGGTCGGCCGCCGCCGGTGTGCTGCTGGTGCAGGCCGCCCTCGGACTGGCCGCGGACGTGCCCGGCGGCCGGCTGCGCGTCGACCCCGCGGCCGCCGGGGCGTTCGGTCCGCTGCACGTCACCGGCCTGCGGGTGGCGGGCGGCCCGCTGTCCGTGCGGCTCGACGCTGCCGGCCGGGTCGAGGTCTCCGCCCCCGACAGCCTCACCCTGGACGGCGCCCACCGGGCGCCCGCCCGGCCCTGACCGCCGGCTTCCGCCCGCCGTAGCCCGTCCGCCGTACTCCGACCAACGCACCCGCCCCCGCAGGAGGACCGCCCCGTGCCCGAGACCGACCTGCCGCTCGACCAACTGCGCACCTACCTGCCGGACCGGCAGGAACCCGCGGACTTCGACGCCTTCTGGGCCGCGACGCTCGCCGAGGCCCGCAGCCACGACCGCCCGGCCGAGTTCACGCCCCACGACGCCCGGCTCAGCGAGGTGCGCGTCTACGATGTGCGCTTCCCCGGTTACAACGGCGACCCGGTGGCGGGCTGGCTGCTGGTGCCCGCCGCCGCCCGCACGCCCCGGCCCTGCGTGGTCGGCTACCTCGGCTACGGCGGCGGGCGCGGCTTCCCCTACGAGTGGCTGACCTGGCCCGCCGCGGGCTATGCCCACCTGCTGATGGACACCCGCGGGCAGGGCGGATCGCTCCAGCCCGGCGCCACCGGTGACCCGCACGGCAGCGCCGGGTCCTCATCGCCCGGCATGGTCACCCGAGGCATCCAGCGCCCGGAGGACTACTACTACCGGCGGGTGTTCACCGACGCGGTCCGCGCGGTGGACGCCGCCCGCGCCCACCCGGCCGTCGACCGGGAACGCATCGTGCTGGCCGGCGGTAGCCAGGGCGGGGGCATCGCGCTGGCCGCGGCCGCCCTCGCCGACGGGGTCCGGGCCGCGGTCATCGACCAGCCCTCGCTGTGTCACTACCGCCGGGCGCTGTCCGTCGTGGAGGGCAACGCCTACCGGGAGATCTGGACCTACCTGCGCACCCATCGCGACCAGGTGGAGCAGGTGTTCACCACCCTTTCCTACTTCGACGGCGTCAACTTCGCCGCCCGGGCCACCGCGCCCGCGCTCTTCGCGGTCGGCCTGATGGACGACATCTGCCCGCCCTCCACGGTCTTCGCCGCCCACAACCACTACGCGGGGCCGAAGGACATCCGCGTCTGGCCCTACAACCGCCACGAGGGCGGCGGGCAGCACCAGGTCGTCCACCAGCTCGACTTCCTGCGGTCCGTGCTGGGCGAGGTGAGCTGACCGGGGTCAGCGGACCCGCACCGTCCGGCGGCCGGACCGTCCGGCCGCCGGGCAGCTGCCGGCCCGGGGCGGCCGACCCGGGCCGCGAGGTATGAGGAAGCCGGTCATCGGGCCACCGCCGTGCGCGAGCGGCTCGTCAGCACGGCGTTCTGCACCGCGAGCACCACGCCGACGTAGAGCAGGATGCTGGCCGGGCCGAGGCCGGAGCCGGCCAGGTCGTCCAGCAGCAGGTGGAGGCCGATGCCGGCTATCCACAGCGCGGCGGTGACCAGGTTCCCCTTGCGGAAGTACTCCGTGCCCTCGCGCCAGACCGTGACGGTGAAGCCGCGGGCGGCGGCCAGCGCCACGCCGAGGGCCAGGCTCAGCGCGGCTATCCCGACCTCGCCGCCGTGCAGCGGGTGCTTGGCGGTGAACGACACGGTCTCGACGGCCCCCACCACGATCAGGACCAGACCGACCCGGGATTTCTCGCGCAGCGGCCTGGTGGACAGCTGGCGACTCACCAGCCAGACCAGGACGACCGCGGCGACGGCCACATTGACCAGACCGTGGGAACTCACAGGGGACCGCCCTTCGACAGGCACCGGCAGGAGGAGGAAGACACCTCCATGCTGCCGATCGGAGCCCGCCGGCGGACCAACCCACGGGTTGATCCGCGGGTGGAGATCTGCGGGCCTCCCCCGTCAACCCCAGGGTGGAGAGCACTGCCGGCGACCGCTCTGACCAGCCCGTTCGGTCGTGCTGTCCTCCACCCGGCCCCACCCGGCCGTCCACCGGCCGCGGCCGCCGACGCTACGGCGTGCGCGGTCCGGCGGCCACCGCCGGGCGCGGCCGGCCATGGCGCCGGGCGTGCCACACGCAGGAGAGCACCACGACCACCGGCCACAGCGCCTGCACCGACGTCACGACCCGCTCGGCGACGCCCGCCGCGCCGTCGATCTCCACCTCGACCAGGAACCAGGCCGCGCCCGCCCACATCAGCGCGCTCATCGCCACCGACGGCACCGGCCGCAGCCCCCACGGCGCGCGGCGGCCGCGGCGGGTGGCGAAGACCGGCCACAGGGCCAGCAGGGTGAAGCCGACGCCGACGACGGCGCCGTGCGACAGCGAGCCCCCGGTGCGCGGCGCGGGGAAGACCGTCAGCAGGATCGCGGCCAGCCCGCCCCCGGCCAGGCACAGCCGCCCGGTGAGCTTGGCGGCGTGCAGGCCCCACGCGGTCGCCATGTAGCAGCTCCCGACGGCGACCAGTGTGCCGGTCAGCACCAGGTAACCGCGGTGGTTACCGGCCGCCAGCACGCTGATCGTCTGCGTCACCGGGTTGTAGCCCGGCTCCTCCAGCAAGGTCGCCGTCGTGAAGCCCACGACCAACACCACAGGGGCACAGCTCGACGAGATCAGCGCCCACCAAGCCACAAGTCGCATCACTACATAATAAAACCGTCAGCTCATCGGCGCGCTCCCGACGACCCGACGCCCTCGTGCGAAGCGCCGCATGCGCGGCCTTTCCGGGACATCCCGCGGCGCCCGCCGCAAGGATCTCGAAGAGCTTCTGGTGGTGCGTCAGCCGGCCGCATAGTCTCCGCTTGCCGTCGGCGGCCGGCAGAGGCCGCCGCGTTCGTCTGGGGAGAGCGCATGGGCGTCCACGAGCACGAGGCAGGGCACGGGGCAGACCGGGGCACACCGTACGAGGCGGATCGGCGCACACCGCACGAGGTGGACCGGCGCACCCTGTTCAGAGCCGGGCTGGGCGGGACGGTGGCCGCGGTCGTCGGCACCGGGCTGGCCTTCCCGGGCACCGCGCACGCGGAGGGCGCGGAGCCCGAGACGCCCTCGGCCGAGTTCCCCTGGATCATCGACTGCGACACCTGGGGCGCCCGTCCGCCGTCGAGCCCGATCCAGATCACCGGCAACACCACCAACAAGATCATCCTGCACCACATGGCGTTCCCGAACGTCACCGACTACTCGCGCGACCACGCGATCCAGCTGGCCAAGGACTGCCAGAACCTGCACATGGACACCAACGGCTGGGCGGACACCGGCCAGCACTTCACGGTCAGCCGCGGCGGCTACGTCCTGGAGGGCCGGCACCAGAGCCTGTCGACGCTGGAGGCGGGCGAGCACCAGGTGGTCGCCGCGCACTGCCCGGGCGAGAACGGCAACGCGATCGGCATCGAGAACGAGGGCACGTACATCACGCAGACGCCGCCCGACGCGCTGCTGGACTCGCTGGTCGAGCTGTGCGCCGCGGTCTGCCGCAAGTTCGGCCTGAACGCCTGGGACATCTTCGGGCACTGGGACTTCTACCTGACCGACTGCCCCGGGATCGCGTTCTACGCCCAGTTCCCGATGGTGCGCGCGCGGGTGCTGCGGGCCCTGGGCACCCCGCACGCGCTGATACCCGCCCGCCGCTGGCCCGACATCTGGCGGTTCGTCGACGGACCGGTGGTAGAGGTGGCGCAGTACCTGCTGGACGCCGCCGGCTACTCCCTCGCCACCGACGGCGACTTCGGCCTCGACATGAACGACGCGGTCGCCGACTTCCAGACCACGCACGGCATCCCCGTCACCGCGGACTGCACCTTCGACGCCGCCACCTGGGAGGCGCTCGCCCCGTGCCTGGACCGGCACTCCACCGGACTGCCGGTCAGCGCGCTCCAGTTGATGCTCAGCCGCAAGGGGTACGGCGACGTGGCCGTCAGCGGCACCTACGACGCCGCCACGGTGCGGGCGGTGCGGGGCATGCAGCGCCTGCACGGCCTCGCCCCGAACGGCAAGGCGGACCTGAGCACATGGTGCGCGGTCGTCGGCGGCTCGGTGCGCGAGGCGTTCGGCCGCCACTGAGCCGGCGGTCCCGCACCGCGTCGGTGGCCCGTCACCGGGTCGGGGCGGCGCGGAAGAGGCCGCCGCGGGCGCTGCCCGCGGCGGTCCGGGCGCCCACGGTGAGCCAGGCGGCGACGAGGAAGCCGTAGAGCGCGACGGCGACCGCCTTCAACGGCGTCGAGCCGAGGTGCACCGCGAGGGCGCTGGTGCCGGTGACGCAGGTGCCGACCGGGAAGGTGAAGCTCCACCAGGTCAGCGAGAAGGGCAGGCCGCGGCGGGCGGTGCGCAGGGTGAGGCTCGCCGCCAGCGCCAGCCACATCATGGCGAAGCCCCAGGCGGGCACGCCGTAGAGGAAGCCGAACGCCTCGGCGGCGCCCGCGTACGGGCGCGGCAGGGCGAGGTGGGCGGCACCGCCGAGCAGGTTGGCGGCGGTGACGGACTGGCCGAGCGGGCCGAGCACGATCCACAGGGTGGGGACCATGACGGCCGGGCCGACGGAGTGGTGCATCAGCCGCGCCCAGACCTGGGTGATGATCACCACGCTCGCGAACAGGCTGATGCCGAACATCGCGTAGCAGCCCAGCAGCATCGTCAACCGGCCCTGGCCGGGCGCGAGGTGGGGGACGAGCGCGGCGCCGGTCGCGGCCGAGACCATCGGCGGCACCACCGGCATCAGCCAGCCGCCGAACGCGCCGTCGGCGGCCACCTCGCCGCCGGTCATCATCCGGTACGGAATCCACACCGCGGTGACCAGCCCGAGCGCGGTGCCCGCCGTCCACAGCACGGCGTCGACGACGAGGGCCGGGTGGGCGCCGATCCGGTCCTGGCCGAGGGAGAGGGTGCCCGCGCCCACGGTGAGCAGCGCCATCGCCGGGGCACCCCAGAAGTGTGCCATCACCGGGTGGTGGGCGTGCGCCCTCGCCCGGTCGCGGTGCCGGGTGGCGTGTACGGCCCATGCGGCGGTGAGCGCGACGAGCAGGAAGGCGGCCAGCGCCCAGACGACGGTGGCGGCCGTCCGCAGCCCGGGCGCGTGGACGGGCAGGGTCGCCGCCGCGTTCGCGGTGATGCCGGTGCCCATGACCGAGGCGTACCAGTTGGGGCCCAGGTGCCGGAACAGGTCGGCGGGGCGGTCGAGTTCACGCAGCAGCCCCCACGGGAGGCGGCGTGCGGACCGGGCGCCGCCGGGGCGCGGCGGTGCGGCGAGCGAAGAGGTCATGCCCTCCACCCTCCGGCCGGTCCGGCGGCGCGGGTAGGGAGCAGTACGGCATGGCGCCATAGACTGGGCTTATGCCCCTGACCAGCCGGGTGCGCGACCTGGGCCCGTTCGACCTGCTGCTGTCCGTGGCGCGGCTGGGCAGCCTGGGCGCCGCCGCGCGCGAGCACGGCATCAGCCAGCCCGCGGCCAGTTCCCGGATCAGGTACCTGGAGCGGCGTACGGGCGTCACCCTGCTGGAGCGCTCGCCGCAGGGGTCCCGGCTGACCGCGCAGGGCGCCTTGGTCGCGGACTGGGCGCGCACCGCGCTCGACGCGGCCGCGGCCCTGGAGGCGGGACTGACCTCGCTGCACCTGACCGCCGAGGCGCGGCTGCCGGTGGCCGCGAGCATGACCATCGCCGAGTACCTGCTGCCGCACTGGCTGGTCCGCTTCCACCAGGCGGTGGAGGGCACCGCGGTGGCCCTGACCACCGGGAACTCCGACGAGGTGGCCGCGGCGGTGCTCGGCGGCGCGGCGGCCATCGGGTTCGTGGAGGGCCCGGCGGTGCCGCGCGGCATCACCGCGGACCCGGTCGGGCGGGACGAGCTGAAGGTGGTGGTGCACCCCGGGCACCCCTGGGCCCGGCGCCGCCCGCAGGACGCCCTCACCCCCGACGAGCTGGCCGCGACCTCGCTGGTCAGCCGGGAGCACGGGTCGGGCACCCGGCTGTACCTGGAGCGCGCGCTGCGGGCCGTATCCGGCCGCCGGCTCGCGGCGCCGGTGATCGAGGTCTCCTCGACCACGGCGATCAAGACGGCGGTGGCCGAGGGGGTCGCGCCCGCGGTGCTCAGCTCGCTCGCCGTCGAGCGCGACCTCGCGGCGGGCACCCTGGTCGCGGTGCCGGTGGACGGGCTGGACCTGACCCGTACGCTGCGGGTGGCGCGCCGCACCGGCCAGGACTTCTCCGGCGCGGCCCGCGAACTCGCCGCCATCGCCCGCCGCTGGTCCCCGCCGCCCCCGCCCGCCCCCTGAGGCCCGCGCCCCGGCTGCGCCGCGGACCCTCAGGGGCGGGCCGGAGCCTCACGCGGTCCAGGCGGCGCGCGCGATGTCCGGGTCCTCCGTGAGGATCGCCCGCTGGAGGCGCTGGGCGGGGCCCCCGGGCTCCAGGCCCAGTTCGCTCACCAGGTTGCGGCGCAGCCGGTGGAAGACCTCCAGCGCCTGGCCGCGCCGCCCGTTGAGGAACAGCGCCTTCATGTACTGCATGTGGAGGTTCTCGTGCAGGGGGTGCTCGACGGTGAGGCCGGCCAGGCTCGCGAGCACGTCGCGGTAGCCGCCGAGCCGGAGTTGGGTGTCCACCCAGTACTCGTGCACCACGAGCCGGGACTCCTCCAGGCGGTAGCGGTCGGCCTCCAGCAGGCGGCCGACCGGGACGCCGGTCAGCGCCGGGCCGCGCCACAGCCGCAGGGCCTCGCCGAGTTGGCGGCTGCCGGTGCGGTCGTCGCCGGCGTCGAGCGAGCGGCGGCCGGCCACCGCGAGCGAGTTGTACCGTTCGATGTCCAGTTCCGCGGAGCCGGCGACGAAGCGGTAGCCGCCGGACTCGGTGCGCAGGATCTCCCGCGCGACCTGCGCGCTGGACAGGCCGGTGCCCGACGCGAAGAGTTTGCGGAGGCTGAGAATGTAGGTCTGTACGGTGGTGAGACAGCTGTTCGGTGGATTCTCGTCCCAGAGTTCCGCCATGAGGGACGACACCGGAACGACCTGTCCTGAATAGACGACCAGCATCGACAGCACCTTGCGCAGTTTCGGTGCGCTCGGCGTCATACAGACGCCGTCCGGCTGCACAAAGAGCGGACCGAGAATGCCGATCTTCATTTGCTACCCCCAGCATGCCTATCAGGGCGGAGTGTCCTTCAAGACCATGGGACAGCGTAACAAAGCGGCAAATGTGACAAGGCGGTCAAAGAGCTCAAATGATGTGCGGTGTGGCCCTGTTGTGGGGGACTTGTGCTCGCGATGACGCCGATCAGGGCGCTTCACCGGGGGCGCGACTGTCTGGATCTCTTCGACAGAAAGACCGAACGCCACCCCCGCCCGCCGGGTGGGTGGGGGCAACTGCGCGCCGGGGCCGGGCGGCGGGCGGCGGAATGGGCGGCCGGGGTTTTCCCGGACACGCGGACCACAGTAGCGGGTATTCGTCAATGCGAGGTTCCCGGACAATTCACGGCGGTTCGAGCGCGCTTCGAGCAGAGCGCCCCGGCGTGGAATCCACGCCGGGGCGCTCCGCCCGCGCACACCGCGGTGGGTACGTGTGTATGCCGCCGGATTACTTCAGCCCGGTGGTAGCGACGCCCTGCACGATCTGCCGCTGGAAGATCAGGAAGACCGCGATCAGGGGCAGGAAGCCGAGCACCGAGGACGCCATCACCTCCGCGTACTGGATGTTGCTCGGGTTGACCAGCGACGCCAGACCCACCGGCACCGTCTGGGACTTGGTCTGGCTGAGCACCAGCAGCGGCCACAGGAAGGAGTTCCAGGAGCTGATGAAGGTGAGGATGGCGACCGTGGCCACCGCCGGGCGGGAGATCGGCAGGCAGACCGACCAGTAGACCCGCCACCAGCTCGCCCCGTCCAGCCGCGCCGCCTCGATCAGCGGTGTCGGGATGCCCTGGAAGAAGGAGTGGAAGACGAAGACCGACACCGGGGCGGCGACCGACGGCAGCACCAGCGCCCAGTAGGTGCCCAGCAGGTGCAGCGAGCGGTACTCGATGAACTGCGGCAGCACCAGCCCCTCGGTGGGCAGCATCAGCCCGGCGACGATCAGCGCCATCACCGCGTTGCGCCCGGGGAAGCGCAGCAGCGCCAGCGCGAAGGCGGCCATCGAGCACAGCGTCACGGTGAAGACGACCGCGAGCGTCGCGATCACCAGGCTGTTGAGGTACCAGTAGCCGATCGGGTAGTTGTCCCACGCGTAGGAGTAGGCGTGGAAGGACCAGCCGCCCGCGAAGGGCGAGGTGGGCTTGGCGGTGATCGACCCGTCCGAGCGGAGCGAGGTGATCAGCGCCCACACCAGCGGCACCAGCCAGACCAGCGCGAACAGCGTCACGCACACCGTGCACAGCCGGTTGAAGAGCTTCGCGCCGTTGGCGTGGCCGGCGATCGCGGTCGGCCCCGGGGAGCGGCGGCGCCGCTGTACGGGGGCAAGGGTGGTCATGAGGTCCTCCGTTCGGCCCGCGGTGCCGGCTGTTCGGCGGCCCGTTCGGCGGCGGCGGTCCGGTAGTGCCGCAGCGCGTACCAGGCCGCCGAGATCGCGACGATGATGACGAAATAGACCATGGTGGCGGCGGCGCCGTAACCACCGCGGTACGAGGTGAAGCCGGTGTCGTAGATGTACTCGATGACCGGGCGGGTCGACTGGTTCGGGCCGCCGCCCAGCAGCAGGTAGATCTGGTCGAACACCTTCAGCGAGGCCAGGATCTGGAGGATGAGCACCAGGCTGGTGGTGCGGCTGAGCAGCGGCACCGTCAGGTAGCGGATCTGCTGCCATGGGCTCGCGCCGTCGATGGCGGCGGCCTCGTACACCTCGGTGGGCACGTCCTGGATGCCCGCGGTGTACAGGACGAAGTTGAAGCCGAACGTCCACCACAGGGTCATCAGCACCACGGCCGTCCAGCCGCCCGAGGTGCTGCCGATGAAGTCCGGCGAGGTGAGCCCGACCGCGCTGAAGAGCTTGGGGATCAGCCCGACCTGCGGGGTGTACATCCACAGGAAGACCAGCACGACCACCGACGACGGCACCACGTAGGGCGCGAAGAACGCCAGCCGGTAGAAGACGGTGCCGCGCCGCACCCGGGAGGCCAGGATGGCGAAGACCAGGGCGAGCACCACCAGCAGCGGCGTGGTCAGCAGCGTGAAGAGCACCGAGTGCCACATCGCGGACCAGAAGAGCGAGTCCTTGAGCACCGTGCGGTAGTTGGCCAGGCCCACCCAGCCGCCGAGGCCGCTCTTGACGGTCGTGGTGTTGAAGAAGCTGACCACGATGCCGACCGCCAGCGGGCCGATCATGAACAGCAAATAGACGATGAGGAAGGGCGAGCTGAGCAGCAGCCCGGCCCGGCGTTCGGAGCGCGGGGCGCGCTCCCGGTCCGTGCGCAGGGTGACGCGGCGGGCCGGTCGCTCGGCGGGCCGCTCAGAGGCGATGGTCGTCATGGTGGCGGCCTCCTATCCGATCTTGACCGGCGGTCGGGCGGTGGTGTAGCGCTTCAGGTCCGAACGCAGCTGGGCGGCACCCGCCTTGGGGGTGAGCCGGCCCGCGATGACCTCGATGATCGTGGAGCCCACCGTGGTCTGGAAGTCCGAGCCGGCGCCCGTGTACCAGGCGACCGGGTCGTAGACCGCGTTGAACGCGGCCTGGACGTAGTTGCGCTGCGGCGACTGGTCCTGGAACGCCTTGCTGCGCTGGGTGGGCAGCCAGGCCGGCACATGGCCGCCGTGCGCCCAGATCGCGCTGTTGTCGAGCAGGCTCTTGACGAACAGTGCCGCGTGCGCGGTGCGGGACGCCGAGCGCCTGCCGTTGTGCGGGATGATCAGCGAGTGCGAGTCGGCGTACGCCACCGGCTTGGGGCCGAGCAGCGCCGGGAAGGGCACCACGTTGAAGTGCAGGCCCTTGACGTCCCGGTAGGACGGGATCTGCCACTCGCCGTCGAAGAGGAAGCCCGACTTGCCGGTGGAGAACAGGGCGTTCACCCCGGAGCCGGTCAGGCTCTTGGGCATCAGCCCGCCCTTGGTCAGGCTCTGCATGAAGGCGAACGTGGACTGCGCCGCGTCCTCGTCCACCGCGACCCTGGTGCCCTCGTGCGTGACGACCGGCCCGGCGATCCCGGAGTAGATCATGCTGAAGAAGCGCCAGCAGGTGGACGGGTCGGCGGTGATCGACATGACGGCGCCGTACTGCGCGCCCGCGTCCTTCATCGCCTTGACCGCGTCGAGGAACTCCGCGGCGTTCTTCATCGGCTTCAGGTCGTCCCCGGCCGCGTTGAGCAGCCCGGCCTTCTGCGCCAGGTCGGTGTTGTAGTAGAGGACGAAGGGGTGGGTGTCCAGCGGGACCGCGTACACGGTCCCGCCGACGGTGGCCTTCTGCCAGGCGGCGGGGGTGAACTTGTCCGAGGTGATGCCCAGTTCCCCGACGCCCGCGTCCTCGACCGGGGTCAGCAGCCCGGAGGCCGCCAGCAGCGGCAGCCGGGACAGGTGGGAGATGCCGACGTCCGGTGGTGTGCCGCTGGCCGTGGCGAGCGCCAGCTTCGTGTAGTACGGGTTCCCCCAGCCCAGGATGGTCGCCTCGACGGACAACCCGGGGTGGGTCTTGCGGAACGCCTTCTCCATCAGCACCATGTTGGCGCCGTCACCACCGGTGAACAGGTTCCAGAAGATGATGTCGGCGGTGTCCGGCTGCGTGCCGGCCAGTCCTGTGGCCAACGGGGAGGAGCACGCCGCGAGTCCTGCGGACATGGCCAGCCCTCCACCGAGCGCCAGGAACCGGCGGCGCCCCAACGCTCCGCTCATGGGCATATTCACCTCGTTAATTCGATGTGAACTCGATGCCGCAGACCATCGCATACGTTTTGCATCGATGCAATAGTCCGGTGGCAACTTCCCGGGCGGCGGGCCGCACGGCCGCCGCCGGAAGGTGCCCGGAGCCCGAGAGGGCAGGCCAGGGGTGGTGCGGGGCTACTTCGCGGGGCCGGTCCGCCGCGAGGACTCGCGGACCACGAGGCGGAACGGGGTCGAGGCGGAGGCGCCGGACCACTGCGCGGCGCCCTCGGCTTCACTCTCCGTGTCGGTGCCGCTGTGCTCGGTGGCCGGGCCGGACGCCGGCTCGGAGGCTGCCCCGGTCGTTGCCGGGGCGGCCGTCTCCGCGGCTGCCCCGCTGTTGCCGTTGCCGGTCCCGTTGCCGTTCCCGTTCGCATTGCTGCGGATCTGCGCGTCCAGCAGGCTCAGCGACCGCTCGGCGATCGCGTCCAGGTCGGGCGCGATCGAGGTCAGCGGGGGATGGGTGTACGCGCACTCGGGGATGTCGTCCACGCCCACCACCGCGACCTCGTCCGGCACCCGCACGCCTGAGGCGTCCAGCGCGCGCAGCGCACCCACCGCCAGCGCGTCGTTGAACGCGAAGATCGCGTCGGGCAGCGGCCCGCTGCCCTCCAGCAGCCGCAGGGTCGTGGTGTAGCCGTGCTCCCTGGTCCAGTCGTCCACCGGCTCGACCAGCCAGTTCACCCGGCGGACCCCGGCCGCCGACAGCGCCTGCTGGTAGCCCTCGGCGCGCTGCCGGCCGTTCTCGCTGCCGTTGCGGCCCAGTGCCACGATCCGCTGGCAGCCCTGTGCGAGCAGGTGCTCCACGGCGGCGCGGGCGGCGGCCACGTTGTCGATGCCGACCCGCGGCAGGTGGTCGCCGACATTGTGCTCACCCAGCATGACCAGCGGGAAGTCCGGCCCGGTGGCGGGCGCGTCGGTGGCCGGCAGGGTGAGCGCGCTGAACAGCACCCCGTCGGCGACGTTCGTCAGGCCGCCCGCCAGGATGCGCCGCTCGACCTCCGGGTCGCCGCCGGTGGACTCCACGAGCACGGTGGTCCCGCGCCGGGCCGCCGCCTGGATGACCGCCTGTGCCAGGGCGGCAAAGTACGGCTCGACCACGAACGGCACCGCCAGCGCGACGAACCCGGTGCGGCCCGAGCGCAGGCCGCGCGCGAGGTAGTCCATCTTGTAGCCCAGCTCGTCCAGCGAGCGCTGCACCCGGGCCCGCGTCGCCTCGCTGACGTGCGCGTATCCGCTGACCACATTGGACACGGTCCGCACCGACACGCCCGCGTGCTCGGCGACGTCGCGCATCCTGACTCTGGCCACCAGGGTTCCCCCTCTGGTCGGGACGGGCCGCGCCTGCTCGGAAACCTTGCCTCTTGCATCGATGCAAATTATCGCTCAAGCTGGACGCCGTCATTGATCACACGAATTTTACGACGCCCGATGTCGGGCAGGCAGAAGGAGGAGCCGTGAGGGCGAGCGAGCAGGACGGGACCTACCCGCGGCCGATGCTCTGCCGGGAGCAGTGGACCAGCCTCGACGGCGCGTGGGAGTTCGGCTACGACGATGCGGCCGCCGGCGAGCGCGAGGGCTGGTTCGCGGCGGGCGCCGGCGGGGACGGGGCGGGTGCGCCGTTCGACCGGCAGATCACCGTGCCCTTCCCGCCGGAGTCCCCGGCGTCCGGCATCGGCGAGACCGGGCGCCACCCCGTGGTCTGGTACCGCCGCGGCATCCCGCACACCGCCCTCGTGCCGGACACCGCGGCCGAGGACGGCGCCGCGCGCCGCGCCCTGATCCACTTCGGCGCCGTGGACCACCGGGCGAAGGTCTGGCTGGACGGCACGCTGGTGGCCGAACACGTGGGCGGCCAGACGCCGTTCACCGCCGACGTGACCGACGCGCTGCGCCCCGGCGCCGCCGAGCACGTCCTGGTGGTCCGCGCCGAGGACGACCCGGCCGAACTGGCGCAGGCGCGCGGCAAGCAGGACTGGCAGGAGCGGCCGCACGCGGTCTGGTACGAGCGGACCACCGGCATCTGGCAGAGCGTGTGGGCCGAGTCCGTGCCCGCCCGGCACATCGCCGACCTGGCGTGGACCACCGACCCGATCCGCGGCGTGACCGCCGAGGTGGAGCTCGCCGGGCAGCCGGCCGGCCCGCTCACCGTGGACGTGGTGATCAGCCGCGGCGACCGGGTGCTCGCGCGGACCTCGGCGGTCGTCGACGGCCGCCGGGCCCGGATCGACGTGGCGATCCCCGCGCTGCGCAACGGCATCGACCGCGAGGAGCTGCTGTGGCGCCCGGAGCAGCCGGTGCTGCTGGACGCCCGGGTCACCGTGCGCACCGCGGACGGGTCCGCCGCGGTGGACGAGGTGGACAGCTACGTCGGGGTGCGCTCCGCCGAGGTCGGGCGCGGCGCCTTCCTGCTCAACGGCCACCCGTACTTCGTGCGGTCGGTGCTCAACCAGGGCTACCGCCCGCGCACCCTGCTCGCCAACGCCGGCACCGAGGAGCTGCGCCGCGAGGTCGAGCTGACCAAGGCGATGGGCTTCAACGCCACCCGCATCCACCAGAAGGCCGAGGACCCGCGGTTCCTGTACTGGGCCGACCGGCTCGGGCTGCTGGTGTGGGGCGAGACCGGCGCCACGTACGACTACTGCGGGGTGGCCGTCGAGTCGCTGACCCGGGAGTGGCTGGAGCTGGTGCGCCGCGACCGCAGCCACCCGAGCATCGTCACCTGGGTGCCGATCAACGAGAGCTGGGGCATCACCGACATCACCCGCGACCCGGCGCAGCACCACTTCTCGGTGGCGCTGGCCAACCTCACCCGCGCGCTCGACCCGACCCGGCCGGTCGTCTCCAACGAGGGCTGGGAGCACACCGACAGCGACATCCTCGGCGTGCACGACTACACCGCCGACCCGGAGCTGCTGACCGCGCGCTACGGGGACGCCGCCGGGTTCGACGCGCTGCTCGCCGGCCCGGGCCCGTCCGGCCGTACGCTCTCGCTCACCGCGCGGCAGGCCGAGCGGTTCGCCGCCGGGGACGCCCCGCTGATGGTCACCGAGTTCGGCGGGCTGTCGCTGGGCTCGCACGAGGGCGACTTCGCGTACACCTACACCGACTCCGACACCCAGTACGCGGCGCTGCTGCGGGAGCTGTTCAAGCCGCTGCTGGACAGCCCGCTGGTCGCGGGCTACTGCTACACGCAGTTCATGGACACCGCGCAGGAGACGAACGGCCTGCTCTTCGACGACGGCCGCCCGAAGCTGCCGCTGGAGACGATCCGCGAGATCGTCACCGGCACGAAGGGGGAGGGCGCCGGGGCGTGAGCCTGCCCGACGGCGTACGCCGCCCCGGCCCGGTCCTGCGACCGGTCCGGGGCGGCGGCGTGTGCGGGGAGTGTGCGCGGGGTGTGCGCGGGGGCGGCGTATGACCGCTCAGCCGCGCGCGGGCACCGTGTAGAAGGGGACCTCCTGGTACGCCGCCAGGTTCGGGTCGTCGGCGGAGACCCGGCTCGGGGCGGCCGGGCAGAGCAGGTGCACGCCCTGGGCCCGCTCCTGGCGGGCGACCCAGCGGGCCTGGCTGAGCATGCCGGCGCCGATCCCGGTGATCACCAGCCCCGCGGGTATCCCGGTGGTGTAGGCGATGAGCAGCCCGACGCCGAGCGTCACGACCACCGTCGAGGTCATCGGGCGGGTGACGCGCTCGAAGGTCTCCTCCGGCGCGGTCACCACGGACTCCTCCGGCGCGGGCGCCGCCGCCTCCAGCCGGGCCCGGTACCAGGCGCGGCGCGGCCCCGCGGACCACGCGCACGGCACGGCGAACAGCAGCGCCCCGATCACGGCGACCGCCGCGCCGCTCAGCCCCTTGGTGTGCCCGAGCAGGACGGGCAGCGCCCCGGCCGCCCCGGAGAGCACCGCGAGCCAGCCCAGCGCCCGGGCCGATCCGACGACACCGACCAGGTCAGGTTTGGTGCTCACGCGTACGTTCCTCCGCCCGTCCGGCTGTTCGAATCGACTCCCGAAGGATCGTAACCGGACGACCCTGTGACGGGTCCCGAACAGTTCGGTGCCCGATGTATTGTCGAGGGTATGACGACGCGCACGGGGGCCCGGCCCGCGACCGGCGGACCGGGACACGAGCACGAGCATGGGCCCGGGCTCGGCCGCGGGCACCGGCCGGCGCTGCTGCTGCGCGAGCGGGCGCGGCCGGACGCGATACGGGACCGCCCGTCCGCCTGGTGGCTGGCCGTCGCGACGGTCTGCTTCGGCGCCTTCATGGGCCAGCTGGACGCGAGCATCGTCACGCTCACCTACGGCGGGCTGCGCCGGCAGTTCGACGCCTCGCCCGCCGCCGTGGAGTGGGTCTCGCTCGCCTACCTGGTGGTGCTGATCGCCCTGCTGGTCCCGGCCGGGCGGCTGTCCGACGCCCACGGGCGCAAGCTGCTCTACCTCTACGGGTTCGCCGTGTTCACGGCCGCCTCCGCCGTGTGCGGGCTGGCCCCCTCGCTGCTGGTGCTGGTCGTCTTCCGCGGGGTGCAGGCGGTCGGTGCCGCGCTGATGCAGGCGAACAGCGTCGCGCTGGTCACCACGAGCGCGCCGCGCGAACGGATGCGGGCCGCGCTCGGCGTGCAGGCCGCGGCCCAGGCGCTCGGCCTGGCGCTCGGGCCCACCGTCGGCGGCGTGCTGGTCTCCACGCTCGGCTGGCGCTGGGTCTTCGGGGTCAACGTCCCGATCGGCGTACTGGCGCTGGTCGCCGGGCACTACCTGCTGCCGCGCACCCGCGAGCGGCGCGCCACCGGCGGCTTCGACTGGCCCGGGCTGGCGCTGCTCGCCGCCGCGACCGGCTGCGGCCTGCTCGGCGTCTCGGCCGCCTCCGGCCTGCCGGTGCCCGCATGGGCGGTCGCCGGGCTCTTCGCCGCGGCGGTCGCGGCCGGCTGGGGGTTCGTCGCCCGGCAGGCCCGCACCCGCGCCCCCCTGCTCGACCTCGCGCTGGTCCGCGGCCGCACGGTCGCGCTCGGGCTGGTGGGCGCGCTCAGCGGGTACCTCGTGCTGTTCGGGCCGCTGGTGCTGGTGCCGGTGGTGCTGACCGCCTCGGGCTCCTCCGAACTGGCCGCCGGGCTCGTACTCACCGCGCTCCCCGCGGGGTTCGCGGTGGCCGCGACCGGCGCCGACCGGGTGCTGCCGCGCGGGCTGTCCGACCGCGGCCGGTGCGTGCTGGGCGCCGCGGTGCTCACCGCGGCCACCGCGGCGATGCTGGCGGCGCCGCTGACGCGGGGTGTGCTGGCGGTACTGCTCGCCGTCGTCGGCCTCGGGCTCGGCACCTTCACGCCCGCGAACAACACGATGGTCATGTCGGCGATCCCGCGGGGGGCCGCCGGGACCGGCGGCGGCCTGGTCAACATGGCGCGCGGCCTCGGCACCGCGCTCGGCGTCGCCCTCGTCACCCTCGCGCTCCACCTCGGCGAACGCTTCGGCTCGGCCGCTCCCGGCTCCACCGCCCCCGCGCGGTGGGCGCTCGCGGTGCTGGTGGCCGCCGCCGCGGCGGCCCTGGCGGCGGCCTGGTCCGGGGAACGGCCCGCGGCCCGTACGGACGGTTCTTCGCGGGTCAGTTGAGGTACGGCGCCGTAGGCTTGGGTCATGTCGTCGTCCCAGCCGTCCCCCGAACTCGCCGCGGCCGCCGACGCCTCGGACGCCCGCCGGCTCACCGAGGCCGTCACCCGCCTGCGCCGCGCGCTGCGCGCGTCGATCCGGACCGACTACCCCTGGGAGACCCTGCCGATGGCGCAGGTCGAACTCCTCCAGGTCCTCGCCGAGCGCTCCCCGGCGCGGGTGAGCGAACTCGCCACCCGGCAGCGGCTCGCCAACAGCACGGTGAGCGGGCTGATCGGGCAGATGATCACCTCCGGGCTCGTCACCCGCGATGTCGACCCCGGGGAGCGGCGGGCCGCGGCCGTCTCCCTCACCGACCTCGGCCGCGAGCAGCTCGCCGCATGGACCCGGGCGCACGAACGCCGTCTCGACGCCGCGCTCGCCGCCCTCGACGACGCCGACCGCGCCGCCGTCCGCGCCGCCCTCCCGGCCCTCTTCCACCTCGTCGACCACCTCACCACCCAGTAGCCCCCGGCGGCCCGCGCGCAGGGCAGGACCGCTGTACCGTTTCGGGTGTCCAGGCCGGTACGAGCAGGTGCGGGGTCGACATGCCTCAACCCACCGACAGCGGCGATGCGATCGGGACACGGCTGCGCGCCATCCGCAAGCGGCGCGGACTGACACAGCATCAGCTCGCGGTCGCCTCCGGGGTGTCCGTGTCGCTGATCAGGAAGCTCGAGCAGGGCGAACGAGACGACACGCGAGTGGAGACGGCCCGCGCGCTGGCCGTGGCGCTGCGCGTGCCGACCAGCCGCCTCCTGGGCGGCGCGCACGAGACCTCGGGTGCCCGGCCGGCCGTAGTGGACCGGTGGGCACCGGTCCGCGGCGCGCTGGCTGCTCCCCTGCCGGGTCCGGAGGACGACGCCCCGACGGTCGCCGGGGTCCGTGCCGCGGTCTCCGCCGCGATGCCGCTCGCAGCCGGGGACCGCCTTGACGAGTTGGCCGGTGTGCTGCCCCTCCTGCTCCGGGACGCGGCCGCCGTGGGCGAGGACCCCGCCGGCCGGTCCGTGCACGCCGGGCTGATGCGGCTGGTCGGCTGGGCCTTCACCCAGACCCGCCAGTTCGACGCCGCCGAGGACGCTCTCGGCCGTGCGCTTCACAGCGCCCCGACCGGCCTCGACGCGGCGGCCGCGATCAGCACCCAGTGCTGGCTGCTGCTGCGCCGCGGCCGGATCGCCGAGGCGGGCCGGCTCGCCGAGCAGTGGGCGGACCGGGTCGAGCCGCGCATGTCCCGTGCGACGCCCGGTGAACTCGGCGCGTGGGGCTGGCTGCTGCTGCGTGCCGCGGCGGCCGCCGATCGGGACGCCCGACCGGACGACGCCGACCGTCTGCTGCGCCTGGCGGGGGCGGCGGCGGCCGCGCTCGGTCACCGGGCCGTTCCTGGCGGGTTCCTGCGCGCGTTCGACGCCCGGACGGTACAGCTCAAGGAGGCCGAGCACGCCATGATCGCGGACCGGCCGGACCGGGTGCTGCACCTGTCGGCGGCGATCTCCTGGGACGGGATGCGCCCGACCTCCAACAACCTGAACCGGAACCGGCTGGACCAGGCCGGTGCGCGAGTGCGGCTGCAGCAGTACGCCGAAGCTGTGGACACGTTGGAGACGGTCTGGCAGGCCGCGCCGCAGTGGCTCCCGCACCAGCGCTACGCGCAGGACATCCTCAGCCAGGTGATCGCCCGGCGCCGCACGTTGACCCCACGGATGCGGCTGCTGGCGGACGCGGTAGGCGTGCCGCTGTAAGCGTCCTACGGTGTGTGGTACTTCGGTCTGCCGCCCCGCCGAATTGCCATTGTCCCGCCATATCGCCGCTCCCTACGGTCGGTAATGGTCCGATCACCAACGGACGTGGGCGAACGCGTCCGCGGACCGCCCGACGATCCGAACGTGGCGTGTGAGAAGAGGGGTTCGTATGGACGACAACGACGGCGTGGGCAGCGGCGACAAGGGGAGGGGGCAGGGCGTCGGCGTCGTGGACCGGTTTTCGGCGCGGGCGTTGTATGCCGACCGGCTGGCGTTCGAGCGGGAACGCTCAGGGATGAGCCTCGTGCAGCTCGGGGAGAAGTGCCGGTACGAGCAGTCGTACCTGCACCGGCTGGAGACAGGCGGTCGCTTGGGTACGGTGCAGGCCGCCCGCGCCCTGGACGTGGTGTACGGGACCGGGGATCTGCTGGAGCGGCTGTGGTGGCTGGCGAAGCGGGAGACGAAGGACCGCTGCGTCCTGGGGCTGGCGCCTTTCGAGGCGAACGCGGCGAGCATCCAGGAGTACGCGAACTGTACGGTGCCGGACCTGCTCCAGACCCGCGCGTACGCGCACGAGCAGTTGCGTCGAGCGCAGTTGGCTGAGGAGCAGGTCGAGGAGTCGGTCGGGGCGCGGTTGGAGCGGCAGGCGCGGCTGTCCGGGCCGGAGCCGGTGCACTACCGGGCGTTGATCGACGAGGCCGTGTTACGGCGCAAGGCCGGGGACCACAGGACGTGGACGGCGCAGCTGGAGCACCTGATCGAGGTGGCGCAGTGGCCGGGCGTCGCGCTGCACGTGGTGCCCTTCGGTGCCGGGCCGCACTACCTGCGCAGTTCGCTGGAGCTGGTCTACCTGCGGACCGGGTCCATTGTGGCGTACACGCAGGGCAGTTGGAGTGGGCACCTCACCGATGACCCGGAGGAGGTGGAGCCGTTGCGGCTCGCGTTCGACGCGCTGCGTGACACCGCGCTGGTCCCGGCGGAGTCGCTGGCGTTCCTGCGGGCCCTGTTGGAGGAGCACACCGGGGACGGGCCGTTGACGACGGTGGAGCCATGAGCGCTGCCGAGGTGCCCTCTTCCAGCCGGTCGGCCCCTTCGTGGCAGGGCGGGCGGAATACGGTCGGGGGAGACTCGGCGGATGGAGGGCTGATGAGCGGATACGTGAGCGTGGCGACCACGACGGACGGGGCGGAGCGGGCGGGGGAGTTGGCGCGGGTGGTGGTGGAGCGGAGGGTCGCGGCGTGCGCGCAGGTCGAGGGGCCGCTGCGCTCGGTGTACTGGTGGGAGGGCGAGGTGCGGGTCGAGGAGGAGTGGCGCGTGGTGTTCAAGGCCCCCGCGGACCGGTACGGCGACCTGGAGGCGGCGATCAAGGCGGCCCACACCTACGAGACCCCCGAGATCATCGCGACCGCGATCGAGCGGGGCAGCGCGGAGTACCTCGCGTGGCTGGACGAGGAGACCAGGCCCCGCTGACCGCCCCCGGTTGCCGGAACGGCAAGGCCGCTTGGGGTTTCGGCACGCGAAGCCGCAGGCTCGCCCGTACCGGGGCCAACCGGTTGCCGGACTGAGCGGAGGAGTACGCATGGGCGAGGCGGCGTCGGCCGAGGAGTTCTGGGACGGCCGGTACGGGGGCGGCGAGCGGATCTGGAGCGGGCGGCCGAACGAGGCCCTGGTGCGCGAGGTGCGCGGCATGGCACCCGGCACCGCGCTGGACCTGGGCTGCGGCGAGGGCGGCGACGCGATCTGGCTGGCGGGCCAGGGCTGGCGCGTGGTCGGCGTGGACATCTCCCGGAAGGCGCTGGAGCGGGCGGCGGCGCACGCCGAGGACGCGGGGCTCGCCGGTCAGGTGGAGTGGCGCCGCCACGACCTGGCCGCGGACTTCCCCGCCGGCAGCTACGACCTGGTCTCTGCGCACTTCCTGCACTCGCCGGTCGAGATGCCGCGCGAGGCGATCCTGCGGTCGGCCGCGGCCGCGGTCTCCCCGGGCGGGGTGCTCCTGGTGGTCGGGCACGCGGGCTGGCCCGCGGGCGAGGCGGACCCGGACCTCGACGTGCACTTCCCGACCCCGGACGAGGTCCACGCGAGCCTCGAACTGCCGCCCGGCCAGTGGGAGGTGCTGGTCGCGTCGGAGTACGAGCGGGAGTTCACCGACCCCGAGGGCCGCGTCCGGACCCGCCCCGACAACACCCTCAAGCTGCGCCGCGCGAAGGCCCCGACACCTGCCACGGCGCCTGCCCCGGCGCCCGGGCGGACCTCAGCGCGGTGACAGCCGGTACAGCGCCGCCGCGCCCCCCGCGAGGGTGACCGTGAGGTCGGACGGCCGGCTCGCCCGCGGATAGGTCGCGCTCGACGCGTCGAAACGGGCGACCGCCTTCACCGCCGTCGCGTCCAGCCCGATCCGCACCGTCTGCGACCCGTCCGGATCGCGGTTGACCACGAGCAGGTGCCGGGTGCCGTCGTCCGCCCCGGCGGGCTTGAAGACCGCGAGGATCGCGGGGCCGCCGCTCGCCGCGGTGACGTGGCTGCCGGGCGCGAAGGCGGTGGTGCCGACGGGCGCCGGGGTGTCGTTGACGTGCTGCACCGACTCCGAGACCAGCGGCTTGAGTTGGCGCCCGACGGGCTGGAGCCAGCCGCTGTTGAGGTCGGCGGCCGCGTCGTAGAGCGGGGTGCGCTTGCCGTCGGTGGTGACCAGCGCCTGGGTGTACCCCTCGCCGCGGGCCGGGTCGGGCGTCCAGTACGTGAAGTACTGGATGCCCTTGCAGCCGTACGCCAGGCTCACGTTGACCTGCCAGGCCAACTGCTGTGCGCTCGGGGTGACATGCCCGCTGAAGCCGGTGGACTGGATGTACGTCCACGCCGGTATGCCCGCCTGGAGCGCGGCGGCGCGGACGATCGCCCAGGTCTCGAAGTACGCCGTGTCCAGCCCCTCGGTGAGGAACGGGTAGCGGTCGAAGGAGATCAGCGCGGGCTTGACCGTGTCGAGGTAAGTGCGCACGAAGCGTTCGTAGCGGGCGCCGTTGCCGCGGTTGATGTTGGCGTACGGCAGCAGGCCGGGGGTGGCGGAGCGGACGATGCCGGTGAGCGTGCCGAGGTTGGGGAAGCGCTCGGTCTGGGGCTCGTCGTAGAGGCTGAGCCCGGCGAACGACGCGTGGCGCCCGTAGGTGCCGGTGGCCGACCGTATCCAGTCGGTGGCGTCGTCGGTGGTGATCGAGGCGGGCACGCTGCGGTCGTCGGTGACGGTCATGTGCTGCGCGACCACGCTCACCCGCGGGTCGCCGGCCACCAGCACCTTCAGGCCGACCTGGTCGGCCAGGCCGAGCGCCTGGTTCGCGCTGGCCTCGTCGAGCTGGTAGTTGCCGGTGATCAGGAAGGTGAAGCCCGCGTCGGTGATCTCCTGGTAGCGGGCGAGCGTCGTCTCGTAGGGGTGCGGCGGCCAGTACAGGCCGATCGGGAAGTCCGGACCGCCGGTCAGCGGCAGGTCGGCGCTGGCCGCGGCCGTCGCGGCCCGGTCCGAGCCGCCGGTCGCCGCGACCACCCGGCCCACCGTGGCGGCGCCGGCCGCGAGCACCCCGGCGCCCATGCCCGCCGCCTGTAGCAGCGCCCGCCGGTTCAGGCCCCGCGCCCCTCCGGGCGCCGAGGGCGCCGGAATCCTCCGCTCCGACACGGCCTGCTCCCTTCGTGGCCCCGGGCGGGGCCGTCTCCTACCTGCTGGTGCCGTCCTGGCCTCCTGGCCTCCTGGCCTCCAGGCAAAGTACGACAGCGGGTGCACATCTCCCTATAGCCGGGCGAAACCACCGGCCTCGCCCGGGTGAAGACCCGGTGCCGCCCGCGCCCCGCAACTGCCCTGCGCCGCCCGGCGATCCGGACCCGCCCGCCGCCCGGCCGCCCGGCCGCCCCCGTGACCGATCCCACAGCCCGGCACCGCGGCCGCCGCGGAGAGCGACGGTCCGGACGCCCTCGGTGAGACGGCGGGCGGTGGCCCGGGTCCCGCCGCCGCGCCGCCGCAGCCCCTACCGTGAAGGGATGACGCCTTCCGACGCGGGACAGCGCCCCGTACGGCCCTGGTACGCGCTGGCCGCCGTGGTCTTCGCGGTGGGCATGGCGGGCACCACGCTGCCGACCCCGCTGTACGGCCTGTACCGCCAGGAGCTCGGCTTCTCCGAGTTCATGGTGACCGTGGTCTTCGCCGTCTACGCCTGCGGTGTGATCGCCGCGCTGCTCGTCGCCGGGAACTTCTCCGACCTGCTGGGGCGGCGGCCGGTGCTGCTGGCCGGGCTGGTGCTCTCCGCGCTGAGCGCGGTCTGCTTCGTGGTCGAGGGCGGGCTGCCGCTGCTGTTCGCCGGGCGCCTGCTGTCCGGCTTCGCCGCCGGGCTGTTCTCCGGCGCCGGCACCGCCGCCGTCACCGAACTGGCTGCCCCTGAGCAGCGCGGGCGGGCCTCCTTCGCCGCGACCGCCGCCAACATGGGCGGGCTGGGCTGCGGCCCGATGATCGCCGGACTGCTCGCGCAGTACGAGCCCGAGCCGCTGCGGCTGCCCTACCTGGTGCACCTCGGCCTGCTCGCGGTCTGCGCCGCGGTGGTGTGGGCGATGCCGGAGACGGTGCGCCGCCGCGACCCGCGGCCCCCGCTGCGCCCGCAGGGCATGGCCGTACCGGCCGAGGTGCGGGGGGTGTTCGCGCCCGCCGCGCTCGCCGCCTTCGCCGGCTTCTCCGTGATGGGGCTGTTCACCGCGATCGCCCCGTCGTTCGCCGCGCAGTACCTGGGGGTGTCCAACCTGGCGGTGTCCGGCGCCGTGGTGCTGTCGGTGTTCCTCGCCTCCACCGTGGGGCAGTCGCTGGTGGTCAGGACCGGGGTGGCCCGTGCGCTGCCGCTGGGCAGCCTGGTGCTGATGGCGGGGCTGGTGCTGATCGGCGGCGCGCTGCTCGCGGAGTCCCTGGGCCTGCTGGTCGCGGGCGCGGTGGTCAGCGGCATCGGGCAGGGCATGGCGTTCCGCGGCGCGGTGGCCACGGTGAGCCGGGTCGCGCCCGCCGAGCGGCGCGGCGCGACGATCTCCGCGCTGTTCGTCGCCGCCTACGTCGGTATCGCGCTGCCGGTGGTCGGCATCGGCGCGCTCGCCGTGGGGGTGGGGCTGCGCACCGCGGGCCTGGTCTTCGTGGCCTGTGTGATCGCGATGTCCGGCACGGTCGCGGCCTACCTGCTGCGCCGCCCGCTGCCGGCGACCTGAACGCGGCGCGGGCGGCCGCACGGCCCCGGGGACCGTACGACCGCCCGCGTTCCCGCCTCAGCCGGCGGTCAGTTGGAGTGCTTCGGGCCGAAGAACTCGATCTCGGCGATCGCCACCTGCTTCTTCGCGTCGGTCCCGTAGGAGGACTGCACGGTGAAGCGCACCGAGGTGACCTTGTCGGCGCGGAAGGAGACGGTCTGGCCGCCGCTGCCCTGGTCCAGGGTGACGTGGCGGACGTGGGTCTTCCCGTCGGACGTGGTCAGGGTGACGTCCAGCTGGTGCGGCTCCGCGGACTTCGACAGGTCCGTCGGCTGCGTCGACTCGCCGGGGGTGATGACGAGGTTCAGCAGGTGCACCGGCTGGAGGAAGTCCGCCTGGAGCCACTGGCCGGCCCCGGACTCCGAGATGCCCGGCCCCCACCAGGTGTTGTTGAACTCGTCGAACGCCAGCTTCGGGCCGTGGTCCTTGAACGAGCGCGACGCGTGCACCGAGTCCGGGACGACCGGCGCCCGCTTGGCGAAGTGGTCCTTCGTGGCCTGCACCCCGGCGGGGATGTGCATCGCGCCGATCACCACCGCCACCGCGGCGGCCGCGGCGAACAGCCAGGTCACCACCCGGCCCAGGTTGCGGCGCAGCCGCGGCCGCTCACCGGCCCACGGCGCCTCCCGCCGGCGCCGCAGGAAGAAGTCCAGCACCCGCCGCCACCACGGGCGCCGCGCCCGCTCGTCGTACGGCCGGCCCGCCATCGGCATCGCGCAGCGGCGGCAGAAGTGCCGGTCGGGGCGGTTGCCGGTCTCGCACCAGGGGCAGCCGACCGGGCCGTCGTCGTCGGGCAGCGCGCCCGGCGTACGCACCAGCGGCCGCGCCGCGACCGGGCGGCCCGGCATCACCGCGCCCACCGACGGCGCCGTCGGCGGCCGCTGGGTCGGGTCCGCGACCGGGATCAGCAGCGCCCGGGCCCGCTCCTCCGCCGACTGGGCCTGCGGCTGCGGCTGCTGCGGCGGTTCCGGCTGCTCCTCCTGCTCGTACGGCGCCTCGGCCGCGTATCCCGCCTGGGCCGCCGCGAAGGACTCGGGTGTGTACGTCTCGGGCTCGTACGGCTCCGGTTCGTGCTGCGGGGCCTGGGCGTAGGGGTCGTAGGCGCGCAGCGGACCGTACTGCTGCTGGTCGGGCTGCGGCTGCGGCGGCAACTGCGGGATCGCCGGCGGCTGTTCGAGGGTGTCCTCCATCGGGTCGGTGCCCGCCCGGGGCGCGACCGGCGGGGCCGTGTCGGGCTGCGGCTGCCCCGGCAGGCTCACCGCGGAGCGCCAGCGGGCCGGCGGGGCCGGGCTCTGCGGCGGCGCCGTCCAGCCCTCCTGGGCGGCGCCCGTGCCGCCGACCGGGCCGGCGGACTTGTCGCCCGGGTCCCCGATCACGTCCTGCCCGCCGCCGGAGCCGCGGCCGCCGGCGCCCGTGCCGGCGTGCGGCGGCAGCGGCCCCGCACCCCCGGCCCCGGACCCGGAACCGGCCCCGGACCCCGACCCGCTGCCACCCGCGCCCGCCCCCGAGCCGCCGCCCGAGCCCGGCGGGGTGCCCGGCGCGCCGCCGGCGGACGACGAACCCCCGCCGCCCGCCGCGCTCGCCGCCGGCTCCGCGCGCCGCGCGGCCGCCGCGGCGGGCCGGTCCGCCCAGCCGAGCACCGCCCCGCACCCGTCGCAGAACGACTGGTCGGGACCGGCCTGCGTGCCGCACTCGGCGCAGGTCCGCGCCCGTGGCGGCTGGGCGTCATAGCTACGTCCGGTCACCTTCGGAGGTCCTTTCAACCGCGGTCACCTCGACCGTGTAGGGCATGTGGGCGGGGCGGGCGGCCGCCACCAGGCGGTCCAGCCGCACCTGGTCGGACGGGCCGGCGCCGGGAAGCCGTATCGCGACGTGCAGGTGCGGGCGCTGCTCGCCGGGCACCGGGCCGAGCGGCCGCGCGTCCCAGTCCGCGGCGCCGCTCTCGCTGATCTCCGGCTCCACACCGAACGCGAGCCGCACCACCTCGGCCAGGCCCCGCCGGGTGCCGCGGATGCGGTGCAGGCGCGCGGCGGCGGCCACCGCCCGGCGCAGCGCGGCGACGTCCTCGACGCCGTCGGTCTCCGCGCCCACCCAGTCGCCGAGCCAGCGGGTGAAGTCCGCGGGGGCCAGCGACGGCGCGAAGTACGCCTCCAGGCAGTCCAGCACGTTGTGGATCGGCGCCAGCACCTCGTCGAGACCGGCGACGAAGCGCTGCGCGAGGTCGTCCTCGGCGAAGACGGCCGGCAGCATCGCGCCGAGCGGCGCGGACGAGCCGAGCCCGTCGATCGAGCCGCGCCGCCCGGGCGCTGTCGCCTTGCCGAAGTCGACGCCTGCGGTCACTCCTGGCCCCCGATCACACGCACCCGGTGGTCGAAGGAGAAGACCAGGGACGGCGGTTCGAGGTCGATCCGCTCGGTGGGGTCGCCGCGCTTGCCGGTGAGCGGGTCGGCCGGGTGCAGCAGCACCTCGTCGACCAGCTCCACGCCGGGCACCCGCTGGAGCACCGCGAAGACCTCGCCGGCCTGCACCGGCCGGCCGAACGCCCAACCGGTGCCGCCGGCGCCGCCGGTGAGCGGGTCCAGGTGCCGGTACAGGGCGTCGTGCGCGCGCTGCCGGACCATCTCGGTGTCGGTGCCGCGGAAGGCGTGCAGCGTCGCCACCACCGTGACGCCCTGGTAGTAGGGCGGGCCGACCGCGAGCCGGGTGCCGATCAGCCGCCGGTCGTCGAGGTAGTTCGTGATCCGCTCCAGCAGGGCGTCGTCCGGCACCAGCTGCTCGAACCGCAGCCGCCCGCCGAGGTCGGTGACGGCCTGCGGCACCACCAGCACCCGCACCGCGTGGGCGCCGTGCTCGTCCGGGTCGGCGGCCAGGCAGGTGATCCGGGCGGTCTCCGGCGCGGCCCGGCGGGCCAGCTCCTCGTAGTCCCGCAGCGTCACCGCGCGGTCCTGGGCGCGCAGCGTGATCGGCGCGCGGGCCTTGGCCTCGTCGACGGTCTCGCCGTCCACCCCGCCCTTGGCGGCCTCGCGGTTGACCACCTCGGCGACGTACGGCACCGAGTTGCGCAGCACCTGGATCGCGCCGCGCGCGACGTTCCCGGCCCGGCCGCCGCCGGTGCGGTAGCGGCGGACCCGGATCGCGGCGCCCATCGGCGGCACCGCGCCGTACTGCCGCAGGGTGCCGTCGGACTCGCGCACGGCCGGGCCGAAGGCGATCTCGCCGGTGGCCGCGTCGAGCGTGACGTGCCGGTCGTACGGGCCGGACGCGGCGAAGTGCCCGACCACGTCCCAGTCGACCCAGCCGTTGTCGTCGGTGACCTGGAGCAGCATCGCGGGCACGTCGCCGACCACCGGGTAGTGCGCCAGCCGCAGCCGCTGGCCGGGCAGCCCGGTGGACTCGCCGAGCATCTCGTCGCGGATCGTCTCGGCGTGCACCACGCCGGTGGTGCCGCCGATGGTGAACGCCTCGACCGACCGCACGGTCGGCGAGGTGGTGTAGAACGGCTGCCCGGTCAGCGGCTCGGTGACCCGGCAGCGCAGCCAGCCCGCCTCGCGCCGCCCGGACCGGGACGGGGTGTGGCCGCCGGGCACGTGCAGCACCACCTCGCCGGGCCGGTTGAGGCCACCGGTGCCGTCCCGGTCCACCTCGCACTCCACCCAGCCGTCCGCGGTCCACGCCTCCCAGACCAGCGGCGGCTGCCGCGGGTCCACACCGACACCGTCCACCCGGCTGTCCAGGGTCAGCGCGACCGCACAGTTCGGCACGGCCGCCGACAGCCCCAGCAGCATGCAGTCACCCGGCCGCGGCGACTGGCTGAAGCACAGCAGGTCGCCGCCCTCGGCCAGGTCCGAGGTGCGGTCCACCGCGCCCTTCTCCCCGTGCTGCATCACCAGGTACTCCAGCGAGCACGGCACCACCGTCAGTTCGGCCTCGGTGGCGAAGACCACCGCTTCCTCGTTCTCGGTGCGGGAGGTGGCGACCTCGGTGCCGGCCGGCAGCCGGACCGGCTCGTCCACCGGCGCGGACAGCCAGAACGTCACGTCGGTGCGCGCGGCCGTCGGCGGGAAGAGGGTGATCCCGATCAGGTCGAGGAACGCCAGATGGTTCTTCTCCGGCACCCGGTTGAGCCGGTAGACGACCTGGTCGGCCATGTGGGCGACCGTCTCGACCAGGGTGATGCCCGGGTCGGAGACGTTGTGGTCGGTCCACTCGGGGGCGCGCTGCTGGATGTAGCGCTTGGCGTCGTCCACGAACTGCTGGAAGCGGCGGTCGTCGAGGTTGGGGGAGGGCAGGGCCATCAGCGGTCGCTTTCGGTGGCCGGCCGGGAGCCCGTGGACGACCCTTCGGGGAGGGCGTGGGAACCAGGGAGGCCGGGGGAGGAACTGGCGGAGGCGGGCAGGTCGGGGATGTCGTGCGAGGGGATGGTGTAGAAGGGGAAGACCAGGCTGCGCGGGTTGTTGGTGCCCCGCACCGAGTAGCGCACGTCGATGTAGAGCACGCCCTGCGCGTCACCGGCGGTGACCTCCACGTCCTCCACCTCGATCCTCGGCTCCCAGCGGTCCAGACTGGTGTACACCTCGTGCTGGATACGGCCGGCCGTCGCCTCGTTGACCGGCGCGAAGACCATCTCGTGGATGGCGCAGCCGAACTCCGGCCGCATCGGGCGCTCGCCCGGCGCGGTGGCGAGCACCAGCCGCATCGCCTCCTCGATCTCCGCCTGGCCGCTGACCATGGCGATGCCGCCGCCCGGGCCGATCCGCAGCGGGAACGCCCAGCCGGTACCGACGAATTGCTCTGCCATCACACCACCGGCATCCCGTTGGCGGTGACCACGCCGAGCAGCATGACGTTGGTTCCGTCCACCGTGACATCCAGCGGCGAGCTGAGCATCAGCGCGCCCTCGCCGGAGACGGTGGCGACACCCACGGCGTTCAGCTCCAGCGCGGCCAGCGCGTTGATCGCGACCGCTCCCAGCGAGCGGGCACTGATGGTGCCCGCCTCGATGTCGAGGACACCGCCGCTCTTCAGCGACATCCGGCCGCCTGCCTTGAGCGACAGGTTGGCGCCCGCCTCGACCGACACCGACCGGCTGCCCTTGATGCTCACCGAGCCCTTGCTGTCCACGGTGATCTCGGTGCGGGTCCGGTCCAGGTTGATCACCAGCCGGTCGTCACCGGAGCTCACCCGCACCCCGCGCTTGCCGCCGACCCGCTGGTCGAGCAGGTCCACCCGGTTGTTGCTGCGGTCGGCGAGGGTGTGCCGCACCACCCGGCCGCTGGTCGCGTCGTACGGCTGGACATCCGACTTGCCGGGCTTGTCCTTGCCGTTGTAGAGCCCGCCGATCACGAACGGGTGGTCCAGCGCGCCCCGGTCGAAGGACACCAGCACCTCGTCGCCGACGTCCGGGCCGATCAGCCCGCCGCCGCCGTACCCGCCGAACTGCACGGTCCGGGTCCAGTCGCTGATGTACGTGTCGTCCAGCCACGGGAAGCGCAGCTTGACCCGGCCCTGCTTGAGCGGGTCCTTGATGTCGGTGACCAGCGCGTTGGCCACGCCCGGCAGCCGGGAGGCGCCCGCCGGGGCGGCGCCGCTGCCGCCGGAGGCCAGCCCGTACAGCGACCGCCACTGCCGGCCGCTGACGGTCAGCCAGGTCTCGTAGTGCCGGCCCGCGCCGAAGGTGTGGCGGGCCGCGGTCACCGTGTACTTGCCCTCGAAGGGCGCGCCGACGTCGGCCAGCGCCACCGGGACCCCGGGCCGCAGCTTCGGGTTCCCGTGCACCGTCACCTCCACCTCGGCGAAGGAGCTGGTGACGTCGTCCGACAGCGACTTGGCCGCGTTCGTCACCTCGCCCTGCTTGTCGTACGGGATCTCCGTCTCGACGAGCGTCGCCGGCCCGAACGCGGTGACCGCCGCCGCCGGGCTGGTGCCGATCTTGATACCGGGGTTGTCCGCGGCCGTGGACCGCCCCACCAGGTCCCGCTTGGTCGTCACGTCCCAGCCGCGCGCCTCCACCTTGCTCACCTGGTCCGCGGAGGTCACCGCGGACCGGCAGCGCAGGATGTCGACGCCCGCCTCCAGCACGTACGGGCTCTTGTCGCTCGGCGTGCTCACCGGCGGCGCACCCGAGGCCGGGTCCGGCTTCTCGAACTGGAAGGTGCCCTTGGAACTCAGGGACATCACCATCCCGTTCTCGTCCGCGAGCCGGCTCAGGAAGTCCCAGTCGGTGACGTTGGCCTGGGTGATGAACTCGTACAGCGTCTTGGTCGACTCGATCTTGCCGATCGGGACCTTGTCCTGCGCGGCGAGCTTGCGGGCGATGTCCGAGGCGGTCATGTTGCGGTAGGCCACCACCCGGCGCTGCCGCAGCATCCGGTGCCCGAGGTCGTAGCCGCGGATCACGCTGAACGTGCCGGTGCCGTCGTAGTCCGTCTCCAGCCCGGTGATCTCACCGGTGAGCAGCGGCGACTGCGCCCCCTTCCCGTCGGCGACCGGGGCCAGCACCACCGGCGCGCCGAGCTTGGCGCCGACCTGGCCGAGCACCTTCCGCTTCGGGTCGCGGAAGGTCAGCTGGAACGCGCCCGGCACGCCCGCCCCGAAGTCCACCCAGCCGCCGACCAGCAGCGTGGCCATGGTCGGGGTCAGCGGCGCGCCGCCGATCGTGACGTGCAGGACGTTGGAGTAGCCGATCTTGGTCATCGCAGGCCGACCTCCTCGGCGGCCGGCAGGATGAGTTCGGTGCCCGGCTCCAGCCGCGACGGGTCGTCGATGCCGTTGCTCTCGGCGATGGTGCGCCACACGGTGGCGTCACCGTACTCCCGCCAGGCCAGGTGCTGGAGCGAGTCGCCGGACACCACCCGGTGCACCCGGCGGGCGGTCAGCGCGCCCGACGTCGGGTTCTGGCCGAGGGTGTTGCTCGGGATCTCGTTGAGCTGCACCCGGCAGGTGGCCCGGATCGGCGTACCGGTGGTGCTGAACAGGGTGTAGGACGCCTCCACCGAGGAGACGTACGCGGTGAACCGGGCGGTGGAGAACGAGCCCCACTGGAAGACCACCCACGGCGTCGAGGGCTGCTTCGCCTCGATGCTCGCCGACGTCACCTCGCAGCAGGAGAAGAGCGCCTCCACGTTCTTGCGCACGTCGTTGCTGCTCGGGTCGTCGGACCGGTCGAGGAAGATCTCGACCGACATCTCCCGCGGCTCGGGCCCCATGAACTCCGGCAGCGAGCCGTCCCGGACGGCCGCGGTCGGCGTGGTCTTCCACTGCGCCCGCCGGGTGAGCGACAGCTCCGAGGGGTTGAAGTCGAAGTCGAAGTTCTTGATCAGGCCGCCCGGCGTGGTGCTGTAGCCGATCGGCGGCTGGTGGATGGCGAGCGAGGCCCGTACCAGGCTCTTGCCCGCGCCGACGCTGCTCATTACGCCGCCCCCGCATCCGTGAAGCCGTGGTGGGCGATCTCCAGCACCTCGTTGGCGACCGACGGGCTGTTCGGGTCGAGCGACGGGCCGCGCCAGCTCACCGGCAGCACGTCGATCAGCCCCCAGCGCGCGACGACCGAGCCGTCCGCGCGCAGCGCCGCGATCTGCGCGGTGGGCCGGGTCACGCCGGTGGTGATGGACGTGATCCAGGCCGCCACCTTCGAGGTGTCCGGGGTGAGCGGCCGGGTGAGCGTGATGTTCGAGAACGTCACCCGGGACGGCAGGCTCCACACGAAGCCGTTGTTGCCGCCCTCCTGGTGCTGGTGGATCTCGACGGAGGAGCCCAGCCCCTCGCAGCCGTTGAACACGCCCAGGCTCTCGCCGTCGATGGTCAGGTTGAAGAAGATGGTTGAGCCGGGGTCGAGCTCGCTGGCCATCGATCACTGCCTTTCTGCGGACGAGTCGGGTGGGCCCGGGTACGGGCCCGCGGGTACGGGCACTGCGCGGGTGCGCCGCGGACGTGGCGGTGCCGCGGCGCGGTCAGCGGCGGGAGTCACGCAACCTGCCGATCCGCTCCCGGTCCATGCGCAGTTCGGTGCGCAGCAGCCGGGACAGCGGGCCGATCAGGCGGTGCGTCAACTCGTCGACCTGGCCATCGGACAGCGTACGGGCGTCGAAGCCGGCGCCCGACTCGTCCCCCGCAGGTGAGGAGGTGCGGGTGTCGAACGGGCTGTACGCGGGCGGCGGATCGGACGGAGGGTGTGAACCGCCCCCGCCTCCGCCGCTCTTGTTCTCGCCGCCTTCGCCGTCCCGGTGGGCCGTCACGGCCGTGACCCGCGCCTCCGCGGTGCGCTGGGGGCTGACGAACTTCGCCAGCGACGTGGTGGCCGGCGTCGCGGGCACCCGCTGCACCGGCAACTCGGCCGTGGGCGCGGTCCGTACGGGGCTGAGCGGCGCGGTGGCCTGCGGGGCGCTGCCGGCGCGCGCGGTCTGTGCGGCCTGCGCGGCCTGGAGCGCCTGGATGGACCGCACCGCCTGGGCGTCGGCGGGCGGGGCCGCGGGCGCCGAGGGGGCCATCGCGCGCTGGACGAGCGGCTGGACCGGGGGCTGGTCCGGCTGACCGGGTCGGCCGGGCTGGGTGGGCGCTTGTACGGGCGCGGGCGCCGCCGCGGGTACGGCGGCCGGTGCGGGGCGCGCGGACCGCAACGGTACGGCGGCGACAACGCGTTGGACCGACGGCTGCGCGGCCGCGGCGGCGGTGCGTACGGCCCCGAGCGGCACGGCCGGCGGTACGGCGGCGCCGGACGCCGCGGGGGCGGCCGGGGTGCGCTGGACCTGGAACCGGGCCTGCGGCGGGGCGGCGGGTGCCGCGGGTGTCGTGGGGGCCGCTGGGGCCGCGGTCGGGAACGCCTCGGCGACGCCTGTGAAGGGCAGCGCGTCGGCGCCGTGCCGCACCGGGCCGGTGCTGGTGGGGCGCGGGTCCGGGCTCGGGCTCGGGCTCGGCGCGGAGACCCGGGTGGCGGGCGCGCGGAGCGCCACGGCGGCGGCCGCCGCGGCCGACGCCGCGCGCTGGACCACCGTGCGGGGCCCGGCCGGGCCGGTGGCCGGTGCGGGCGCCGCGACGGCCGGTGCGGCGGTGGGTGCGGATGCGGGTGCGGTGGTGCTGCGCTGGACCGCAGGGGCGGGGGCTGCTGCGGGGGTGCTGGCCGGTCCGGTGGGGCGCAGCGGCACGGCCGCGGGCGCGGTCGGCTGCCCTGGTCCGGCGGGCTGGATCGGGCGGAGCGTGGTCCGCACCGGCCGGGCGGACGCCAACGGGCGTGCGACGGTGGCGCGTTGGACGACCGGGGCGGTCGGCGCCGGGCTTGCCGGGGTGCTGACCGCAGTCGCGGGGGCGGCCGGTTCGGCTGGGGCGGCCGGTGCAGCTGTGGTGGCCGGGGCCGGGGGAGCGGGTGGAGCGGCGCTGCGCTGGACGGGTGCGGTCACGGGAGCGGGCGCGGTGGGTGATGTGGTCGCCGCGCCCGGCGAACGGACCTGCGCGGCAGCCGCGTTCGGGGCGGCCGGCGGCGTCGCGGACGGCCGGACGGCGGGCGCGGCCGTGGTCGCGGAGCGCTGCACCGTACGGCCGGTGAGCGGCTTCGCACCGGCCGGCGGCGCGGACAGGGGGGCGCCCAGCAACGGCCGTTGCCGGGGCGCGGCACCGCTGGGTGCGGCGGGCGCGGCGGCGGACCGCTGAACAGGCTGCGGGGCGGCGGAACTTGGCGCTGCTGCCGAGGTCGAAGAGGTCGAAGAAGTCGAAGGGTTCGAAGGGACACCGGGCGGCGGGGAGACGGGGAGCGCGGAAGTCGGCCCGTTTGCGGCGGACTTGGGCGCGTCGAGGCTGGTCGCCGGGGTCGCCGGGGTTGCGGACGCCGTGGTGCTGCGCTGGACCGCCGGAGGTGCGGCCGGAGTCGAGCCGGTCGCGGCCGAGGAGGGTGCGGCAGGCGCGGCTGCGGCGGACGTGGGCGCGCCGAGGCCGGTGGCCCGGGGCGGCGGGGACGTCGGCCCGGCGGTGGTGCTGCGCTGGACCGCCGGGGACGCGGCGCGAGCCGGGCCGGGCCTGGACGACGACGTGGGCGCGCCGAGACCGGGTGCCCTTGCTGCCCGAGGAGCCGCCGGGCTCGCCGGAGCCGACGGGGTGCCGGGCGGCGGGGAGACGGGGAGTGCGGAAGTCGGCTGGTTTGCGGCGGACTTGGGCGCGTCCAGGCTGGTCGCCGGGGTCGCCGGTGCCGTGGTGCTGCGCTGGACCGCCGGAGGTACGGCCGGAGTCGGTCCGGTCCCGGCCGGAGCCGAGGCGGCCGGGCGGGCGGGCGTCGTCGGCGTCGTGGTCGCAGGAGGAGCGGATGCCGCGGCGCCGGACGCGGAGGGTGCCGCAGGCGCGGTGGCGCTGCGCTGAACCGGTGTGCCGGCGGCTGGAGTCGACGCCGAGGTCGACGGTGCCGTCGTCGTGCGCTGGGGCGCGGACGCCGGAGGCGTCGGCTTCGCCGGGGAAGTGGCGGCGGCCGTGCGTCGCTGGACCTGGGGCGCCGCGGGCGCGGCCCCCGGACCGGAGACGGGCGCGCCGAGTCCCGCCCGGCGGGTGCCGGACCCCGTGGAAGGCGCGGCCTGCCGCTGAACGGGCGCCACCGGCAGGGCAGCCGGGGCGCTCGCAGGCGCGGGTGCCGCGGGTGTCGAGGGTGCCGTGGGTACGGCGGACGAGCCGGATGCCGGGGCCGCGGTGCCGCCCGTACGGGTGGCCTGCCGCTGGACCGGTGCGGCAGCCGGTGCGGGTGCGGGTGCCGGCCCGGACGGAGCGCTCCCACCCGGACCGCCGAACCCGCCCGATCCCGGTGAACCGCCCGGTGCGCCGGGCCCGTTGCCGTCCGACCCGCCGCTGGTCCCACCGCTCGTACCGCCGCCGGGAGGCGTGGCCGAAGTGGTCGGGGCGGCCGGAGCTGCCGGGGCCTTCGCCACCGCGGGCAGCGCGCGGCGCGCCACCGGCGGTGCGGGCGCCCGGGTGAGCGCCGGGGGTGCGGCGGGCGCCGCGGCCGGCGCCGTCAACGGCACCACGCGGGGCCCGGCGGCGCGCGTCGCGGCCACCGTGCGCTGCACGGCGGGTCCGGGCGTGGCCCGCGGCGAGCCGCCGCCGGCGTCACCACCGTGGTCGTGGTCGCCGACCACGGCCACCGGCAGCGAGATCGGCGGATGGCCGCTGCCCGGCGCGGCGGCCGGTGCCGGGGTGAGCACGTCCCGGATCACCCCGGTCGGGGCGTCGTCGAGCACGACGTGCGCCAACTCCCCGGTGAACGAGGGGTTCTGCCACGCCGAAAGGGTGCCGCCGAAGTGCGCGGCCGCGACCGAGGGCCCGGCCGGGCGGGCCAACGCCCGCTGGATCGGCGGCAGCACGGACCAGCCGGGCGGCCCGGCCGGTGCCGCGGCGGCAGCCGCCGTACCGGTGCCGGCACCGGGGCCCGGGGCGGCAGCCGGCGTGCCGCCGGCCGTGGCCCCGGCTGTCGCGGCGTCCGCCGGCCGCGTGCCGCCCGTCTGCGTGCCTGCGCGTGCGCGGGCCCGTCCGGCCCACCGGTCAAGGATTCCCATGGCCGTTACCCCGCCCCGGTCACCGCTCGGCCGTGGCACGCGTGACGAGCGAGGCGATCTGCTCGGCGTACCTGCGGCGGTCGCGGTGTTCGAGGTCCAGGATGTCCTCCAGGCTCCAGTGGAAGTGGTAGGCGATGTACGCGATCTCCTCGTGCACCCGGTCGGTCGCGTACGTCACGATTCCCCCAGGCGGCTCCCGCCGAGCTCGACCTCGAACGGCTGCTCGCAGTGCGGACAGGTCACGCCGGCGCGGGTGTGGCCCTCGGCGTTGATCTGGCGGTAGAAGTCCTGGAGGAAGGCGAGGTCGGAGGCGAACATGTTCTCCACCACGCCGTCGTGCATGTGCGGCACCGTACCGAGCCGGGTGATCACCCGGCCCAGCAGGACCACGGACAGATACGCCGGGTTCTCCTGCACCCGCAGGTCCCGCAGCGGGATCAGCTCGTCCCTGGCGGTGGCCAGGCGCATGGTCCCCTCGCGGTGCACGGTGCCCGCCTCGTCCACGTAGCCGCGCGGCAGCTCGAACGCGAACTCGGTGCGCAACTGGCGCCGCACGGGCGCGGGTTCGGCGGCCGGCGGCTGCGCCGCCGGCGCCGCGGCGGCCACGGGGGCCGTCGCGGCGCCGTCGGGCATCGGCCCCGACCGGGGAGCCGTTCCTCGGCGCATTACTCCATGATCATTTCTTCGTAGGTGATCGTGACGGTCTCGGTCAGCGCCGACGCCTCACCGGCCTTGACGGTGCTCGCCGAGACCTTGCTGCACCACGCCTGCCGCAGGTGGTACCGCTTCACCGGGTTGTTCATGTAGTCCATCACCAGGATGCTGGCGTTCTTGCGGGCCGAGCCCATGTCGCCGCGGACCGAGGCGTTGATCCAGTCGTTGAACGCGGTGGACTGCGTCATGCCGCGCACGACGGTCGCCTCACCCGCCTTCTTCACGCCCGGCATCTTCTTGGTGACCGGCTGGCCGTTCGCCGACACCTGCTGGTACTCGATGACGTCCTGGGTCATGTCCAGGCCGTTGACCTCCTGGAGGTACTCGACCATCACCCCGTCGATCTGGAGGCCGAAGTTGTGTGAGGTGAGCGCATCACCTGGCTGGAGACTCATCGCCGCTGTTCCTTCGCTTCGCGCTGCTCGTACGTCATGCCGTGCTGGTCCTGCTGCTGTTCGCGGTGGTCCGGGCGGTCAGGCCGCCGTCGGATCACTCCTCCAACTCGCCTGCGCCGCTGGAGAACTGGGCCAGCCGGAAGATCACGAACTCGGCCGGCTTCACCGGGGAGACGCCGATCTCGCAGATCACCCGGCCGAGGTCGACCGACTCCGGCGGGTTGGTCTCGGCGTCGCACTTCACGTAGTACGCGTCGTCCGGCTGCCCGCCGAACAGGGCGCCGCCACGCCACTCGGTGACCAGGAAGGCGGAGATGTTGCGCCGGATACGGGCCCACAGTGCCTGGTCGTTGGGCTCGAACACCACCCACTGCGTGCCGTTGAGGATCGACTCCTCGAGGTAGTTGAAGTACCGGCGGATGTTCAGGTAGCGCCAGGCCGGGTCGGAGGACAGGGTACGCGCACCCCAGACCCTGATGCCGCGGCCGGGGAAGGAGCGGATGCAGTTGATGCCCAGCGGGTTGAGCAGGTCCTGCTCGCCGCGGGTGATCTGCAGCTCCAGGTCGACCGCGCCGCGCACGACCTCGTTGGCGGGCGCCTTGTGCACACCGCGCTCGGAGTCGTTGCGGGCCCAGATGCCGGCCACGTGGCCGCTCGGCGGGATCAGCCGGGTCTGGCCACCGGACGGGTCGAAGACCTTGATCCAGGGGTAGTACAGCGCCGCGTACTTGGAGTCGTAGTTGGACGTCTCCTGGCGCCAGACGCGGATCTCGCGCGCGTTGAGCCCGGGCGGCGGGTCGATGATCGCCAGCCGGTCGCCCATCAGCTCGCAGTGCGCGATCAGACCGAGCTGGACCGCCTTGACGGACTCCAGGTCGATCGCGCCGCGCTGGTAGGCCGCCATCAGGTCGGGGACGGCGACCATCGAGATCTCGTCCACCGCCTCCAGGCCGCCGAAGCCGGTGCGGTCGGCGCTGTCGCCGAGGTACTCCTTGACGTTGGTCGCCTCGGCCGGGGCGACCGGGGCCGCCGGGGCGGCGGCCGGGGCGGCGAGCGCCACGGTCTGGTTCTCCGGGCGGGCCAGCTGCCCGGCCGCGGCGGCCTCCGTGACGATGATGAGCTTGGAGCGCTCCTTCACCTGGGTGACCACGTAGTTGCGGCCGCCGCGCTTGGCGGTCACGTCGAAGGTCTCGACGGTCTTGCCGCCGTCCTTGACCAGCAGCTTGAAGCGTTCGGCCGGGCCCTCGCCGTCGGCGTCGGCGACCTCGACGCTGAGCGCGCCGCCCTCACCGGGCGCGACCGCGGCGACCTTGAAGGTGCCGAGGGCGGCCTCCTCGCCGGCGGTCAGCGCGGCCGGGGCGGTACCGCCGCCGACGGCCGCGGGCTGCTTGGTGTCGGCGTCCACGGCGGAACCCGACACACCGCCGGCCTGGCCGCCCACACGGACGACGTAGGCGGCCGAGCCGCCGTTGTTGAAGAAGCCGTAGACCGAGTGCGCCAGGAAGTAGCCGTCGGTGAACTCACCGAAGGACGCGACGTACTGCGTCCAGTTGGTCACCAGGGTCGGCTCGTTGAGCGGACCGGTGGGCGCCAGGCCGACGAAGGCGGCAACCGATGTGCCCACCCCCTCGATCGGACGGGAGCCGCTGGCCACTTCCTCCACGTAGACGCCCGGCGACAGATACGACGGCATGCGCTGTTCTCCTCGGGGTACGAGAAAAGGGTCGACTCTCACCCTCGCTCGCCAGAGCGCCGGGCGAAACGTCCTGCGGTGCCTTTCCGGGGGCAGTTCCGCTGCCCCCGAAGGGCAGCGCCGACGCGGCGGTGCCGCCACGTGGTGCTCTCGGCACGCCCTGTGGTGCCCGACTTGTCATGCCGTGTCCGCTGATGGGAGGTGCGGGGCCGGGGTCCGGCGCCGCGCGGAGCCCCCCTCGGGCCGGTGCGCCGTGCCACGGGGACGGGTGGCGCCCGTGGGGCGCATGGGGTCTGCCCTCAAGTCTGCCCCCAAAGACCTTGCCACGGCCGTGAGTTCGTCGTAGGCAGGCGAGCGCGTCCTCGACGCGGGGTTGCCGGACCCGGTCGGGAGCGCCGACGCGGGGCCCAACTCGGGTGCCACGGGGGCCCGGTGGCCGTATCTTCGGGCAACCGCGCCGCCCGCGCGGACAACCGCGCTGCCTCGCGGGTTGCTGACGGGCAGGGGGCGGACCCCGTAGCGTCGCGGTGTGAGCATCTGGACCTCCCTCGAACCCCCGTCCGCCACGGTCGACGCCGGCAGTTCCACGATCGTGCGGCTGCGGTTGCGCAACACGGGCGACGTGGTGGACGAGTACCGGTTCCTGCCGGTCGGCAACCTCGCCCCGTACATCACGGTCGAGCCGCCGACGCTGCGGCTGTACCCGGGCACCGTGGACACGGTCGAGCTCACCGTCGCGCCGCCGCGCACACCGGACGCCATCGCCGGGCCGAACCCGTACGGCGTCCAGGTCGTGCCCACCGAGCACCCCGATGCGACCTCGGTGCCTGAGGGCAACATCACCATCACGCCCTTCACCGAGGTGCGCGCGGAGCTGGTGCCGCACACCGTCAAGGGGCGGTTCCGCGGCCGGCCGAAGCTCGCCGTGGACAACCTCGGGAACACCAAGCTGACCGCCTCGATCGTCGGCACCGACAACGGCGACCAGATCACGTACGAGATCCACCCGGCGAACGTCCAGATCGAGCCGGGCCGGGCCGCGTTCGTGAAGGCCACGCTGCGGCCGAGCCGGATCACCTGGTTCGGGCGCAAGGAGAACCGCCCCTTCCGGCTGGCGGTCCAGCGCTCCGGCGCCAACCCGCTCGAGGTCGACGGCACCTACGTCCAGCGCGGGGTGCTGCCGCGGTTCCTGGCGACCTTCCTCGGCCTGCTGATCGGGCTGGTCATCGCCGCGGTCGCGCTGTGGTTCGCCTACAAGCCGCCGGTGGCCAGCCTCGCGCAGCCGAAGGTGGAGCAGGCCGCCGCCTCCACGCTGCCCACCCCGCCGCCGACGACCACGCCGCCACCGGTCGTCACCCCGGACCCGACGACACCGCCCCCGACCACCTCGGCGCCCTCGGGCGGCGGCGGCAGCACCCCCAAGAAGAAGGCCAAGCCCGCCACGGCGGCGACCGCGGTGAAGAAGCTCGCCGAGGACGACCCGACCGGCCGGCACATCTGCTACCGCGTCTACGTCAGCGACAAGGGCTGGACCAAGCCGTCCTGCGACGGCGTCACCGCCGGGTCCACCGACGAAGACGCCAACGCCATCGAGGCGATCAACGTCTCCGTCTCCGGGGTCGGCGGCAGCTCGGCCAACGCCTTCCGCCAGGTCGGCGGTTGGAACAACATGCCGTGGAAGTCCGGGGACGACAAGGTCGACGTCTACGTCGGCACCACCGGCAAGGGGTTGCTGCTGTCCGGCTACGCGGTCGGCGCCTCCACCGGCGACATCTGCCAGAACACCTACCTGCACGTCGGCGGTTGGGGCGGCAAGTCCTGCAACGACCCGACGAAGACCAACCAGGACTGGATCTTCGGCGGCACCACCGACGCGTCGGGGATGGTCATGGCCATCCGCCTGACCGTCTGATCGCACGCGCGCTGAGCCGGCCCGCCCCGCCCGGGGCGGGCCGTTCGGCTACCAGGTGGTGTCGTCGGTCAGGACCAGCCGGCCGGCCTTGCGGTACTCGCGCTGGGCGCCCGCGATGAGGTCGTCGGTGCCGACGGGTTCGCCGCGGCCGGCCGCCGCGTACGCGGCGGTGACCACGGCGCTGCGGATCGAGCCGCCCGCCAGCTCGAACTCCTTGGCCACACCGGCCGGTTCGATGTCGTCGGCGCAGGGCACGTGGGAGAGGCTGTGCCGCCACAGCGCCAGGCGCTGCGCGGGGTCGGGGAAGGGGAAGTCGACCACCAGGTCGAGCCGCCGGGTGAAGGCGTCGTCGACGTTGGCCCGCAGGTTGGTGGTCAGCAGCGCGATGCCGTCGAAGGACTCCAGCCGCTGGAGCAGGTAGGCGCTCTCCATGTTGGCGTAGCGGTCGTGCGCGTCCTTCACCTCCGAGCGCTTGCCGAAGATGGAGTCGGCCTCGTCGAAGAGGAGCACCGCGTCGGTCCGGTCGGCCTCGGTGAAGATGCGCTCCAGGTTCTTCTCGGTCTCGCCGACGTACTTGTCGACGATCGAGGAGAGCTGCACCACGTAGAGGTCCAGGCCGAGGTCGGCGGAGACCACCTCGGCCGACAGCGTCTTGCCGGTGCCGGAGTCGCCCGCGAAGAGCGCCAGCACCCCGCGGCCCCGGCCGCCGCCGGCGCTCAGCCGCCAGTCGCCGAGCACCCGGTCGCGGTGGCGGGCCCGCAGCGCGAGCTCGTGCAGCTGCGCGAGCGGGCCTTCGGGGAGCACCAGGTCGTCCCAGTCGACGGCGGGCCTGATCCGGCGGGCGTGCCGCTCCAGCCCGGACGCGGACTGCTGCCGCGCGGCGAGCCGCAGGTGCGCGGGGGTCAGCGGGGTGCCGTCGAAGGCGGCCAGGTCCTGGGCGACCTGGGCGACCCGGCGGATGCGGTCGCGGCCGAGCCGGTAGGGCGCGACGACCGGTGCCAGGTCGAACCCGAGGCCGCCTTCGGCCCCTTCGCCCCCCTCGGCTTCGTCGGCCGGTCCGCCGGCCGCGCCGAGCGCCTCGGTCCAGGTGGCGAGGTCGCCGGCCCGCTGCCGGGGCGCGTCGAGGACGAGCGGGTCGTGTTCCGACCATTGCGGATCGTACGGGCGGGTGCCGGCCATGACCACATGGACGTCGCCGACCGCCAGGGCGCGGACGAGTGCGGCGGCGGCCGCGGGCTGGACGGGCACCGGCGCCACCAGGATCGCGTGTCCGCGCAGGCGCGCCTCGCGCAGGAGGTGGGGGAGCGCGGCAGTGGCCGCGGCGATCTGGTCGCGCTCGGCGACGGGCCCGCCGCCCTGGTCTCCGGTCGGGTCGGCGTCGGCTCCGCCGCCGCCGGGCAGGGCCGCCGGGGTGTAGTGCAGGGCGGGCAGCCCGGCCGCGCCGAACGCGGCCGCGGCGCAGGCGACGCCCTCGCCCTCGCGGTGCTCGCGCAGGTAGACGGTGGCCGGTCCGGCCGCCAGGCGGGCGGCGAGCCGGGCCACCAGCGGGTCGTCCGGCGCGGTGGACGCGGCGGCGGCCGGGGCGAGCGCGGTGACCTGCCCGGCGAGCGCGGGGTCCGGGGTGTCGTCGCCGACGAGGTGGGCGGCGACCCGGTCCGGGACCCGCAGCGACCGGCTGAGGAAGGGGCGTTCGGGCTCCTCGACGACCACCAGCCCGAGCGCGGCCAGCGGCGCCGACGGGTGGAAGCGGGCGCGGCCCTCGGCGTGGTGCGCGGGCACCCCGCACAGGTCGAGGACGAGGCCGACGGTGGCCCGGCGGCGGCTGACGTCGTCGTTGAGGTAGCCGTAGAGCGGTTCGAAGGCGCGGTCGAGGTCGGGGGCGAGCGCGGCGAGCAGGATGCGCGCGTCCAGCCCGGACAGGCCGAGCCGGGCGGCGAGCCGGACCAGCCGGTCCTCCCCGCGCGCCTCGCCGACCGCCTCGTCGGGCGCGGCCTCCGGTCCGGGGCGGGCGTCCTCGGCCGCCGGCCGCAGCAGGTACTGGACCGCCTCGTCGGTGAGGTACAGCCCGCGCAGCGGATCGGCGGCGGTCGGGTCGGTGGCGCTGCGGTGCTCGACGAGCAGCGCGACCCGGTCGCGCAGCGCGCCGAGCCGGCCGATGAGGGCGTCGTCGGGCCCGAGCGCGGTGCCGGGTTCGGTGCCGGGCCCGGTGGCGGCGGTGGCCGCGCCGGCGGCCGTCGCGGTGGTCATTCCGCGCTGTCCCGCCGCACCCCGCGGGCGGCGTCGCGGGCCGCCTGCTTCCGCTCGGCGACGTGGTGCGGCCGGTGGTAGCGCTCGGCGGAGCCCTCGAGGGTTCCGTCGGTGCCGCGCACCCGCACGCCCGCGCCCTCGGTGACCGGCGGCCCGGCGTCGTACTCGGGGAAGGCCGGGAAGGGGGCGGTGACGGTGACGTCCAGGGACGGCTTCAGCTCGCCGCCGAGTGCCGACCAGATCTCGGCGAACGAGCGGGAGTCGGTCTGCTGGCCGGCGACGGTCAGCGGGATGGTCAGGCCGAGCGCGGCCAGCGCGCCGGTCAGCTCCTCGGGCGGCAGCACCTCGCGGGGCAGCAGCGTGGCCAGGACGGCCGACAGCAGGCGGTGTTCGTCCTGCGGCTGCTTGGTCCAGGCGGTGACCAGGTACGACAGCCGGTACCAGCGCGGCGGTTGGCGCCTGCGCACCACGATGCCCTGGTCGTCGTGGACGGCGATGGCGCCCCGCTCGCGCCGGTGGATGTCCTCGCGGATGTCGTACAGGTAGACGTCGATGGTCGGCGCGTTGCGCCGGGCGGCCCAGTCCTTGGTCGGCGCCTCGAAGGCGATGTCGACGCCGGTGCCGGCCAGGGCGCCCCCGGTCAGCAGCCCCTTGAGGACTTCGTCCACCTCGTGTATCACGGTCGCGCCCTTCGCTGTGCCCGCTGGTTGGTCAACGCTCGGTGCGGCCGGCCCGGTCGGGCCGGCCGGTGGCCGTCAGATGTAGCCCTCGCGCAGCGCGTACGCCACGGCGTGGGCGCGGTTGCGCAGCCGCAGCCGGGTGGTGAGGCTGTGCATCACGTTCTTGACGGTCCGCTCCGAGTACGACAGCTTGCCCGCGATCTCCCCGGTCTCCATGCCTTCGGCGACCAGCCGCAGCACGTCGACCTCGCGCGGGGTGAGTCCCGACGCCGGATCGCCGGGCAGGTGCTTGGCGTTGCGGTGCATGATGCCGACCTGCGTCATCAGCCGGCCGAGCAGGTCGGAGGGCAGGTCGCCGTCGCCGCGCGAGGCGGCCAGCACGGCCTGGAGGATGCGCTGCCCGGTGGCTTCATGCCGCCAGACTATGGCGCCCACCCCGCAGTCGATCACCTGGAGCAGTTCGGCCTCGCGGATCAGGTTGGCGACCAGCACCGCGCGTACGCCGTCGGTGCGCACCAGTTGGCGCAGCCGGGACAGGGTGCTCTCGTCGAGGGCGACGGCGAGCAGCACCGCGACGGTGCCCGGCTGCCGGCTCTCCTCGTCGACCAGCCGGATCTCCGGCCGCTGGCTGAGCTGGCTGGTGACACCGGCCAGCGAGATCGGGTCGGGAGCGTGGACCGTGACGGGAATCCTGGTGATGGTGCCCGACAGTTCGGGGGGCGTGGTGAGAGCCACGGACTCAGTCCTTTCGCCCGCGCGGAGGGTGGAGTTGCGCACTCCTGTGCTTGCTGTTGCCTGCGCCATCATGCTCCGCCATGTAAACCCCTACCAACCCGTGCTCGCCCTCGGCCGCCCCGTGCACACATCCGACATGATCGAGGTGAACCGTTTCAGGGTTCCGCCCCGATGCCGTATCCGGCCAGCCGCTCCGCGGGCGGCCCGGGCCGCGCGGTTGCCCGTTCCACCCGGTGCGGGTTGCCCCTGGGGACCTTCCGGGCCCGTCACTCGGCCGGTCCTGGGCGGCAGTTGGGTCATCCTCCGACCCGGCGGAGGGGCGCCGTGCTGCCCGGATCGGCCCGGCGGCGTGCCCGGTTGGCCGTTCGACAATGGCTGAATCCGATCGGTCGGATGAGGTTTGCGCTCGTGATCGTACGTCCCTGGGGCCACGTCGAAGTGAGAGCAGAATCACCGTGGCGTGAAGTGCGGGTGATGCGCGCGGTGTTGCCGCGGACGCGCCGGAGCCGCCCCCCGGGCGCCGCGGGCGGCCGCGGACGGCGGCGGGCGGCGGCCGGGGGACGGCTGCGGGAACGGGGGCCGGGGGCGGGTGGGCCTGCGGCGCTGCCCTTCGAGGGCGTCAGGCGGTGTACCGGTGGGAGGTGTAGGTGAGGTAGCCCTCGTCGCCGCCCTGGTAGTAGGCGGACTCGTCGACCTCGGTGAGCGGCAACCGGGCGCGCAGCCGCTCGACCAGATCGGGGTTGGTGAGGAAGGCCCGGCCGAAACTGATCAGGTCGGCGCCCAGGTCCAGCCAGCGGTCGGCGTCCTTGCGGCCGGTCTGCCGCGGGCCCATCGGCAGCACCGGGTTCATCACGAGCGGCCCGGCCCAGGCCCGGCGCAGCGCGAGCAGCACCTCGTCGTCGGAGGTGGCCTCCAGGTGCACATAGCCCACCCCGACCCGGGCCAGTTCGGTGAGCAACTGCGTGTACAGCCCGGTGACGTCGGTGTCGTGCACACCCCAGAAGTCGGCGCCGGGCGAGAGCCGGATACCGGTCCGGTCGCCGCCGACCGCGTCGACGGTCGCGGCCGCGGCCTCCACCGCGAAGCGGATGCGGTGCGCGACCGGGCCGCCGTACCGGTCGGTGCGCAGGTTGGCGTTGGAGGAGAGGAACTGGGAGATCAAGTACCCGTTCGCGCCATGGAGTTCGACCCCGTCGAAGCCCGCTTCCACCGCGCGGCGGGCCGCTTCGGCGTAGGAACGGGCCTGTTCGGGCACCTCGGCGGTCTCCAGGGCCCGCGGCACCGGCGCGGGCTGCGGGCCGGTCGGGGTGAACACGTCGCCGACCGCGGCGACGGCCGACGGGCCGACCGGCACCGTGCCGATGGTGTCGGGGTGCGAGACGCGCCCGCCGTGCATGAGCTGTGCGAAGATCCGGCCGCCGTTGGTGTGCACCGCGTCGGTCACCTGCCGCCAGGAGTCCGTCTGCGCGTCGGTGTGCAGGCCGGGCGTGCCCGGGTTGGACTGCCCGACGGCGTTCGGCTGCACGCCCTCGGTCACGATCAGGCCGGCCGTGGCCCGCTGGGCGTAGTAGGCGGCCATCGACGGGGTGGCCAGCCCGCCCGCCCCGGCCCGCACCCTGGTCATCGGGGCCATCACCACGCGGTTGGGCAGCGTCAGCGCGCCGAGCCGATAGCTGCTGAAGAGGGTCGTCACGTCGGGCTCCTTCGGTCCGCGGGCCCGTCCCTCGGGCCCGTGGTCTACGCTAGAACCTGACACTGACGTCAGATGCAAGTTGTTGTTGCGCAGCCCACACGGGCGCGCACCGGGCCCATGGAGAACGCCCATGGAGAACGCGGGAAGGACGGGCGGATGCGGATCGGGGAACTCGCGGCCAAGGCGGGCGTCAGCGTCCGGTCGGTGCGCTACTACGAGGAGCAGGGACTGCTGGTCAGTACCCGCAGCTCAGGCGGCCACCGGCACTACACGGACGCCGACGTCGAACGGGTCGTCTTCATTCAGCGGCTGTACGCCGGCGGGCTGTCCAGCCGCACCATCCTGGAGCTGATGCCCTGCGTCGACGCGCCCAGCGCCGAGAACTCCGACGCCGCCTTGGAGCGGATGGCGCAGGAGCGCGACCGGCTCTCGGCCCACATCGACGAACTCGTGCGCACCCGGGAGTCGCTGGACGAGCTGATCGCCATCGCCCGCGCGTACCGCGAACAGCTCCGCACGCAGGAGCCCGCCGGTCGGCGGGCTCCTGACGGCCTGTCCGATGGTCCGATCGTCCACCTGGAAGTTGCCCGTTATTCCACTGCCGATTGCCCCCGCGTTCCCCAGTGAGGGTGCGGACGGCCTGTCGTACGAGGTGAGGGCCTCGTCGGCGGCCGGTCACCAGCCGTAGGGACCGCACCGCCCCCAGGCGACGAGCCCGCCCAGCAGCAGGACGACGGCGTTCACGGCCACCGCGGCCGGCTCCCGGGGCGACCAGCCACTCCCGAGACTGCGTCGTCTTCGCCGGCCCGGACGCGGCGAACGCGGCGGCGAGCACCGCCTGCACCACCCACAACAACACGCTCATCAAAGGCTCCCGGTGTGATTCGGTGTGCTTCCGCCCACCCGACGGCGCGGCCCCGCCGCCTGTGAGCCGCCCCCGGACCTCACACTCCGGGCCGCTGCCGCGTCGTACGGGTGCGCGCGGACGACGCGGGCGGCGGCGGACACGGACAGAAAGGTCGGGGAAGCATGAGCACCGAACCCGGACAGGGCGGCGGCGACGCGGCGCTCGACGAGGCCATGCGCGAGCGGCGCCGGCTCATCGGCGTCGCCTACCGGCTGCTGGGCTCACTCGCGGACGCCGAGGACGTCGTCCAGGAGACGTACGCCCGCTGGTACGCGCTGCCGCCGCGGCAGCAGGACGCGATCGAGAACGTCGGCGCCTGGCTGACGAAGGTCGCCGGCCGGATCTGCCTGGACCAGCTCCGCTCGGCGCGGGCCCGGCGCGAGCGCTACGTCGGCGAGTGGATTCCCGAGCCGGTGCCTGGCAGCGCGGAGCTGATCAGCGGCTGGTCCGGCGGCGCCGAGGTCGACCCGGCCGACCGCGTCACCCTCGACGAGTCGCTGTCCATGGCGTTCCTGGTGCTGCTGGAAGCGATGACCCCGGCCGAGCGGGTGGCGTTCATCCTGCACGACGTGTTCCGCTACCCCTTCCCCGAGGTCGCCGAGATCGTCGGGCGCACCCCCGCCGCCTGCCGCCAGCTCGCCACGTCCGCCCGCCGCCGGGTCCGCGCGGAGCGCGGCGCCCAGCCGCCGACCGACCGGCACACCCGGATCGTCCGGGAGTTCAAGCAGGCGTGGGAGGACCTCGACGTCAACGCCATGATCGGCCTGCTCGACCCGGACGCCACCGCGGTCGGCGACGGCGGCGGCATCGTCTCGGCCCTGCCCCACCCGCTGCACGGCAGCACCCCGATCGCCCGCTACTTCGTCGCCATCGCGCGCCGCGGCGGCGCGGGCGTGCAGATCCTGGAGGAGACCGTCAACGGCCGGCCCGGGCTGGTGCTGCGCCAGGACGGCGCGGCCCTGGCGGTGCTGGCATTCGACATCGCCGAGGACCGGGTCACCCATGTGTGGGCGGTGCGCAACCCGCACAAGCTCGGGCCGTGGATGGACGACTGAGCCCCGCGGGGTCGATGCCCGCCCGCTGACCCCTGCCTGCCGGTTCCCGCCCGCCGGTTCCCGCCCGGCGCGGCCAGGCCCCCCTGGCTGCGCCGGAAGGTGCTGTTGTTGAATGAGGTACGGGCCGCGCCCGCACCTCGGGCCACGCCCCGGCTTTTCGGACGTACGTCGGCACGAGGGTGGGGATCAGCAGGTGAGCGCGCAGCCGGTGTCGCTGGGCCGCCTGATCCCCGCAGTGTTCCTGCCGGTGCTGGTCTTCGAGACCGGCATGGGCGCGCTCGCCCCCGTCCTGGCGCTCAGCGGCCGCGCACTCGGCGCGGGCGTCGGCGCCGCCGGGCTGGTGCTGGCGCTGCTGGGCGTCGGGCAGATCCTCGGCGACGTGCCGGCCGGGGCGCTGGCCGCGCGGCTGGGCGACCGCAAGGCGATGCTGGTCGCCTCGGCCGTCACCTCGGTCACCCTGTGCGGGTGCGCGCTGGCCCGCACCGTCTGGGAGCTCGCGCTCGCGGTCACCGTGACCGGCGCGTCCAACGCCGTGGTCATGCTCGCCCGGCAGTCCTATCTGACCGAGGCGGTGCCCGAGCACCTGCGGGCCCGCGCGCTGTCGACGCTCGGCGGGATGTCGCGGGTGGGCGCCTTCGCCGGGCCGTTCCTGGGCGCGGCCGTGCTCAGCGGCGGCCGCCCGGTGCACGACGTGTACTGGCTGGCGCTGGTGTGCACCGCGATCACCGTCGTCGTCCTGGTCGCGGTGCCCGACGTCGCCGAGCCCGTGGTGCGCGGCGGCGCGAAGCCCGTACCGGTCCGGGCGGTGCTGCGCGAGCACCGGAAGGTCTTCCTCACCCTGGGCCTCGCGGTGCTGCTGGTCGGCTCGGTCCGGGCCACCCGGCAGACGGTGCTGCCGCTGTGGTCGGAGCACCTGGGGCTGAGCGCGTCGTCGACCAGCGTCGTGTTCGGCATCGCCGGGCTGGTCGACACGCTGACCTTCTACCCCTCCGGCCAGGTGATGGACCGCGCCGGCCGGCTGTGGATCGCGGTGCCCTCCATGCTGGTGCTCGGCGCCTCGCAGGCGGTGCTGCCGCTGACCCACACGCTCACCGAGCTGACGGTGGTGGCGATGCTGATCGGCTTCGGCAACGGCATCGGCAGCGGTGTGCTGATGACGCTCGGCGCCGACGTGGCGCCCGCGGCCACCCGCTCGCAGTTCCTCGGGGTGTGGCGGCTGTGCGCGGACTCCGGCAGCGCGGGCGGGCCGCTGGTCGTGTCGGCGGCCGCCTCGCTCGGCAGCCTGGCGGCCGGGATCTCGGTGATGGGCGCGGTGGGCGTCGCGGCGGCGGGGGCGCTGCTGCGGTGGGTGCCGCGGTACTCGGCGTTCGCCACGACCGGGGCGCGGCGGGCGAGCACCGCGGTGGCGGGCGCGCGGGCCCGGCCGGCCGGGGCGGGGGACGCCCCGCAGGACGCGCCGCGCCGCTGAGCCCCTACCCCGTACGGGCGCGGCCGCGGTGAGGCGCGCCGGGCGGGCGGCGCCTTCGGGCCCGGCGTTCACCCGAACGACCTCCTTGGATGTCCGGTGCGGCCGGTTCGGCCGAGGCTGGACGTCATGCGGCTGCACCGGCCCAAGCTGGCGTGGTACCTGCCGGCCCTGGCCCTCCTCATGACCTGCTCGGCGCCGCAGCACCGGGCGAACGGACCCCGGCAGGGCGCTGCCGCGATCCGCCCGGCGTCGCTGCGGCCGGACGTGGTGCTGCGGGCGGCCTGGCACGCGGACGAGAAGGACGTACGGCCCGGGCTGGTCTACGACAAGGCGGTGAAGGCGGTCTTCGTGCACCACACGGACAACCCCAACACGTACGACTGCAAGAAGGACGTGCCGGGGATGCTGCTCGCCCTGGAGCAGCGGCACATCGCGCTGGGCTGGAACGACCTGGGCTACAACTTCGTCGTCGACCGGTGCGGTGGCATCTACGAGGGCCGGGCCGGGAGCGTGGACCGCGACGTGCGCGGCTCGCACACCGAGGGCTTCAACAACGACACCGTCGGGATAGCGGCCCTGGGCAACTTCGGCGCCGGGCAGCAGGTGCCGCGCCCGATGCTGGAGGCGATAGCCGAGATAGCCGCCTGGAAGCTCGACCCGGGGATCAGCCCGCTGGGCAAGGTGCGGCTGGTCTCCAGCAACAACGCGAGCCGGTACCCGAAGGGCACCGCCGCCGAGGTGAACACGATCTCCGGGCACCGCGACGTCTACCAGACCGACTGCCCGGGCCAGGCCCTCTACGACGCCCTGCCCTGGGTCCGCGCGGAGGGGGTCCGCCTCCGCGCGAACGCCGCACGCTACGGCTGACGTTCCGGGGTGCGGGCGATGGGGCCCGCACCCCGCCGGCGCGGGTTGGGTGCCGGTTCAGTGCCGGATCAGCTCAGGGGTCAGTGCATCCAGAGCAGGTAGAGGCCGTTGGTGCCGTACTCGCAGATGTAGACCGGGCCGTGGACGGGTGCGTCGGCCTGGGCCTGCGCGACGCAGCTGTCGTACGTCGGGAAGTAGCCGAGGAACATGAAGCCGCTGCCGGGCGGCGGGGACGCCTGCGCCGCCGTGGTGGCGATGCCGAGACCGAGGATCGCGGTGGCCGCGACGGTGGCCGCGCGGGCCAGGACCTTCGAGCGCATGGGGATCACAACTCCTTCGCGGGCAGGCGGAATCGCCTGCCATGGGGCCAGAGGTGTGGTGCGGGGGTGCGGCGCGCGCGGAACCAAGCCTGCCGGGCGCCCCCCGCTGTTATCAATAGGTCCAGACCAATTGGTGGGCGTGGGGCGAGTGGATACCCCCTGGTCGCCCGGGGCCCGCCGTGACCAGGGCACGCGTGGTGCCCCGGTGACGGGGACTACGGGTGGGACGGCTCCGCGCGGCGGCGCGCGGTGCGGCGGGCGTGGGACTCGGCGGGGTCGAGGACGGGGACGGCGGCCAGCAGGCGCCTTGTGTACGGGTCGCGCGGGTTGGCGTAGACCTCGTCGGCCGAGCCCTCCTCGACGACCCGGCCCGACTGCATGACGGCGACCCGGTCGCTGACCTGGCGGACCACCGCGAGGTCGTGGGCGACGAACACCAGCGCAAGCCCCAGGTCCCGCTGGAGATCGCCGAGCAGGGCGACGACCTGGGCCTGGGTGCTGACGTCCAGGGCGGAGACGGGCTCGTCGCAGACGACCAGCCGCGGCTGGGGTGCCAACGCGCGGGCGATACCGACGCGTTGGCGCTGGCCACCGCTGAACTCGTGCGGGTAGCGGTGGTACCAGGACGCTTCGAGGCCGACCCGCTCCAGCAACTCGCCCACCCGGGAGGCGATCTGGCGATCGGTCAGGTCACCGGCCGCCCGCAGCGGGTCGGCGATGGACTCGCCGATGCTGCGCCGCGGGTTCAGCGAGGAGACCGGGTCCTGGAAGACCATCTGCAACTCACGGCGCAACGGCCGCAGTTGGCGGTCGCCGAGCCGGGCGATGTCCTTGCCGCGGTAGCGGACCTCGCCCTGGGTGGGGTCGAGCAGCCGCACCAGCATCCGGCCGAGCGTGGTCTTGCCGCTGCCGCTCTCCCCGACGACGCCCAGTGTCTCACCGGCGTGCACCACCAGGTCCACGCCGTCCACCGCCGCGAACCGGCCCTGGCCGCGCCCGAACTCCTTGCGCAGCCCGACCGCTTCGAGCAGCACCTCGCCGGACGAGCCGCCGCCGGCCGCCGGGGCGGGCGCGGGTGCGGGCTCGGGCTCTCCCGCTTCCTTCGCCGTCCCCTCCTCCGGCGGAGCCGCCGCCGGCTCGATCCGGGGCACCGCGGCCAGCAGCGCCCGGGTGTAGGCGTGTTCCGGCCGCGCCAGCACCTCGGCGATCGCACCGGACTCCACGGCGGCGCCGTGCTGGAGGACCAGCAGCCGGTCCACCGTGCCCGCGGCCACCCCGAGGTCGTGGGTGACCATCAGCAGCGCCAGGCCCGACTCGGTCCGCAGTTCGTGCAGCAGGTCGAGCACCTGCGCCTGCACGGTGACGTCGAGCGCGGTGGTCGGCTCGTCGGCGACGATCAGCCGCGGTTCGCAGGCCAGCGCCATGGCGATCAGGGTCCGCTGCCGCATGCCGCCGCTGAACTCGTGCGGCCGGGACCGGGCCCGGCGGGCCGCGGTGGGGATGCCGACCCGGTCCAGCACCTCGACCGCCCGGGCCCGGGCCGCGGCGCGGGAGACCCGGCGGTGCACCCGGTAGACCTCGGCGATCTGGTCGCCGACCGCGAGGTAGGGGTCGAGCGCGCTCAGCGGGTCCTGGAAGACGACCGCCGCGACGCCGCCGCGCAGTCGCCGCAGCTCGGCCTCGGGCGCGGTGAGCACGTCGGTGCCGGCCACCCGTACCGTGCCGCTCACCTCGGCGCCGGTGCCGCGGTGCAGCCCCAGCAGCGCGTACGCGGTGGCGGACTTGCCCGAGCCGGACTCGCCGACCAGGCCCAGCGCCTCGCCGGGCCGCAGCGTGAAGCCGATCCCGTCGACGGCCCGTACCGTGCCGGTCTCGGTGGGGAAGTCGATGCGCAGGTCCGCGACCTCGACCAGCGGCTCGCCGGCCGGTCCGGCCGCGGCGGCGCCGGGCGCGGCCGCGGACTTGGTGACGGACAGCGGAGTGTCGGCGGTCACGCCAGCACCACCCTTCGGTCGGCGAGGGCGTACAGCACGTCGGCGACCGCGTTCGCGACCACCACCGCCAGGCCCATCACCAGGACGATCCCCACCACCACGGGCAGGTCCTTCAACTGCACGGACTGCACCAGTTGCTGGCCGATCCCGGGGACGCCGAAGAGCGTCTCGGTGAGCAGCGCGCCGCCGAACATCGTGCCCAGGTCCAGCGCGGACAGCGCGATCACCGAGGCGAGCGCCCCGCGCAGCGCGTGCCGCCGGACGAGCGCGCCCTCGGAAACGCCGTACGCGCGGAAGGTCCTGATGTGGTCCTCCGCCAGCGTCTCCAGCAGCGAACTGCGGGTCAGCCGGGCGTACTTGGCGGCCTCCACCAGGGCGAGCGCCAGCCACGGCAGCAGCAGGTTCCACGCCCACTGCTCGGGGTCGGAGGTGAGCGGCACATACGTCGGGTACGGCAGCCAGCGCAGCCACGAGCAGCAGACCAGGAGCAGCAGGATGCCGGTGATGAACACCGGGGTGGCGGTGCCGACCAGCGTGAAGCCGGTCAGCAGCCGCTCGACGAGGGTGCCGCGGCGCAGCGCCGAGACCAGGCCGGTGCCGACCCCGATCACCAGCCACATCACCATGGCGCCGAGCGCCAGCGACGCGGTCGCGGGCAGCTTCTCGGCGATGACATGGGTGACGAGGTCGCCGGTGCGGTAGGACTGGCCCAGGCAGGGCGCCGGGCAGTGCACCGTACCGTTGCCGGAGCTGTAGTCGTGCCCGGCGAAGACGCCTTGCAGGAAGTGCCAGAACTGCACGTACACCGCGTCGTTCAGGCCCATCTGGTCGCGGACCTGGGCGACCTGCGCGGTGGAGCAGCGCGGCCCGCAGGCGAGTTGGGCGGCGTCGCCCGGGGCGAGGTAGAAGACGGCGTAGAGCACGGCGGCCAGCACCAGCAGCACGGCGGCCGCCTGGAGCAGGCGCCGCCCGGCGAAGCGGATCACGACGCGGCCCCCTTGCGGGTGCCGATCCGCAGCCGGCTGCGCGAGCGCGGGTCGAGCGCCACCCGGATGCCCTCGGCGAACACCGTGAAGGCGAGCACCGTGACGAGCAGCAGCAGCGCGGGCAGCAGGACGTACGCGGAGTCGGCCTGGTACCAGGTCGCGGCGGAGGAGAGCATCTGGCCCCAGGACGCGGTGGGCGGGTTGACGCCGATGCCGAGGAAGGACAGCCCCGCCTCGGAGACGATGTTGCTCGGCAGCAGGATCGCCGCGTAGGTGAGCACCGGCGCGACCAGCGCGGGCAGCAGCTCGCGGCGGGCGGTGCGCCAGCCGCTGGAGCCGGCCAGCCGGGACGCGGCGACGTAGTCCAGGGACTTCTGGGTGAGCACCTGCGCGCGGACGATCTTGGCCACCCCGCCCCAGGCGAGCAGGCCGAGCACCAGGGCCAGCAGCACCGGCCGCGGGAAGCTGCCGGGGACCACCGCGAGCAGTGCGATGGAGAAGACCAGCGCGGGCATCGTGACGAAGATGTCGGTGATCCGGCTCAGCAGCCCGTCGACGGCCCGGCTGCCCAGGCCCGCGGCCAGTCCGAAGGCGGTGCCGAGGACGACCTGGAGCAGCGTGGCGCCGAACGCCACCGCCAGCGAGGTGCGGGCGCCGTAGACGAGCCGGGCGAACAGGTCGCGGCCGGTGCCGGGTTCGACGCCGAGCCAGTGGGTGCCGCTGACGCCGCCGAAGTGGCCGAGCGGGACCGCGCCGGCCCGGGAGTCCAGCAGCGCCGCGTGGTAGCTGGTGGTGTCCTGGCCCTCGGCCGCGGCCAGCAGCGGGGCGGCGATGGCCACCACGATCAGCAGCACCACGACGGCGCCGCCGGCCAGGGCGGCGCGCTCGGTGCGCAGCCGGTGCCAGAACTGCCGTCCGCCGGGCGCCGGCCCGCCGCCCACCGGGCCGTCCGGCAACGCCTCGCCGAGCAGCGGCGGCACGGCCTTCGCCGTACCGCCGCCGACGGCGGCAGGGTGTTCGGTGCTCACGCGGTCACTTCACCGCGGCCTGGGAGACGTCCAGCACACCGGTCCAGTCGCTGATCACCACGTTGCGGATGTTCTTGCCGTACAGCCGCTTGTAGACGGGGTGGACCAGCGGCACGGTCAGCGCCTGCGCGCCGATCTTCGTGTCCAGCGCGCCCCAGCGCTTCGCCGCGGCGCTCAGGTCGGTGATCTTGTCGATCGCGTCGATCTCGTTGTTGACCGCGGGGTCGTTCAGCTGCGAGCTGTTGAAGTTGTAGCCGTCCTTGACGATCTGCCGGCCGTCGAAGATCGGGCCGAGGAACGGCCCGCCGGACGGCCAGTCGGCTCCCCAGCCGGCCAGGAACATGCCCGGCTCGGTCTTGACGCTGTAGACCTTGTCGTCGAACGCGTTGTGCTCCAGGCCCTCCAGCTTGACGGTGATGCCCGCCTTCTTCAGCGCCTCCTGGACCGCGGTGGCGACCTCGGGGCCTTCCTCGCCGCCCTTGTTGGTGTCGTGCGTGAGGGTGACGGTCAGCCCGTTGGGGTAGCCGGCCTCCTTCAGCAGCTCGCGCGCCTTCGCCGGGTCGCCGCTCTTGCCCGCCGGGAACGGGTCGGAGGTGGTGCCGCCGTTGAAGGCGGTCTGGTTCGGCAGGAAGGTGGTGGCGGGCTCGGCGAGCGAGGAGCCGCCGTCCGCGTCGACCACGGTGGTGCGGTCCACGGCGTACGCGACGGCCTCGCGCACCTTGATGTTGTCGAACGGCTTCACCTTCGGGTTGAAGGCGATGTAGTCGGTGTACCCGAAGTGGCCGGTGCCGACCCGGGAGGACAGCTCCTTGTCGCCGGCGGTCTTGGCGAGTTCGGCCGGGCCGAGGTTGGTGTCGGTGGTCACCGCGTTCGCGTCCTTGCCGACGCCCGCGGACAGCCGCTGGTTGATCACGGCCTGGTCCAGCCCGGACTGCACGTCGATCGTGTCGGGGTAGGCGCGCCGCTGGTCGTCGGTGGCCTGCGACCAGTTCGGGTTGCGCCGCAGCACGATGTGCTCGCCGTTGTTCTGGTTGCTGACCACCTCGTACGGGCCGGAGGAGACCGGGTGGTCGGCGTACTTGGTGCCGGTGTCCTTGGCCTTGGGCACCGGGGCGAACGACGTCTGCGTGGCGAGCAGCGGGAAGTCGCCCTCGGACTTGCGCAGGTGGAAGACGATCGTCTTCGCGTCGGGCGTCTCGATCGAGGCCAGGCCCTTGGGGTCCTTGTACGGGCCCTGGTAGTCCTGCGCGCCGACCAGCCAGTCCCGCAGGTAGGGGGCGCCGCCGGACAGCTCGGCGGCGAACGACCGCTCGATGTCGTACTTGATGTCGGCGGTGGTGATGGCCGTGCCGTCCTGGTACTTCAGGCCGTCCTTGAGGTGGTACGTCCACACGGTGGCGTCCTTGCTCGGCTCGCCGGTGGTCGTGGCGAGGTCGGGGACGACCTTGTTGCCGGCGGCGCCGTTCTCCCGGGCGCGGGTGGTGAGCGTGCGGTAGACCAGCGAGGGGATGTTGCCGCCGCCGGAGGTGTAGAGCCGGGCGGGGTCGAAGTTGTTCTGCGGCTGGTTGTTCAGCACGTACAGGGTGCCGCCGCGGTGCGGGGAGGCGTCGGAGCCCTTCGCGGCCGAGTCGGCGCTCTTGGGGCCGCAGGCGACGGCCCCCCCGGCGATGGCGAGGACAGCGGCTACGGCGCCCAACTGCCTTGGCGACAGGGACAAGCGAGACATGGCAGGGCCTTTCCCCGGGGCGTACCGGCACCGGGCGAGGGGAGGCGCGCGCCCGGGGCGCGCGGACAAACGGGGGAGAGGGGACGTGCGGGGTGGGCCCCGGGCGCGGCGGCGCCCCCGACGCGGTCGGGGGTGGCACGGCCAGGCGGGACCGGTGCGGGTGTCAGCGACAGTGCACGTCGGCGACGCTGTGCGCGGTCACGCCGATCAGCGCCAGCTCGATGCTGGCGCGGACCACGGGGCGGATGGGGCACAGGCACATGACAGAAGAGTGCGCTGGAGCACCACGAATTGTCAAAGTCGGACCATGATGATCACAAAGCGACACTTATGAACGTGCGGCGCGTGAGCCCGCCGGCCCGGCTCGCGGGCCGAGCGGGTCTTCGGATGCCCGGGGCTAGGACCGCGCGGCGCGGCGGATCTGCCACCAGGCCAGGCCGGCGGCGGCCGTGGCGGCCACGGCGACCGCGGCGCGCGGCCCGATCCGGCCGTCGGGGCCGTCCGTGCGGCGCGCCAGCACCGCCCCGCTCGACTGCCAGCTCAGCGCCGAGCCGTTCGACTGCCCCGATAGCCAGGACCCGAACGACTGGAACGACCCGAGCGACAGCGCCGACATCGCCGACCCGAGCGAGCCGAACGCCGCGAACGACGCCACCGACCCGACGGACAGCGCCGACCCGGCGGACCCGATGGAGAGCACCGACTCGGTGGAGGCGATGGACAGCAGGGAGTTGTGCGAACCGATCGACCAGCGTGACGTCATGCCGCCATTCTTCCCCGCGCGGCGTCAGCACGCCCCGTCGTCCTTCCACGCGGCCCAGGAAGCCGGGTCGTTCGGGGCGGCGCCGGTGGAGTAGGCGGTGGCGGTGTAGGAGTGGCCGGCGTAGGAGACGGTGTCGCCGGGCGCGTAGGAGGTGGCCGCGCTCCAGGCGGTGGCCGTGCAGCCCCCGCCCCCGCCTCCGCTGCCGGCGGTGGTGGTCGCCGTCACGGCCGCCGAGGTCGCGGAGACGGTGCCCGAGGAGCCGGTGGCGGTCACGGTGTAGGTGTGGGTGCTGCCCTCGGCCAGCCCGGTGTCGGTGAAGGTGGTGCCGGTGGCGGTCCCCGCCGCGGCGCCGTCGCGCCGCACGGTGTACGACGCGGCGCCGCTGACGCCGGTCCACGCCAGCGACACCGTGGTGCCGGTGGTGCCGGTCACCGTCAGCCCGGTCGGCGCCGCGAGCGGCGGCGGGGTGGTGGTGCCGCCGGAGGACACGAACTGCCAGGTGATGCCGGTGACGACCCCGGTCCCGGTCGGCGCGAACTCGGTGAACGCCGGCTCGCTCAGGTCGATGTGGCTCGCGTCGCAGGTCGGGCACTTGTCGGCGACCGGCACGGTGATCGTCTTGCCGCCGTAGCTGACCTGTACCGAGATCCCGCTGCACAGCGGGTCGTTGTTCGGGTTGGCCGCGGTCCACCACTGGTACGACACGGCGACCAGGTACTGCGTCGAGGCGTCGATCGAGGTGCCGCAGGCGCCGTAGCCGACGTCGTTGTAGTACGTCATCTCGCCGCTCATCGGCTGGCCGATCGGCACGTCGGCCGCGGCGGGCCCGGTCCCCAGCAGCACCAGCGCCGCGGCGCCCGCGATGCCGCCGGCCCACCGGCCGATCCGTCGCGCGATACGCAATGTCCTTCTCCCGTCCGTCGGTTCGGCGGTGCGGACCGAGCAGGGGCGCGACCCGGTCGACTTGACGGTACGCGAACAAGCGGGCTCTGGGTACCACGCGTCCCGGCCGCTCGTACGGTGCGGCTACTCGTGCGGGGCGGGGTCGGGGCGCAGGGCGGCGGACAGGGCGGTCGGGCCGTGGGCGGCGGCGCCGCGGGCGAACGCGGCCGCGTAACCCTCGTCGCCGAGCGCCGCGCGGGCCGTCTGCTCGCAGCGGTCCCGCACCGGCTGCAACTCCGGTGCCCCGCGCTGGGGGTGGCCCACGCTGCGCCAGTACGCCCCGCCGGTGCCGTAGACCGACGCGGCCTGCTCGGGGCGGCCGTCGGCGGCGAGCGCGGCGGCCAACAGGTCCAGGCCGAGCGCTATCCCGAAGGCGTCGCCCAGCAGGTGCTTGCTCTCCAGCATCGTCCGCGCGTAGGCGACCGCGTCCCTGGGCTCGGCGGAGAACAGGGCCACCACCGACAGCTGGTAGTCCAGGTAGGAGCGGGTCCACACCTCGCCGGTCTCCACGCAGTACCGGCGCAACTCCAGTGCCCGCGACCGCCCTTCGGCGAGCTCGCCGAGCGCGGTGAGCGACAGCACCTCCAGCAGGTGGCAGCGCAGCCGGTCGGGCGTGCCGAACCCGGCCCCGGCGGCCGGCAGGCCCGAGGTGGCGCCGAGCGCGTCCCGAACGGCGTCCAGGGCGGTGCGGGACTGCCCGGTGAGCATCCCCAGCAGGCCGGTCAGGCAGGCCGCGGCCATCCGGTCGGCGCTGTCGCCGCGCACGGTGACCGCGCGCACCTGCGCGTCCAGGGCGGCGGCGCGCTCGTACTCGCCCTGGAGGGTGAGCGCCGCGCCGAGGCCGATCAGGGCCCGGGTGCGGGCCGGGCCGGGGGCGGTGTGCTGGTCGAGGGCGCGCTCCAGGTAGGACCGGGCCTCCTTGAGGTGGCCGCAGCAGCTCCAGAAGTAGACCAGCAGGCCGGCGAGTTCGGCGGCCCGCGGGTCATCGTGGTCGAGCCAGTGGTCGAGGGCGGCGCGCAGGTCCGGGTGGGCGTCCTCGATCCGCCGGTAGCCGAGCAGTTGGTCGCGTCCGGACCAGGCGGCGTCCGCCCAGCGGGCCAGCCCGGTGAAGTACTCGGCGTGCTGCTGCTCGGTGACGGCGACCTCGCCCAACTCCTCCAGCCAGGCGTGGCCGTACTCCCGGATGGTGTCGAGCATGCGGTAGCGGGCCCCGGCACAGCCCCGCGCTGCGGTCACCGGCGGAGTCGCGGGTGCGGCCGCGGCCGCGGCGTCGCCGCCGCCGGATTCCGCGGGCGCCGGTACGGGCACGGGGGCCGGGGCGGGCTCGGGGTCCGCGCCGATCCCGCGCAGCACGGACTGCGCGACCAGCCGCTCCAGCATCGGCGCCACCGCCGCCGCCTCCAACGGCCCCCCGGTGGCGACCGCCTGGGCCGCGGCGAGGTCGAACGTGCCGCGGAAGACGCTCAGCCGCGCCCACAGCAGCCGCTCCAGCGGCGCGCACAACTCGTGGCTCCAGCCGATGGTGGTGCGCAGCGTCTGGTGCCGCCGCGGCCACACCGCGCCGACCGCGGCGAGCGTGTCGAAGCGCGAGCCGAGCCGCTCGGCCACGTCGGCGACGGCGCCCGGGCCGACCGACGCCACCCGCGCGGCGGCCAGTTCGATCGCCAGCGGGATGCCCTCCAGGCGGTGGCAGATCGCCGCGGCGGCTTCGGCCGCGCCCGGCTCGGCGAGCGGGGCGCGGCCCAGCCGGTCGGTGACCCGGTCGGTGAACAGCGCGAGCGCGTCCGGCCCGTCGGCCGGCAGCGGCAGCACCTCCACCAGCTCCTCCACCACCGAGCCGAGCGGGCTGCGGCTGGTCGCCAGCACCGCGAGGCCGGGCGCCGCGGTCAGCAACTCCCCGACGAGGTGGGCGCACGCGTCGACCAGGTGCTCGCAGGAGTCCAGCACCAGCAGCGTCCGCCGGCCGGCGAGCCACTCGCTGAGCGCGTCCAGCGGCATCCGCAGCGAGTGGTCCGCGAGGTCCACCGCGTCGCTGACCGTCGTCAGCAGCAGCTCGGGGCCGGTCAGCGTGCTGAGGTCCGCCCACCACACGCCGTCGGGGAAGCGCGCGGCGGCCGCGTGCGCGGCCCCGGCGCCGTCGGCGCCGTCCGGTTCCGCGGCGCTGTCCGGTCCCGCGGCGCGACCTGCCGCGACCGCCGCGAGCACGTCACCGGCGGCGCGCTGCGCCAGCCGGGTCTTCCCGATGCCGCCGGGACCGGTCAGCGTCACCAGCCGGCATCGGGCCAACGCCCCCAGCAGCCAACCGAGTTCAGTGTCCCGGCCGACGAAGCTCGATGTCTCCGCAGGAACGTTGCCCGTCATGACGACAGCGTGCCACCAACCGCACACGGAGGGAAACCCGCCCTCCGCGCGCTGCGGTTCCCCCGACGGCGGGAAGGCGTGACCGCCGGCTCCGCGGAAGGCGGCGCGCGAGGTGTGCAGGCGACCCGTCCGGAGCGTCCGCTCAGGCGGTGTGGGCCGCCAGGGCGTCGATGAGCAGGGGCCACAGGGCGCGCGGGCGGTCGTGGCCCATGTCGGGCACCAGGAGGAGTTCGGCACCGGGCACCAGCTCCGCGGTGCGCCGGCCGCCGCTGGGGTCGATCAGCGTGTCGTCCAGCCCGTGGATCACCAGCGTCGGCATCCGCAGGTCGCGCAGCGCGTCCGCGCGCGAGCCGCCGAGGACCATCGCGCCGAGCTGCCGGGCGACACCGGCGGGGTAGTAGGCGCGGTCGTAGCTCGCGGCGGCCAGCTCGCGCAGCACCGCGGCGTCGCCGTAGCGCCGGGAGGCCCACACCAGCTCGCGGTCCGCCGCCGCGACGTACCCCGCGCGGTCCGCGGGCCGGGGGCCGAAGAGCACCGCCTGCGCCTGCGGGCTGGACCGCCCGTACTCCTGCTCGCCGGTGGAGGACATCATCGACGTCAGGGTCAGCACCCGTTCCGGGCGGGACAGGGCCATCGTCTGGGCGATCATGCCGCCCATCGAGGCGCCGACGACATGGGCGCGTTCGATGCCCAGCGCGGTGAGCAGCCCGAAGCCGTCCCCGGCCATGTCGGGGAGCCGGTAGGGCACCATCGCCAGGGCGGCGGGGATGTCGCCGGAGCTGACGGCTGCGATGAACTCCGCCATGTCCACCGGGTGGTCGTCGAACCTGGTGGACAGCCCGCAGTCGCGGTTGTCGTACCGGATCACGTAGCGGCCGCGGTCGGCCAGCGCCCGGCAGAAGTCCTCGTGCCAGCCGAGCAGTTGCGCCCCGAAGCCCATCACGAGCAGTACCGGGGGGTCGGCGGGGTCGCCGAAGGTCTCGTAGGCGAGACGGACATCCGCGGACACATCGGCGATCGGCATGGCGGGAGCCTGCCACGGCCGGTGCCGCGGCGCACCGGAATTTCGCCGTCCGACCTGATGCTCCCGGGGCCCGACCCGGTGGTCCCCGGGTCCGGGCGGGGCGGTCGGTAGGGTGCCGGGTATGCCCGATGCCGCGCCCGAGCCCGAGCCGTTCACGCTGTCGACCGACCCCGCGGTCCTGGCGGACCTGCGGGCCCGCCTGCGGGCGACGCGCTGGCCGGACGCGCCCGCCGACGCGGGCTGGGCGCTCGGCACGGACCTGGACTACCTGCGCGAACTCGTCACCTACTGGGCCGACGGCTTCGACTGGAGTGCGCAGGAGGCCGCGCTCGGCCGCTTCCCGCACTTCCGGACCACGCTCGGTGGACCCGGTACCCCGGGCGGACCCGGCGCCCCCGGCGGACCCGGCACCCCCGGCGGGCCCCGCGGCCTCGGCGTGCACTTCGTCCACGCGCGGGCCGTCGCGCCCGCCGGCACCCGTGTGCTGCCGCTGGTGCTCAGCCACGGCTGGCCGGACTCCTTCTGGCGCTACGCCAAGGTCATCCCGCTGCTCACCGACCCCGGTGCGCACGGCGCCGACCCGGCCGACGCCTTCGACGTCGTCGTTCCCGACATGCCCGGCTACGGCTACTCCGACCGCCCCGCCGGCCCGCCGCTGAACTCCATCGCCGTCGCCGCGCTGTGGGCCGAACTCATGGAGCGGCTCGGCTACCGCGCGTACGGCGCCGCGGGCGGCGACATCGGCAGCCACGTCAGCCGCTACCTCGCGCTCGACCACCCGGACCGGGTCGTCGCCGTCCACCGCACTGACGCCGGCGTGCCGGTGCCGCCCGCCGACCCCGCGCAACTCGCCCCCGAGGAACGCGCCTGGTTCGACCGCGTCGCCGCCTGGGGCGCGGCCGAGGGCGGCTACGCCGCCATGCACCGTACGAAGCCGCAGACCGCCGCGTTCGGCCTCAACGACTCGCCCGCGGGGCTGGCCGCCTGGATCGTCGAGAAGCTCCGCGCGTGGAGCGACTGCGGCGGCGACATCGAGCGCAGCTACACCAAGGACGAGATCCTCACCAACGTCACGCTCTACTGGCTCACCGGCACCATCGGCTCCTCGATGCGCATGTACGCCGCCAACGGCGCGATCCCGCCCGCCCAGTTGGCCCGCCGCGTCGAGGTCCCCTCCGGCTTCTCCCTCTTCCCCGGCGACATCGTCCGCCCGCCGCGCGCCTGGCTCGAGCGCACCGCGAACGTCGCGTACGTCAACGAGCCGGCCCGCGGCGGCCACTTCGCCGCCTTCGAGGAACCCGAGATCTACGCGGCGGAGCTGCGCGCCTTCTTCCGCCCCTACCGCTCGGCGGCCGCCTGACCGGTCCGTCGGCCGACGGCGGACGAAAGGGGAGGGGG